>JAJYPO010000061.1 GCA_021795275.1 Nitrospirota bacterium | reverse complement strand
CCGTCTACGAGGGGAAAAAGGTGGTGGTCACGGCCTTCCTCGAGCCCTCCGGCGAACAGATCCTCCAGGATCTCTACCTGAACTATCCCGTCATCCTGGCTCTAAAGACCGGCAACAAGATCGGCCATGCGGTCGTGGTCACGGCCGCCAAGTACAAAGTCGTCAATGGACGAAAAGAGATCCAGTATTTTCTTGTCCGGGACCCCTGGCCGGAAAATCCCAGCGCAGCGAGGCTCGATCAACCGTTTTTCAAGGACATCAAGGGGGCGATCGGGGTCAGGATTTCGCTTGAAAAGGAGCCCTGATCCGGAGCTTGCCAGGGAGAAGGGCCGCTCCTGCGGTGTCGGGACCTAGACGGAGGGGGGACTCTTTCTGTCCCGGACAGGCTGGGCCCAGCTTCCTTCGAAGAGGATCCGGTCCAGGGATTCCCTTGTCCGTTCCCCTGCTTCCCGGGCCGCAAGCTCCGGGTCGAGGAGGTCGGGGGAGCCCGCATACCCGATCGCGATCATTGCCATGGGCCCGAAATCCTCCGGGATTCCGAATTCCCTCCTGAGTGTGTCAGGGTCGAACCCTCCCATGACATGGGCGGCCAGACCCTGGGCCTGGGCTTCGACGAGGAGGGCCATGGTGGCCATGCCGGTGTCGTGTCCTCCCCACCGGTTGGTGGAACGGTCATGGGAAAAATGGTTCCGGGCCACGGAGGAGACCAGGATCTGGGCATTCCTGGCCCACCGCTGGTTTCCGGAGGTCAGACATTCGAAGGCCTTCTGCCACCCGTCCGGGTCATAGAACCGGTTCCAGAAAATGAAGCGCCAGGGCTGGTCGTTGAAGCTCGAGGGGGCCCAGCGGGCCGCCTCGAAAAGGGAGAGAAGGGTCCCGAAGAGGACCGGACGTTCGGGATCGAAGGCCCGGGTGCTGAACCGCTCTGCAAGGAGGGTGTGGATCGGGGCCAACGTTCTGGCCTTTTTCTCCCGCACCGTTATTCTCCAGCGATCCGAAGCCCTTCGACAAGAAGGGACGGGGTGTTGATCGAGGATCGAATCTCAAGATCCGAGCCGACTTCCACGATGCCCCGGTAAAGCTCATCAAGAGTGCCGGCGATGGTGACTTCCGAGACGGGATGGGTGATCGTCCCGTTCTTGATCCAGTACCCGAAGGCCCCCCGGGAATAGTCTCCCGTGACCGTATTGACCCCGAACCCGATCAGCTCTGTGACGAGGAGCCCTTCGGAGAGGCCTGCGATCAGATCCTCCAGGGATTTGGTTCCCGGGGTGACGATCAGGTTCGACACGCCGACGCCCGGGCCGTCGGAAAGGGAGCGGACGGCATTTCCCGTGGAGTGGCGCCCGAGCTTCCGGGCCGAATAGGTGTCAAAAAGATAGGTGGTGAGCCTCCCCCGGTCGACGATTGTTTTCTGCCGGGTGGGGAGCCCTTCGCCGTCAAAGGGCCGGCTTCCCAGGCCACCGGGAATGAAGGGATCCTCCCGGAGGGTCACCTTCTCCGACATGACGGGTGTGCCCTCCCGGTCCTTCAGGTAGGTGGCATTCCGGTAGAGGGAGGAACCGGAGATGGCTCCCGCAAAATGGCCGATCAGACTCCGGGCCGTCTCCGGGTCGAAGAGGACGGGAAAGGAGCCTGTCGGAATGCGCCGCGCATGAAGCCGGGAGACGGTCCGGAGCGCAGCCTTCGTCCCCACGGCCTCCGGATCCTTCGTCACCCCCCAGAGAGGTCCCACCACATACCAGTAGTCCCGTTCCATCGAATCCCCTTCCGTGGCGATCACCGAACAGGAGAGGGAGTAGGAACTTTTCCGGTATCCTTCCAGAAATCCCAGGGAGTTCCCGAAGACGATCCGGGCCTGGGAACGGGCGCAATCGGCCCCTTCGGAGTTGGTGACCCTGGGGTCGTGCGCAAGGGCTGCCTCCTCCGCCAATCGGGCCCGCTCGAAGAGAGCCTCCCGGGTCGGGATCTCCGTTTCCGGGGGAAAGAGGATTTCGGGATCGGTGGCGGGGGGAAGGAGTTCGTCCGGAAGGCCGGCATAAGGGTCGGAGGCCGTGTGCCGGGCCATGGCCACCGCCCGGGCCACCAGCTCGTCGATGTGTGATCTTGAGAGATCGCGGGTCGAGATGCTCGACTGGGCCTGGCCCACGAAGACACGGATCCCCAGCCCCTGGCTCTGTGAAGCCTGGATCTTTTCAAGGGTTCCCTTGCGGACGGTGACGTTTTCTTCGTCGGTCCAGACATAGAGGGCATCGGCCGACGTGGCTCCCGCCCGTCTGGCCGCCTCCAGAATGTGGGAGACGGCCTCCCGTCCGGTGTCGAAATCCCTGATCGCTGTCTTCACAGACTCTCCTTGTTCGGGTCGTATTGTAGTCAGTGGGTTCCGCCGACGGTGATCCCGTCGACCCGGAGGGTGGGGAGCCCCACGCCCACAGGGACGGACTGACCGTCTTTTCCGCAGGTTCCCACGCCGGTGTCGAGGGCCATGTCGTTTCCCACCATCCGGACCTTGGTCAGGACCTCCGGACCATTCCCGATGAGGGTTGCCCCCTTCACCGGATACAGGATCCTGCCTTTCTCGACATAGTAGGCCTCCGACATGGAAAAGACGAACTTGCCGGAGGTGATGTCCACCTGACCCCCGCCGAAATTCACAGCATAAATTCCACGTTCAAGGGAGGAGAGGACCTCCCCCGGGTCGGACTCTCCGGCCAGCATGATGGTGTTGGTCATCCGGGGCATGACGGGATGGGCGTAGGACTCCCGGCGCCCGTTTCCCGTCGATCGTGCTCCCATGAGCCGGGCGTTCTGGCGGTCCTGGAGGTAGCCCCGGAGGATTCCGTTTTCGATGAGGACGGTTCGCTGGGTCGGAGTCCCCTCGTCGTCGACATTGAGGGATCCCCGTCGTCCCGGGATCGTGCCGTCATCGATAATGGTGCACAGGGGAGAGGCCACCCGCTCCCCGAGTCGTCCGGAGAAGGCCGAGGTCCCTTTCCGGTTGAAGTCTCCCTCGAGACCGTGGCCGATCGCCTCGTGCAGGAGGATCCCCGGCCAGCCGGGGCCCAGGACCACATTCATCGTCCCGGAGGGACAGGGGCGTGCGGAGAGATTCACAAGGGCCTGCCTGACCGCCTCCCGGGCCGCGTGAGAAAGTTTTTCGGAGGTGACCAGCCCGCCAAAGTCCGTCCGGCCTCCCCACCCGTAGGTTCCTGTCTGCCGGTTGTCTCCCTCCTGGGCGATGACCGAGATATTGATCCGGGTCAGGGGAATCCGGTCGGCGACGATGGTTCCGTCCTTTCTGACGATCTGGATGGTCTTGATCTCGGAGGCCAGGGAAGCCATGACCTGGACGACCTTGCTGTTTTCGGACCGGGCCAGTCGGTCAAGGGATTCAAGGATGGCGATTTTCTCGGGGACAGGGCGGTCGAGGGTGAGATCGGTCACCGGATAGAGATCGGCCGATGGCCGGCCGGGGCGGGAGACCGAGACCGGAGCCGAATTTCCACTCTTGTCGGCAATCCTTCGGGCCGACTCCACGGCGCGGGTCAGGGCCTTCGGGTCGAATTCCTCGGTAAAGGCGAAACCGGTCCGCTCCCCCGAAACGATCCGGGCGCCGACCCCCTGGCTGACATCCTGGCCAGCCTTTTTCACGATCCCGTCCTCAATGCTGTAGTGTTCCCGGACGGTATATTCGAAATAGAGGTCGGCGTCGTCCACCGCCTGAGAGAGGATGGCCGATCCCAGCACACCCTCGAGAAGACGGGGGGAAGTGCCGAACTGGTGTTCGAAGAACAGGGCGATATCATGGCGGGGGGGTGTCGTCACGTCGAAATCCTCCGGATATTCTGCAAAACTAAGGGGGTATGAAGAACCAGAGACCCATGGACAAAAAGGGCGGGTTCTCCAACACTGTATCGGGCCAGCCGTTCCATCTTAATTATACAGTTTATTATACAGGGGAGGCCGGTCCGGAATCCATGAAAAATCGGGAACGGGAGCGGAAAGGGAGGATGCGTGAAAGGGAGACAGGATATCGAAGAAGTGAGGAAGCTCATGGAAACGGGAGTCTCCGAAGGGGTCTTTCCGGGAGGAGTCGCTCTCTGGGGGGACCGGGAAAGAATCCGGGGGGAAGTGGCGGCAGGATTTCTCCGGACCAGCCCTCCTCCCCCGGGTCCGGCCGTCACCCCGGAGACCCTTTACGATCTGGCCTCCCTGACCAAGCCCCTGGTCACCGGGAGCCTTCTCCTCCAGACGGTGGCCCTGGGCCGGCTCGATCTTTCCATGACGGTCGCGTCCCTTCTCCCCGAAGCGGCGGGGACATTCGCGGGAGGTGCAACGCTCTCGGAGCTTCTGAGCCATTCGGCCGGTCTTTGCGCATGGGCCCCCTTGTATGAGCGGGTGGGCTCCACCCGCTCCCCCGAAGACCGGAAACGGGAGTTGTTCCGGCTCATCCTCGATCTTCCTCCGGCCGGTCCCAGGGGGGAGAAATCCCTCTACAGCGATTTCGGATTCATGCTCCTGGGATGGGTTCTCGAACAGGTGTGGAATGCCCCGCTGGACAGGCTTTACCGGGAAAAGATTGCTGGCCCACTGAAGGTTGCGGGGGCCGATTTTCTGACATCCGGCTCTCCCCTGGCAGAGTCTGTCCGGAAGGGGAGGGTTCCTGTGGCCTCGACCGAGATCGTCCCGGAGTCGGGCCTTCCCCTGACCGGCGTGGTTCATGACGAGCATGCCCGTCTTCTGGGAGGCGTCTGTGGTCACGCGGGGCTTTTCGGGTCGGCCCGGGCAGTCTGGGAACTCGCCCGCCCCTGGCTGGGGGGTGGGTTTTTCCCCGATCCCTGGCTGTCCGTTTTCAGGAGCCGAAAGCCAGGGATCGAATGGGCGCTGGGCTGGGATACGCCCACCCCCGGTTCCTCCAGCGGCAGGTTCATGACGCCGGAGGCCTCGATCGGCCACCTGGGTTATGCGGGGACCTCCCTCTGGATCGACTGGCGAAAGGAACGGATCGTGGTTCTTCTGACCAACCGGGTCCACCCGGTCCGGACCAACAACCGGATCAGGGAGTTCAGGCCCCGCTTCCACGACACCGTTCTTGCTCAATTCGGGAGCTCAAGTGACGGGGAGCCTCAGGACGGAGCGGAGGCCTTCCCCTCATAGACGGCCCGGCCCCGCTCGAAGAGCCGTTCCATTTCGGCCTTGTCGGGAAGAGTCTGGAGGGTCCTGTCGAGAGTGGTGCGGGAGACAGGGAGAAAGAGGGCCCTAAGCCAGGTCCCCTTCGTGAGGACGGGGCGTTCGAGAAGGCGCCTCCGGGGATCTCGGCCCTTCCGGAGGATGGTGACCCCCCCCTTCCAGACGAGGGAGAGTTCGAGCCCCACCCGGCCTCCGACAGCCGATGGAAGGGGAATGCCTGTGGAAAAAAGGCCGGCCGTGTAGGCGAAGAGGCGGTCCTTGAGCCTTTGTTCGCGGGAGAGAAATTCCTCCGTGTTCAGGGGATTGGCCAGGGCCGTTTCGGGAATTCCGGCCTCCCGGAGCTCCTCCTGGGGAACGTAGACCCGACCCTTGAGCCAGTCCACGGCGATGTCCTGCCAGAAGTTCGCCAGCTGAAGGGCTGTGCAGATGGCATCGGATCGGGCGAAGAGGGATTCGGAGCGGGTTCCGTGGATCCAGAGGAGAAGTCTGCCGACCGGATTGGCCGAGAGGACCGAATATTCGAGGAGATCCTCGAAGGTTTCGTGGCGGATGATTCTCCTGTCCCGTTCAAAGGCCATGATCAGGTGGTCGAGCCATTCCACCGGAACCCTGTAACGGGCGATCACGTCGGAGAGGGCCCGGAAGACCGGGTGATCCACCGGGCCATCCGCGGCCTTGTAGAGGAGGGTTCTCCATCCGGCGAGAAGCTCCAGGGCCCGTCCGGTGTCCGGTTCCTCGTCGGCAAAGTCGTCGGCGGCCCGTGCAAAGGCGTAGAGGGCGGCGATGGCGGGCCGGGTGGAGGTCGGCAGAAGGCGTGAGGCGACGGGAAAATTCTCGTAGTGGCTTTCTACGACCCTGGTGCAGTAACTGTAGGAGCTGGCAAGCTCGATCATCGTTCTCCCATGGCTTCGAGAATCAGCTCGGCGGCCCGGTATCCCGATCGGATCGCCCCTTCCATGGTGGCCGGCAGTCCCGTGTCGGTCGTGTCACCGGCGATCCAGAGGTTGGGCAAGGCGGTCCGGGCCTCCGGGCGAAGGGTGCTTTGGCCTGCACCGAGGACGGGAGTGGCAAAGCGGTCCCGGACAGCCCGGACGCTCTTTATGGAGGCCCGGCTTTTCGGATCGATCTTTTTGACATGTTCGAGGCAGAGCTCTCCTAATTCGTGGTCGGAGAGGCCCAGCAGATCGTCGGCGCCCGAGACGGTGGCACTCGCGACCCACGTGGGGTAGACATCGTCTCCGGCTTGGGAGGACCAGTCGAACCAGGAGCGGGCCTCGGGGACCAGACGCTGTTCCATGGCGTCCCTGTTGAAAATCCAGTGGACGGAGGACTGGTGGAACCCCGTGATGAGGGGCAGGTGGACAGGCTCAGTGAAGAGAAGGTTGACGGAGAGAATCGGCGAGGCGTAGGAGAGACGGCTCATCTGGTCCACGAGGGGGGACTGGTGAAGGGAGATCGGGGCGATCTTCTCGAAGGCCCAGGGGGGGACGGCCGAAAGGAGGTGGTCGGAGCGACCGAGGGGAAGTTCCTCCTGGGGGGTCAAGACCCCCGTCACCCGTCCCTGGGATTCGGAAAAACCCACGATGCGCCTCTTGGTCCGGACGGTCACACCCCGCTTCCCGAAAAGCTTCATCGCCGGAAAAACAAAAAGCTCCGCGAGGGGGACGGCATTGTAGCCCGGACGGGAGTGGCTTCCCCCCTTCAGGAGAGATTCCTTGAGGATTCGCACGAGGATGGCGGCGCTGACCCGGCGCGAGGGGAGATTGGTGGCTGAAAGGATGACCAGTTCCCAGAAACGGTCGATGACCGATTCCGGCTGGCCGGCTCTCTGAAGGAACTCGTGGGCGGTCAGGTGATCGACGTCGTTGTCCACCTGAGGGATGGCCCGCGAAAGTGTCAGGAAGGCGAGGCGAGAGGAAAAGGGAAGACCTTCATACTGAAGCAGGCCGCTGGCCAGGGCTAAGGGATTATCGCTTCCGGGGATGTCCAGGGGGTGAAGGCCCCGTTCCCGGTCCCAGAGGGGAAGGTAGAGCCGGTCGTAAAAGACGAGATCCGATCGGGTGCCGAGGGCTTCGAGAAGGGCCAGGGTCCCCGTGTAGCATGACAGGAAAAGATGCTGGCCTGTGTCGATCTCCCGTCCGATGTCCGGATCGAAATAGGATCCGACCCGCCCTCCCAGGCGGGGGCGGCCTTCCAGGAGAAGGATGTCGAAGGGGCGGGAGGGGTTTCTGGAAAGGCGCTCGCAAGCCGCGATTCCGGCCAGACCCCCGCCCATTACGATGATCCGGGGGCGACCGCTCACGATCCCGTTCTCCGGATCCGAACCCGGTCCTTCCGTGTCTCCCTCCAGAAGGAAAAAAGGGCCCGGGCTTTTTCAACCGGTCCGAGTCCGATCCGTTTCCGGTAGACGTCAAACCCCGACCGACGAATCTTCCGGTGAATGGCGTGGTAGACAGTCTCCATGGCCCGGGCGGCGATCATGGTCTGGCGGTCTTCAGGTCCGGAGAGGAGGGCGGCCGCTGCCCGATAGTCTTCCTCGGAACGGCTCCAGATCTCTTCGAGAAGGGCCGTCATCCCGGCATGAAAACGGCCTGAGAGGACATCCTCTTCCGAGACTCCGAAATGGCGCATCCGGTCGGCGGGAAGATAGATGCGGTTCCGCTCTGCGTCCTGGCGGAGATCCCGGAGGATGTTCGTGAGCTGGAAGGCTTCCCCCAGGCGATCGGCATAGGGGGCGAGACGGTCCAGATCCCCACCGAAGATGGGGACGCAGATGCGTCCGACCGCGCCGGCCGCCCGGTAGCAGTACAGCTCGAGGGCGGGAAGATCAGGGATCCTGACCAGGGTGAGGTCTTCCTGCATTCCCCGGACGATATCGCCATAAAGAGAAGGAGGAATCCCACGACGGCGCGATATCTCGACGATCCTGAGGAAAAATGGCTCGGCTTCCCATCCCCTCGGAGGAGCGAAATCGTGTTCGAAGGCAAAGGCCCAGGCAGCAAGGTGGGTCGCCACATCGATGTCTGTCCGGGGTTCGTCGGCCAGGTCATCGACGAGGCGGCAGAAGACATAGAAATCGAAAAGATCCTGCTGGCCCTGGGCATCGAGGAGTGAGAAGGACCGGAAAAAGGAGCTTCCCCGGACTTCGGCACGGGCCCTTTCAAGTCCGGTCCGGTCGAAGGGCAGTGAAGGGATAGGGGTCACGGAAATAGGACTCCGGCGGCTGGGTGTGGGCGTGTCGGATACGGAAAAACGGGCCATTGGCGAAAAACCTCCGCCAAATCATACCGCGTTGGGGAAAAGAGGGCAATCGGAGAGGCGGGGAGTCCGGCTCCCCGCCAGAATCAACGGATTTTTCTTGGATCGGCGGGTCGGGGTTGGCTGTCCACATAGGCCGCCACATCCCAGGATTCCTGATCGGAGAGGGTGTCGCCCTTCGAAAGGGGCATGTTCATCTTCACGAAACCGGCAAGTTTCGAGACCTTCGCAAGTCCCGCCCCCAAGTTGTAGGACCGGGGTCCCCAGACCGGCGGAAAGGCCACATCGTGGCCGGATGTGGTTCCCAGACCGTCTGCGCCATGACAGAGAGCGCACCGGGCGACATAGACCTTCTTGCCCCTGAAGGGATCGGGCTTTAGTGCCGGAGGGGCCATGCGATACATCCCCTGTCCGGGGAGTTTTTTCCCCACCGGAGCCCCCCGGGACATCCAGAAGCTGTAGGCCACCAGGGAACGGATGGTCTCGCTGTCCAGGGACGGAGGGGTCCCGTTCATCGAGAACCGGAAGCATCCCTGGATCCGCTCTCCCAGCCGGCTCACCTTGTTGTTCTTGGACCTGAATCGCGGATAGCTCACATAGGCGGCCCAAAGGGGAGCTGCGTAGGGTTTGCGGCCCCGGTCGAGATGGCAGCTTTCGCAGGTCAGGTCGTTCCCCACATATTTTCCGGCGTATGTCCCGGTCTGGGTGAAGATGAGTTCCCCCTTCCTGACCAGATCCCCGAAGGGACCGGAGGGAATCTCGCTGTCCGGAGGAGGCTGGAAGATGGCCGGTTCCTGGGCCCGTGCTGGGGAGGCCAAGGCTCCACCCCAGAAGAGGAGTCCTGCCTGGGCCATGGTGAGGAAGAGCATTCCTTTTTTCATCGTGGCTCCTTCGAGGTTATCTCCCCCGGCCGGCGACGGCAGGAGGAGTGAGGCTTGCAAAATATTCGGCGACCGCTTTTCTCTCCCTCTGGGACAGACGTCGGGCAATCCCGCGCATCAGCCCCTGGGGGTCGTCCTTTCGTTTAAGAAAGGCGAAGGAGACCAGCTGACGGAGGAGATACCCTTTGTTCTGCCCTTCGATATAGGGAAAATGGGGGGGGATTCCCCGGCCGTCCGGTCCGTGGCAGAGGACGCAGGCAGGGATATTCTTTTTCCAGAGCCCTTTCTGTGCAATGTGTTTTCCGAGGGCCACAAGAGGTTGATCCGGAGGAGAGACATCCGGAAGCTTGGGTGACCTGACGCTGGCGTAGTAGAGGGCGACCGAGCGGATATCCTTTTTCGAGAGATTGTCGACCACCCCCGCCATCACGGGAGCATATCGTGTTCCCTTCTGGACCCCCAGGATTTCGTGTTCGATATAGGCGGAAGCCTGGCCCGCGATCCGGGGACTTCCGATGGAAGGCATGCCCCCTCCGTTTAAGCGATGGCACTCCATGCAGGCAACGCTTCCGGGGGATCCGGTGCCTTTCTCGGCGATCCTCTTGCCCCGTTTGAGAAGGTCTTCGGCGTGGACTGTCATCGTCGGAAGAAGAAACAACGACAGGATCAACGTGGACACAATTCTTCGGACAAACGTCATGTGAACCTCCCTCGGTTATTGAGCTCATTCTATCCTTGTCGGAAAAAAGGTCCAATCAGGAAATCTTTCCTTTCCCATAAGGAGACCGAAGGGATGGAAACAGGCGAAGGAAGCTCCGGCAATGAAAGACAATAAGGGTTCTTGACGATCCGGCCCACTGCCCTTAGAATGGAGCTTCCAGACAGTTTCGTATCAAAAGGGGTCCGGCATGGGATTGAGCCATGTCTCCCAGGCGAATACCAGGCGGAGGGGTGCACCCTCTCCCGAACAACAGAATGAAGAGGTGTGTCTGTGTCAAACTATCGCGTGAAGCCAGGTCCCGAAGCCTTCCTGCCGCCGGCGGCAGCCATGATGGGAATCGTTCTTCCCGAACCCGGCGAGGGCCATATCGAAGGACGGATCGTTCCTCAGGACGAGGCGATCGAGGCGAGTGCGCGTGTGCTGGCCCAGGCCAAGGTTCCGACCTTCTTCCCGGGACCGCTGGTTCTCTGGAAATGGAGTGAAAAATCCGCCCTCATGGCGGCTGCCATCAAGAAAGCGGCCATCGAAGGCGGCGTGCGGATCATCCCTATGTCGGACTACCGGCCGAAATACCCGAAGATCGACCCCGAAACGGAGATCAATCCGAACCACCCGAACCTGACCATCTGGCACAACAAGATCGACGCCTGCCTCTTCGTGGGAGTCCATTGCCATCAGGCGAATCTGGCACTCAAGATCATCCGTGGGGGAACCGATTGCTACACCCTGGCTTATTGCTCCATGTCCGGCCATGAGGATGCCAATCTTTCGGTTCGCGACACCTCACCTGAAACGTTCATGAAGCTGGCAGAGTTTTTGAAGAAGATGAAGACCAATTCACGGGGGTTCTGAGCGCCGTTTCTGAATTGTCCGGGAGGGGGAGGATGATTTTCATCCTTCCCTCCGGCGTTCGAGGAGGCTTTCCCCGGTCTCAGCTTCCGTTCCAATCCTGTCTGATCTCCTAGATAACCTCTTTCGTCCCTGCCTTCGCGGAAAGCGGAAACGACTGGGAAGGCACAGCCCGCGTTCTGGAATTCCGGTCCTACCGGTTCCGGGGAAAGGAGGGAGTCCAAATGCAAAACGAACTTGCCTTGCTTGTTCCCGGCCTTCCCCTCCTGGGAGGGTCCGTCCTGTTCGTAGCCGAATGGCTCTCCTCGGGGCGCTCCCCCCGGCGGGCCTTCCTCTCTCTTGTCCCCACCGCCATGGCCTTCCTCTTAGGACTCTGGTTTCTCGTGAGGATTGTGTCAAAGGGGCCGGTCGATTTCGGTCTTCCAATTTCTCTTTCCGGACTTTCCGGGCATCCCTTTTGGGAACTCGATCGCCTGTCCGTGATCATGTCACTTCTGATCACGGGGGTCAGCACGGTGGTTCAGACATACTCCCTGCGCTATCTTCTGGGCGAGCCGAATTATGGACGTTTCTTCGCCCTGATCGGAATCGAGACCGGTGTTCTTCTTCTCCTGGTGACCAGCCGAAATCTCCTGCTCCTATTTCTTTTCTGGCAGCTCATGAGTCTTGGCCTTTCCCTTTTGATGTCCCACAACAGGTTCCGGACCCGCTCCGTCATGGCCTCCCACAAGACCTTCGTGATCCACAGACTTGGAGACGGCTTCTTCCTGGTGGCACTTCTTTTGGGGGAACATCTTTTCCACACCCTGGATATCGGGAGGATGGCCTCAATCCTGCGGGAGACTCCGGAGCTCGTTCCCC
>JAJYPO010000262.1 GCA_021795275.1 Nitrospirota bacterium | reverse complement strand
ACTGGAGGAGTTGTCGGCCTGATCCCATCTTCCTTTCGGGATTGTCCGGTTTGCAAAAAAGGCGCCAATCGTTTTCTTCTGACCGCCTTTCTCAGAGGAGGCTCTCATTCCCGCTCCGGTTCTCCTCCTCAGAGGTGGAAGCCGAGCGTCAGGGGAATGATGAAGAAGGGGTTCGAACTGCCGCCCGGGCTTTTGACGTTCCCGGGCTGAGCGGGTGTCATGAGGACCCCGTACCCCGCCTCGACCTGGAAGGCGTAGACGTTGAGTCCGACGGAGGCCTGGACATAGGGGCTGGCCCGCGTTCCGACAAAGGCGTTCGCGACATCCTGGCCATTTAAGGCCACGCCTCCGTCGCCCGCCAGATAGAGATAGACACGGTTGTTTCCGAGGATCTTGACCTCGAGGCCCAAAAGGATCGGCATCATGGTGAAGGCGTACGCGCCCGCCTGGGGGGGAAAGGTCCAGAGGTCGGCCTGAAGGCGGAGGGCCAGATTCTGGGCGAGCCATCCGGTCACCTCGAGACCGCCTCCATATCCGTTTTCGACGGAGCTGTTGATGAGGGGCAGGGACGGAGAGACGGGTGTTCCCGTGGGGTTGTAGAGGGTGGTCGGAATCCAGAAGCCCTGAAGGGTCACTCCCACGCCTGGAAGGGGCGCGGATGACTCTTCTTCCGGTTCGGGCGGGCAGGGATGCTCGAACCAGCTCCAGACCGTCCCTTCCCGGGGGGTGACCGAGGACAGGCTGTCGCATGTGAAATCCTCGTCGCCCAAGCTCGGTTTGGGAACGAGGAGAAGGAGTCCCCCAAGAACGCAAAGGACCACCCAGCTCCGAAAAGCCAGGAATTCCGAATCTCGCCACCCTTCCGGCATAAGGCCCTCCCCCCGCTTACCGAATGACATCCCTTACCGTTCTTTTCGGAAGAAGAGGGGAGGGGGATGAGGAGGCGGGGGAGGCTAATCCCCTCTCGGGTGCCGGGGGCGTCCCATGGCGGGGGTCCAGGGACGATTTCCGTGCCGCGACCCGCTTCGGGAAAAGATCCGGTTGAAGGTCGCCGCGAAATGGCGCACTTCACGGGGATCCCTCGTGAGAAAGAGGTTGTTGTCCTGCTGGCTCCAGCGGGAACGGCGGCCTCGCCGGCAATAGGCCCCCTCTCCGGGAGGAGACCAGTTGGCCGACCCCGTTCTCAAGAGGGATGCGTCGATCAGATAGGCCTTGAGATGCATGATGTTTCTCGAAGAGTTCCGCTTCACCCTGACCGTGATGTGCTCTCGTCCCGCCCGTGATTCGAGAAGACGTCTCGTCTTGTCTCCCCGGTCCCGGACCTGGATCCGGTCCCGGTAGATCCGGATCCTGACCCCGCGTCTTGCCGCCCGGATCAGTGCGTCCGCGATGGCCCGGTCGGTGAAGGCGTACATGGCGATGTCGATCGTCTTCTTCGCCCGGTCGATCATCGCCACATCGATCGCCTCGAGGTTCTCCTCAGGCGAGTAGTGCTCCCCCAGATACCCTCCGGGAAAAGAGCGCCCGGGAGGGGCCGGACACCCGTAATGCGCGCCCGTTCCATACTCCCCCCAGACCCTCCGGTGAGAGGCCTGGGCCTTTGGAGGGGAGGGGAGGAAGAGAAGGAGGAACGTTGCGAAAATGAGCACTCGTCCGACTTGCCGCCTCCAAGGGGCGGACGGTATGATGGAAGGGATCGGAATTTCTGGCATCGACAGTCCTGCGATTTGGGGGTGGCTATGGACGACAAGCGAACGACCGTCATCTGTCCGGCGTGCGGAACGGCCAACAGAATCGACCCGACCCGGGATCCTTCTCTGGCGAAATGCGGCAAGTGCGGCGCTCCTTTGGCGCCCCCGGCCTCTTCGGCCCCCCTTGAGGTGACGGACGCCGACTTTCCGGAAAAGGTTCTCGCCTCGCCGCTTCCCGTTCTTCTCGATCTGTGGGCCCCCTGGTGCGGTCCCTGCCGGACGGTCGGTCCCATTATCGAAAAACTGGGAGAAAAATACCACGGTCGACTTCGGACCGCCAAGCTCAATGTCGACGACAACCCTTATACCGCCCGGGAACTTCGCGTCTCCAGCATCCCCACCCTTCTCTTCTACAAGGGAGGAAACGAAGTGAACCGGCTGGTCGGGGCCCATCCCGCCTCGACCATCGAACAGTATCTCAAGATGATCCTCTGACCCGAAAACCCTTTAATCCCCGACAGGACCCCATGGACCCCGAAAGCCTCTACCAGCTCCCCGACGACGTCTTCCCCCGGCACTACGATCTCACCCTGAAAATCGATTCCGGAATCACTGCCCTCTCGGGCCAGGTCGGAATCGACCTCGAGATCCACCGGAACACGATCGAGTTTGTCCTAAACGCCAGGGATCTCGCCATCACGAAGGCCACCATTTCCTACGAAGGGGTCGACTTTCCCCTCACGGTCCGCCTCCTTCCTGCGGAGGAGCGGGTGATCCTGTCTGCGACCCGGCTTTTTGAGCAGGGAAAGACGGGGCGCCTTTCGCTTGAGTTTTCCCGGGAGATCGACGATCTTCTGGCCGGCTTCTACCGCTGTACAGGAAAAGATGCCGAAGGAAACTCTTATGTGATGGGAACGAGCCAGTTCGAGGCGACCGACGCCCGCCGGGCCTTCCCCTGCTTCGATGAGCCCCGCATGAAGGCCACCTTCACGGTGACCGCGATCGTTCCGGAGAATCTCGAC
>JAJYPO010000060.1 GCA_021795275.1 Nitrospirota bacterium | reverse complement strand
AAAGCGAAATGACGCATCAGATCATCGCATCGATCCGTTCTGAGGAGGGACGTTCGAAGGCCTTCTGGAAGGGCATGACTCTCGAAACAGTCTTCCAGCCCGTCTTCGCGATCGCACAAAGAAGAATCATCGGCTTCGAAGCCCTGGTCCGTGGCGTGGATCATCGGGGAGCCCGCATTCTCCCCCGTGATATATTCCCTTCCGCAAAAACACTGGAGGAGGCAGTCTTTCTTGACCGTCTCCTTCGAACGATTCATCTTCTCAACTTTAGAGACATTTCTTCTAGCCCGGTTTGGTTATTTATTAACCTGGACCCAAAAGCGGCCACGTCAGGACGAAAATTCGGTCGATTTTTTGAAGAAATTCTCGACTGGACCGGAATCGATCCCCAAAAACTGGTCGTCGAAATTCTGGAATCAGCCATCGATGACAAATCCTTGCTGACAGAAGCTGCAGCGTACTATAGAGGCTGCGGAACCCTGATCGCGATCGATGACTTCGGATCGGGACATTCGAATTTTGACCGAATCTGGTCCATAAAGCCTGAAATGGTAAAAATTGACCGCACCATGATCCTGCATGCTTCGAAAAGCGCGGATGTGCGAAGACTCATGCCAGAAATGGTTTCTCTTGTACGCGCATCAGGATCGCTCTGCCTGATCGAGGGGATCGAGAATTCGGAGGAAGGGCGCATCGCACTGGAAACCGAGGTCGATTTCGTGCAAGGATTTTATTTTGGACGACCGGAACCCGAACCAGATGTCACCATCGGATCGCAATTCGAACAACTTCTCGAACAGATGCAAAAATCCGACACCCCCCCGAAGGACTCCGAGGTATTTTCAAAAATCCTGGAACTATTCTATTACCTGGTTGACTCGGATCCGCTTGATCGTAAAAAAATAACTTTGGAAGGAATATTCTCGCCCTACCCCTGTGTCGTGCGCTACTTCATTCTTGACGACAAGGGTCAACAGGTCGGGATCAATATGGACCGTCTTTCCTTCGGGAACATCGACCACCGGTTTCGTCCTCTCCTGGATACTTCCCGTGCCAACTGGTCCCATCGTGCCTATTTTCGTCAGGCCTTGGGTCATTTTGGACATGTTCAAATCTCGCCTCCCTATCTTTCCACGACCGGGGTCCATGTATGCCGGACCATATCCCTTGCGGTCAATGCGACGGGCCCTCTTCGCGTCCATTGCCTCGACCTCGACTGGCCTCTTTTTACGCAAAGGGCGTCCCTGGGAGAAGGATAATCCGGCCATGGATCTTGCAGGATCGAGAATAGGCTTGAAGGACTTCCATTCATTGAACATGGACATTTGCTTTCTTTGAAGAGTCCAACTCAAGCTGCTGGGGGATCCATGAGCAAAGTTCTCGATGAAGTGCTTGCTGCGAACAGACACTATTCACAAAACTTTGGCACCAAGGGGATCTCCCCCTTCCTCCCGGCCGGGAATTTGCGGTTCTGACATGCATGGATGCCAGAATCGATCCGGCCAAGATGGCGGGTCTTTCGGAGGCGATGCCCACGCCATCAGAAATGCAGGAGGAAGGGCCAGCGACGATGCCATTCGGAGCCTCGTCATCTCCTACAAGCTGCTCGGGACGAAAGAGTGGTCGTCATTCATTCTGATTGCGGAATGATGCTTTTCGACGGTGAGATCATGCGAAATCTCCTCTCGAAAAGCCTTGAAACTGCAACTATAGGGCCGAAGGGATGGGAAGACCATGAAAAGGGTCCGGGATCTGATGAAGCTTTCTATCTGAATTTTCTGACCTTCAAGAACCTGGAAAGATCCGTCGTGGAAGATGTCCACCGAATTCGACGGTCTCCGCTCGTTCCCTCAACCATTCCGATCTACGGATTCTATTACGACGTCAAACCGGATGGCTGGTGGACGTTCCGGCGGCCATGAAGGCAGCAAAGCCCTAGAGAAGATCTGCACCAATGCAAAATCATGGTGCGCCCGGGGCGAATTGAACGCCCAACCCACAGCTTAGAAGGCTGTTGCTCTATCCGATTGAGCTACGGGCGCGATCGAAAAGACAAAACGGTGGCGGCCGAAAAAGCCACCACCGTTTTATGGCAATGAATGACGTCTAGTGGCACATCACAAAGCTGAAGGCATGGCGAACCGGATGGACCATGTCATGCACCATCGGCAACGGGGCAAAGAGAAGAAGATACAACGTCACGGGGATCCACATCAAAAAGCCGAGCGCGGTCAGAACCTGCCACCAAGCCACCCGGGACCCGGAAACGCCTTCGACCCCAACAACCGGCACTACCTTTACGTCACTCATCATACAAACCTTTCACAATTTTGAATGATTCCCGGGGATAGACTTTTTCAGGCCCCCCTGGTCCCCTTCCACGATCCCATTTCGACCGGTTCTCCGTCATGACACCCACGGTCAAGAGGGGTGTTGTCGCTGGAAGCCACCGGCTTGACCATCCCCTTGGACAGGAGATAGGACTCGACCTCCTCACCACTCACATCGGCCAGCATAGTCCCATCGATCTCCACACAAGGCGAGAGGCGCTGGCCTGACTTCTTAACCATTTCACTGTAGGCATCGACGCTTGCAATGATATTGATATCCTCGAATGGGAGGTTGTATTTTGCGAAAACCGCACGCACCCCTCGACTCCAGCCGCATGAGGGCTTGAGGTAGGCGTGGATTGAGATGCTCTTCGATTCGCCCATGTGTTTTCCTTTCCGTCCTTATATTCAAACCAATTCCATTAATCCAGACAACGTCAGGATGTCTCATTCTATCCGATTTTTTGGAGGCGCTTCAAGTTGAGAATCCCCGCCATCGAACTGGATGGATCGAAGAGACAGGCTTCCCCAACGGAATCCCGTCACGGGAAATGTCACCCGGGAATATCCTTCCGCTGCCCCCAGAGCAACGAACAGGGGGGCAAAATGCTCGAGGGTCGGGTGGGATTTTCGGGCCTGGGGAGCGCGGTCCTCAAACTCAAAAAGTGATTCGAGATTCCCGGTTGATACCTGCTCCACCACCCATTGATCGAAGGAGAGCGCCCAGGACCTGGGGGGGGCATGGAGATTCGGATCTATTTCTCCCAGGTTGTGGGTCATGCCTCCACTGGCGAGAAGAAGAATCCCCTCTTCCCTGAGAGGCGCAAGACTTTTCCCCAGTGTATAAAGTTTTTCCGGAGAGAGCCCCGGAAGAGAAAGGCCAAGAACAGGAATAATGGCTTCGGGGAACATTCCCGTGAGAGGAACCCACATCCCATGATCGAGACCACGGGATGGAGTCGGAACCAGATCTTCGAGGCCTGGCATGGAGGCGATTCGTCTTCCAAGCTCCGGCGAAACGGGGGAGGGATAGGTCAGCTTATAGAAACGATCAGGGAAGCCCCAGAAGTCATAGATCAGGGGAACGCGATCGAGCGGACCAAACATCGGACGCTGGGTGACCCAATGGGCCGAGACAACAAGGATTGCTTTGACCTGCCCTATCGATTTCCCCCATAGACCGAGCCTCTCCCTCCATTCAGGTTCATCGAGTGAGACGGGAGCTCCGTGTGAGACAAAAGCGACAGGAAGCAAATCCATCAGACCTCCTTCGATTCCAGCCAGGACTCAAGCGAAACAAGGTTCCACCCAAAATCCGCCACAGCCGCATTGCATCGTGCGACGTTGTCCGAAAGCGCCATCCGAATGACATCGGGCGTGAGGATCGGCTTCGGAAGTAGCAGTCGCTGGATAACACCAGAGGCCATCATCGCTGTTATCGGGACCGAAAGGATGACCGCCTTGAGATGGGCGCTTTTTCGGATGGCCTCCATCATTTCACGATAGGTATAAATGCGTGGTCCTGCAACTTCGAGGATTTTTCCCGCCATTTCTGGTCGATCTGGAATGCGTGCGAGAAGGGCGGCGAGATCTCCGGCGAAGACGGGTTGAACCCTGGCTGTTCCCGGCCCGATCATGGGCAGAAGATGAAGGGTTCGTCCCAAAAGGAGGAACTGGCTGACCGACTTGTCCCCATCGCCAAAAACAAGGGATGGACGAACGATCGTAAAAGGGACTCCGGAAGAGGAAACGGCCTCCTCGGCCTTTTTCTTCGTTCTGTGATAGGCACTCGGAGCATTATGAGCGACTCCGATGGCGCTCACATGGATGAAGCGGGACGGGGGATTCCGGGCAAGAATCTTGAGGGTTTCGACGACTCCCCTGTAATGGATGTCCTCGTATTTTTGTCCCCGGGTCTCCGCCAAAATGCCCGGAAGGTAATAAACGGCCTCACAATTCTCCAGTTCATCCCCGAAAGTCTCTGGCCTGGAGACATCGACGCGTTGCCAAGAAAGACCCTCAACAATATCGGAGGGCGGGTTCCGCGACAGGAGCCGTATCTCTTTTTTTCCGCCCTGTCGCATTGCTGACAAAAGAGAGCGAGCGATGAATCCGGTCCCACCGATGATCGCGACGGTTCCCATAAATACTCCTTTTATCCCTTGAGACCCGTTCCGGAAGCTCCGCCCAGTCCAGCCAGAGCCCTGATTGCCTTTGAGAGGGCATGGGCCCATGGCTCGACATCCGATGGCTGATTCCACCAGCCGAGTGAAAGAACGACGGACCCCTGACCTTCCCTCGAGGAGAATCCCAGGGCGGTAAGGACATGGGACACCTTGAGCGACTGAGATGAGCAGCTGGATCCTGTGCCGACGATCACCCGGTCGCGGTCCATGAGGGAAAGCAGGGCCTGGCCATCGAAACCCGGAAGAAGAAGATTGATGATTCCCGGCCGTCGAACACTTTTATCTCCGACAAACATCAACTGTGAAAAGTCGGAACGGATCTTCTGAACCAGAAGCCGGTCGAGTTCCTCCAGGCCTTTTTTTTCCCGGGCTCCATGAAGGACTGCAAGGCGGACAGCTTCCGCCAGCCCTTCCGCGAGAAAAACCGGCTGAGCCCCCCCGCGCCGACCGTCTTCCTGCGCACCTCCATGGATCAAGGGGACCATGC
This sequence comes from Nitrospirota bacterium, assembly GCA_021795275.1. Next base: position 6,787 of record JAJYPO010000060.1, on the reverse strand, counting down.
GGACGCCGCGCCGGATACAAAGGACCGAAATACCGGGCGGCCCCCCTATGGCAGAGGATGAGAGGGTCAGCAGATCGAATGGCCGGCCCGCAAAATTCGGTTCCTCCCACCCCTCTGCCGCAACAAAGTCGGTATGAAAAACACCTCCCTGCGACCGGACGAATTTCCCGATCTCGTCGATCGGCTGAAGATGCCCTGTCTCCGGGTTGACGCGCTGAACAGAAACGATCACCCTCCCCCCGGGCCACTTTCTCTTCAGTGCCTCCAGGTCGACGTGGCCGGTTCCGTCAAGCGCCAGAAATTTCACCTTCGTCCCACACTGTTCCTGAAGGGAGAGCGCCGTGTTGATGACGGACACATGCTCCAGAGGAGACATCAGAATATGGTCTGCCGTCCCCCCGCCTGGGAACCGGACCCCGGCAAGCGCCCAGGTATTCGCTTCCGACCCCGAGCCGACAAAAACCACCTCCGATGCTTCACATCCCAGATAGTGGGCGACATGGTCCCTGGCTTTCTCAAGCCGTTCCAGGGCGTGAAGCCCATTCCTGTGGCGGGCTGTCGCCAGCACGGTGGTGCCGAGAGCTCTTTCCATCACTTCCTTCACGCCAAACCTCAACAGTGGAACGGATTCGGCATGCATGTTGATTTCATTCACTGACCCACCTCCTGTCTTTCACCCCTGGACCTTCCCGGATCTTTCAAAATCGGCCGTTTTTGGATATGATAACATGGTCATTTTTAGAGATAATACTGGAACTGAAATCCAGGGATGCCCAATGCACAATGAAGAGATCGAACCGATTCTCCTTGAATCAAAAACTATCGCCGTCGTGGGAATTTCCGACAAGCTGGGCCGTCCGAGCCTGACTGTTTCAAGCTATCTCAAGGACCACGGATACGAGGTTTTCCCCGTCAACCCCAATCTCTCTTCAGTCGCCCATACTCCCTGTTACCCTGATCTGAAAAGCCTTCCGGTCACACCGGATCTTGTCGTGATTTTCAGAAAAGCCTCCGATGTGCCCGACGTCGTTCGAGAGGCGGTGGCCACAGCTGTTCCAAAAATCTGGATTCAGGAAGGGATCGTGAGCGAAGAAGCTTACCGGATGGCTGAAATAGCAGGAATGGCGGTCGTCATGGACAAGTGCATTTTGAAGGAACACGCCAGGCTTGTTAGGGAAGGTCGGATCAAAAAGGGCCACGATTAGACTATTTCCAAAACTCGAAACCTTGCTAAAATTGTTCTGATATATTATACTTTATCGGTTTTTTCGCTTCTCCATCCATTTGGCGATGTAGCTCAGTCGGCAGAGCAGGTGAATCATAATCACTCGGTCGGGGGTTCGAATCCCTCCATCGCCACCAATATTACCTCTCCAGCGGCACTGCTTCATCTATTATCCCGTTTTTGTCTGAAGGGGTAGACCGGTTCATTTTATTATTTGACTACCTCCTGTTGACGGCTCACCCGTTTGGAACAGGAGGATTCGTTGGAACAACCCGCCCCCTCTGCTACACCGCCCGTTCTTTGGAAAACGTTGGAATCTTGGACCGTTCATCGTCGAACCGATGGATCCTGGACCCGAAGCGGCCGCCCTCTGGGACCAGACTCCGGGAGCATCATCCCCTGGAGTACAAGAAACTTCCCGGGCGCGTGCGATCTCTGGACGACCATCCAAGAACCGAGCGTTCGGCTCAAGTCGTGAATCCTCACCTCCGGTGTTTTTTGCCCTTTCCCTGATCTGGGCGAAAGAGGTCTAGGCTCTCGACTCCTCGTCCTCACCCCTCTTCACATCCGTGAGATCAGGGAAAATCCGGTCTTCGATACGCACCGCACGGTTTGACCGGTAGACTCCTGGCCTCCCCCTGAAACGAAGGGCCTTTTCGATCGTGAGGTTGATGGGGTCGTCCACATACTGGTCGAGATAGATCACATCTCCCGGCTTCCAGGCCATGACCTCGGACAAACGAGCCTGGGACCTTCCGAGTTCGGCGACGAGCCTGACCGGAATGGAGTCGAGCTGCTGGCGAAGCCTCAGAATCCAGCGGTGGTCGACCTCGTACTGGTCGCTCTGGAATCCCGTGTACAACTTTTCCTTGATCGGCTCGATAGTCGAATAGGGGATACAGATGTACACAGGCCGCCCCTGACCGTCGATATCGAGACGATAGGTCAGGGAAATGACCATTTCGGTAGGAGAGACGATCGCAGAAAACTGGGGGTTGATTTCGGAGCGGATATAGGTGACTCCGATGTGATGCACCGGAGCCCAGGCTTTTTCGAAATCTCCGATGGCCTGATTGAGGATGTTGCGGGTGATTCGATTCTCGATGGGAGAAAAGTCTCGCCCTTCGACCTTGACATGTCCCCGGCCAACCCCTCCGAAAAGGTGGTCGACGAGCAGATAGACCATGCGAGCGTCGATGATCAGGAGAAAATTCCGCTTCATGGGTTCGAGGCGGAGAATGTTGATATTCGAGGGGAGAGCCACTTTTTTGATGAACTCGCCGAACTTGATCATCTCGGTGGAGACCGGAGAAAATTCGACGGCCTTCCGGAGGGTCGAGGAGAGGGTCACCTGAAAGAAGCGCGCGAACCGCTCGTTGACGATCTCGAGAGTGGGCATGCGACCGCGAATTACCCGCTCCTGACTCGCCAGGTTGTATTCCCGAGTCTTTTTGCCGGGCTCTTCCTGGACCTCGGGCTTCTGGGTCTCGATATCCCCTTCGACGATCCCCCGGAGCAGGGCGTTGACCTCGTCCTGGGAGAGAATGTTTTCAGCCATCGGCAGGCCCCCTCACGAGATTCAGCTTTCTGCGGAGCCTCCCTCCGCGAAGTCGATCATTCCTTTGCAAACTTATCGGACGATTCGCCTCACTGGGACACCGGGAGACCCAAACATCCCCCAAGAAACGCCCTCATCTCCTTTTCAGCAGCCTCCGCGGCCTCCTTATGATAGGCCGAGCGGTCTTCGCAGAAGAATCCATGGCCGGCTCCGGGGTAGGTGACCATCCGGAATTTTTTTCCGACTTTCTGGAGACTGTCCGAGACGGCCTTCCTTTCTTCCGCAGGGATGAAGGAATCCACTTCTCCGAAAAGGAGGAGGAGACTCGCCTCAATTTTCCCGACATGGGCCAGCGGCACCTCCGTTTGACCCGGGAAATACCCTTTCGGAGCCCCGATTCCTCCTCCATAAAAAGAGACGGCACATTGAATCTCCCTTCCCAGCCATTCCGACGACAGGAAAGCGAGACGGCCTCCCATGCAGAATCCTACCACAGCAATCCGCCCCCCATCGACCCGGGGATCATCCTTGAGGAGGCGCACGGCCCGCGCGATATCCTCCCGGGCCTCCTCATCCTTCATCCGGGACAGGTTGTTCATGGCCGTCTCTCTGTCTTCGTAGGAAACCGCACGCCGCTCCTGGGGAAGACGATGGTAGAGGTCGGGGGTGACAGCCACCATTCCCCACGAGGACAATCGATCGGTAAGCCTGCGAAAATGTTCGTTGACTCCATAGGCCTCCATCAGAATGACGATTCCCGGGACCTTTCCTTTCCCCTCCGGAGTTGACCGGAATGCAAACCCGCGGTCGATCCATTCTCCCATCAGCACACTCCTTTTTATCGATTCGTCAAGGTGGCCATGTCGATCACGAACCGGTACCGCACATCTCCGGCCAAGGTCCGCTCGTAGGCCTCGTTGACCTTCTGGATGGGGATCAGCTCGATATCGGACACGATCCCATTCTGGCCGCAATAGTCAAGCATTTCCTGCGTTTCCCGGATTCCGCCGATCAGGGATGCGGTCAGGTTCCTCCGGCGTGATATGAGAAGAAAGGAATGGATCGACAATGGCTTCTCGGGCACTCCCAGAAGAACGGACGCCCCATCCTTCCGGAGGGCGCCGAGGTAGGGAGCGAGATCATGGTCTGCCGATACCGCATCCACCATCAGGTCGAACCGGTTCGCCACAGCGGTGCCCCACCCGTCCTTTTTCGTCAGGACGAAGTCGTGGGCCCCGAGCCTCCGTGCGTCCTCCTCCTTGGCAGGAGAGGTGCTGAACACAGTGACGCGCGCACCCATGGCCCGGGCGAATTTGATCGCCATGTGTCCGAGCCCCCCCAGACCGACGACACCGACCTCGCTTCCCTCCCGAACATGGAAGCGGCGTAGCGGAGAAAAGGTCGTGATGCCGGCGCACAGAAGCGGCGCCACATGGGAGAGAGGGAGATTGTCCGGAAGGTGCAGGACGAAATCTTCCGAAACGACGATCAGGTTTGAATACCCTCCGTAGGTGGGCGTTTTTCCGTCTCTCTCGACGGAATTATACGTCCACACGGGGCCGGAATCGCAGAACTGCTCCTCCCCTTCCCGACAGGAAGGGCAGACACGGCAGGAATCGACCATGCAACCGACTCCTGCCAGGTCCCCCACAGCGAAGCGTGTCACATCCGGTCCCGTTGCGATCACTCTTCCAGCGATTTCGTGGCCCGGAACCATCGGAAAACGGGCCCCGCCCCACTCGTCGCGGGCCTGATGGATATCAGAGTGGCAGATGCCGGCATAAAGGATTTCGATGACGACATCCGTCGCCCCCGGATCCCTCCTGTCGAAGGAAAAGGGTTCGAGGAGGCTTTTTGCCGCCCTGGAGGCGTATCCCTGGGCTTTGATCATTGATGGCCCTTTCATTCGGGTTGGCGGATTGATGACTTGTCGAGGGAAAATTCGGCGGAGACTCCAAAAATCGCAGGGAGCCCCTTTCTGACAAACCTGTTTTTTGATCCTACCGCAGGAATTCCCCGAAAACAAGGCGTCTCCCGATGAAGATTTGACCCCAGGCCCGGGCGAATTGGCCAAAAAACTGCTATACTCTTCCGGGTGGAATCCTATGCAGATAAACACATCCCCTGAAACGGAGGCGCCCATGTTCAATCCCTGGCACGATCTATCCCTCGGCAGCAACGCTCCCCATGAACTTCAGGTCCTGATCGAGATTCCGGCGAAAAGCCGGGTCAAGTACGAACTGGACAAGGAAACGGGGCTCATGCGCGTCGACCGGATCCTTCACAGCGCCGTCTACTACCCGACAAACTACGGACTCATTCCGCAAACCTACTGCGAGGACAACGATCCCCTCGACGTTTTCGTCTTCTCGGGGGAATCCCTCCTCTCGAACTCCATCGTCATGGTTCGCCCCGTGGGCATCATCCACATGGAAGACGGGGGAGAAAAAGACGACAAGATCGTCGCCGTCATGGTCAAGGATCCGGAGTGGGGACAATACCGTCACATCGAAGACCTCATCCCGCACAAGATCCGGGAACTCACCCAGTTCCTCAAGGATTACAAGACTCTCGAAAACAAACAGGTCATCGTGAGCGACGTCGAGGGGAACACCGTCGCGAAGAAGTCCATCGAGGATGCCATCGCCCTCTACGGATCCAAGAAGAGCCAGCTCGTCAAAAAGTCCCGGTAGGGCCTCATGCAGGAAGACGTTCGTCCCGGCCTTTCGGTCCGGCTCGACGCCGTCACAAAGATATACAACGTGGCCGGGGATGAGCTTCCCGCCATACGAGGCGTCACCCTCTCCTTCGACAGGGGGGAAGCCCTGGCGCTGGTGGGAAGCTCCGGATCCGGAAAATCCACGCTCCTTCATCTCTCCGGACTTCTCGACCGCCCGACAACCGGGGCCGTCTTCTATGAAAACAGCCGGGTGGACTCGCTTTCCCCTTCCGACCGCGCCATTCTGAGGAACCGGTCTGTGGGGTTCGTATTCCAGAACTTTCAGCTCATCCCCCGGACAACCGCCCTTGAAAACGTTGAAATGCCGCTCCTCTACAGAGGGGTTCCCCCCAGGGAACGACGGGAAAGAGCCCGGGAACTTCTCCTGTCGGTAGGAATGGGGGACAGGGAGAGACATTACTCTTCCCAACTTTCCGGGGGCCAGCAGCAGCGGGTGGCCATCGCCCGGGCCCTGGTCGCCTCCCCCGGACTCCTCCTGGCCGACGAGCCCACCGGGAATCTCGACAGCCGTTCGGCGGTGTCCGTGCTGGACCTCCTCATGAAGGCCCAGGAGCGCACCCGGATGACCCTGGTACTGGTCACCCACGACGCCGAGGTCGCACGGTTCGCGTCGAGAACCGTGCGCGTTCGGGACGGACTTCTGGAGAAATCCTGATGTTTATCGTTTCTCTGGGTTTAAGGGCTCTCCACAGGAATCCGTACCGCTCGATCCTGACCTCCCTGGGCATCGTCATCGGGGTTCTCTCGGTCATCGTTCTCGTCAGCATCGGTCTCGGGGCCAAGGCCCTGGTTCTGCAAAGCATCCAGAATCTGGGGCCCAACCTACTCATCGTCATTCCCGGAAGCGTCACCGATTCGGGAGCCCAGGTGGGGGGCGGGACGGATACGACCCTGACCCAGGAGGATGCCCAGGCCATCCGGCACGACTGCCCGGACGTCTGGAACGCATCGGGCGCTCTCCGGACTGCGGCCCAGGTCCAGTCCTCGCACGCCAACTGGTCGACGGTCATTCTCGGAGCCGAACCGAACTACCTTCCGGTTCGCGACTGGCATCTGGCCCGGGGCGGATTTTTCGGAGCCGAAGAGGAAGCCTCCGCCGCACGCGTCGCCGTGCTTGGCCACCTCGTCGCTTCCCGGCTCTTCGGGCTTGAGGATCCCCTCGGAAAATTCATCCAGATCAACCACTCCCCCTTTCGCGTGATCGGAATCCTCTCCTCCAAGGGACAGTCTCCCATGGGGATGAATCAGGACGACATGGTCGTCA
>JAJYPO010000059.1 GCA_021795275.1 Nitrospirota bacterium | reverse complement strand
TCGGCCCAGGACCTCCTTCAGACGGTACTGGTTGGACTCGTAGGCATTGGCCAGGTTCGAAGACCTCCCCTCGTGGCGGTAAAGCTCCTGGGCTGTCTGGGCATAGATCTCGCTGATCTTGGATTCTCCGGCAGCAATGATCGAGCGCTCGAAGGGACCGGGCTCATAGCTGCTTCCGGCAGGCAGCCCCGCCAGCCCGTCCTCGTGGCCCGTCTTTCGGATCAGATCGTCATCCGGAAATATCGGTCTTGAAAGTGTCTTGTGTCTCATGGTGTCGCTCCTTGTTGGCTGACCTTTTGGTCAGCCTTTCCTGCGTTAGTGGATGACGCCGCTTCCCTCGACCGAATTTCTCCGGTGGTGGCTGACAATGGTGTTGAGTTCGTCGACCATGAACTGAAGCTTGGTATGAAGATCTGCCACCGAATTCACCCACTGGGATTCGCGGGCGTGGAAGTTCTGGTAGTCCTCCTTGAACTGGGCAATGAACCGGTTCATCCGTTCCGACTCGGCCCGGAGGGCATCCCGGTCGGTGAGGAGGACGTCCCACTGCTTCTTGGTCTCGGCCAGTCGGTCCATGACCACCGAGGATTTCTCGAGGAGGTCGTTGTACTCCTTGACCGCGTTGATAATCTTGTTGATGTCCTTGTCACCAAGCATTGTCGATCCTTTCCGTTTGCCATCCGTTTGTCTTCCCGGCCCCCGCCGGCCTTCCGACTAGCGATCCGTCGATTCGGATCCCTTCTCTTCCTCTTCCGCCAGGATCTCTTCCCCCCGTCCCCTGCCGAAGAAGCGTTCAAGGACGACAAGGATCTCCGCATGAATCGAACGGTGCTCTCGCGTGGCCCGTTCCTTGATGATTCTGTAAAGCCCTTCATTCATGCGCAGCGTCATCCTTTTCATAGTGTCATTCTAACACTATTGTGGTGCTTGTCAATAACATATATAAATATTTGTTAAATAAATAATTTTTTATATTATAATAAAATTAATTAATTGTAAAATTTATATTTTTGATTTTTATTTGTAAATCTCGGCATCAGCATTGATATATTTATTTCAGGATAATACTGGAACCTGTCTGGAAGGGTTTTTTGGAAAAAGCGGATGCGCCGTCAGAGGGGGATATAGCAAAGACGACACGGAAGGATTACGAACGGGAGATCCGGTCCGCCAGACGCTCGGAAAGGGCCGACAGGCGTTCAAGTGGACGACGGAGCATCCTCTCCAGGATCGCCCTGGAGGCCCAGACGGTCAGGCGATTTTTTGCCCGGGTGGCCCCGGTGTAAAGAAGGGAGCGGGTCAGAAGAGGATGATCGAATCCCCCCAAAAGGAGGAGCACATGATCGAACTCCGACCCCTGGCTCTTGTGGACGGTCATCGCATAGGCATACTCCCACCCGGGGGCCAGTCGTTCCGGAAGGGAGAGGGAGCCGCTTCCTTTCTGGACAAAGAGGGCAGACTGGTAAAGAACGCCAAGATCTCCGTTCATGAGGCCGGTCTCGTAGCTGTTTTCAAGGATGATCACCGGAGAGGGGAAGGAATCACCGCCCCGATATCGTCGCATGCGGGCATGAAAGGAGCGATTGACGGCATGGCTCCCGACCGGCCCTTCCCGAAGCGCGGTCAGGGCCATGAAGGAGTTAAGGCCGATGGGGGAGACCTCCCCCTCCCGGGGGACCAGGACTTTGTCCCACCCGTCCCTCAGCGCCCCCAGGGGAAGGGGTGATTCGGGGAGGGCCGGAATAAAGGAGAGTCCCTCTCTCCCCTCCTCGAGAAGGTCAAAGGCCCGGGAGGCATCCCCGGAGGCGACGGCTGCCCCAAAGGCCTCAAGTCCCGGAGAGCCTGCCTGGCGGAAGTTGTGGGTCAGAACCGTCAGGGCCCCGGCCTCCGGACCCTTTCCCTCGGTCCCCTGGAGGGTGGCGCATAGATCGCTCATGACCGATCCGGTCCCCACAGAGGACAACTGGTCGCGGTCTCCTGTCAGGACGAGCCTTGAACGTTCGGGAAGGGCGGAGAGAAGACGGTCCATGAGCGAGAGATCGATCATGGACAATTCATCGACCAGGACCAGATCCCAGTCGAGGGGATTGTCGGAGCCACGGGTGAAGCCGTGGCGACCCGCTCCCAAAAGACGGTGCAGCGTCATCGTGGGCGGGGGGTCTCCGGGAAAACCTGCCTGAGCTATGGCCTCCGCCATCCGGGAGGCCGCTTTCCCGGTCGGAGCTGCCGCAACGATCCTCGACAGGGGGAAGAGGGCGCGGTGGAGTGCCAGAATCCTGGCGGCGGTCCAGGTTTTCCCGGTTCCGGGGCCTCCCGTCAGAAGGAGAAGGGATCGGGAAAGGGAGGCGATGGCCGCCCTCCTTCCGGCATTGACGGGATCGGAGGGAGGCCCCGCCAGGGGAAAGAAGCGGTCGACAAGGGAGGGATCGGACGGAAGGGAGGGGCCCCCGCGGTCACGGATGAGACGACGGCCGATTGTCTCGGCCACCCGGACCTCCGCGCAGTAGTATCGATAGAGATAGAGGCCTTCCTTGTCCAGGATGAGCGGACCCGGATCTTCCGGAGATCCCGCCACCGGGGCAAGGATCCCCGGCCAGCGGGAAGGGGCCGGAAGGGAGTCGGGAAGATCATCGAGATACGGAGACGCCGAGGCGGCTCCCAGATCGAGGAGGGTGTGCCCTTCCCGGGAGACGGCGCTGGTCAGCGCGGCCGACACGGCATAGACCCCCAGGATTTCCGGGGGGATTCCTCCCGCCAGATCGGCAAGGGTTGCGGCCAGGGCCCTGTCGGCCGAGGTGAGAAATCCCCGTTCCACGGCCCGGGCAAACCAGACGACACAGGGGCCGGGAAGTCGCGAGAAGAGACGGGCGTCGCTCATGGCCTCCTCCCCGACAGGAGAGCATCGAAGGAGTCGAGCTCCTCACGGGAGGGCCGGATCCGGCAGATTCCGTCTCCGGGACTCCCGCTCCCACGGACAAACAGAAAGATCGCTCCCCCGAAATCCCGTCCATAGTCGTATTCGGGTCTTGCAAAGGAGAGAAGGCGATGGATCGCCAGAATGTAGATGAGCCCCTGAAGGTCGTACCGGTGTGCGGCCATGGTGCGGGCTAGGTTGTCCGGGGCATAAGGCGCGCTTCCGGGAGGCGCTTTCAGGCGATTTGTCTTGTAGTCCAGGAGAAAATAGCGCCCCCCGTACCGGAAGAAAAGGTCGACAAACCCTCTTAAAGACCCCGTGACCGGATCGAAGGAGAGTCGCGGCCCATCGGGAAGAAGCCATTTCTCAAGACGCGAGGCCAGAAGGGATCGGACGGGAAGGAGGAATTCCCGCTCGACCGCCCTCTCGCCGCAAAGGACGCGGGCCAGGGTCATGGGATCCTCGTTCGTCCCTCCTTCCATTCCCGCTCCCAGGTCCGTGGCCAGGGTCCGCTCGACCAGGGGACGGACCGCCTCGGGCCAGGAGGCGAAGGCAGGATCCCGGTTGAGGCCCAGTTCGCCAAGGCAGAGCTCCGGGAGGCCTTCGGATATGCGTCCGGAGAGAGGGGAGGGGTTCTCCCCTTCCCCGCCGAGATGTTCCATGATCCGGTGGAAATAGGAGCCGAAAAGGGGTCCGGCCGGCAGGGTCTCCTCCCCGGTCTCCTCCCCCGGAGGCTCCTCTTGGCCTTCGTCCTCGGCGCGGAGACTTCCCCTCTCCTCCCCCGGGGCCGGATGCTCGAGGGAGCGCCGGAGGAGGGAGGAAAAGCTTTCGGTCCTTTTCGGGGAGGGGATCGGGGGCAGGGGTTTGAGCGGGGCGAGATCCGGGACAGAAGCGGGGATGGACGGGATCATGGGCGGGAAGGACTCCCATTCCGGAACGGGGGCGAAGAGGGGGGGATCCCCCTCGAGGAGGGAGCCGACCTTCTCCCGAAAGTCCGCGAAGGCCTTTTTCCCCTTTCTGACCTCCGGGGAGAGTCCGAAGAGGTGCCCCAACGCCGATTGTCGCGAGGTCAGGGACGGGATCATGATGACAGTCCGGTGAACGGCGCGCGTCAGGGCGACATAGAGGAGCCGCATCTCCTCCGCCTCCTCCCCTGGCTCCTCCAGGCCCGCGTCATCCTCCCTTTCGAGCTGTGAGGAAAGGCCGAAGGGAAGGATGACGATCGGGAACTCCATCCCTTTGGCCTTGTGGAGGGTCAGGATCCTGACCCTCCCCTCGAAGGTGTCGAGACGGGGGGCATTTTTGTCGTCTTTTTTCCCGGCGGCCTCCCTGCGGGCCGAAAGGTAGCGGTCAACCAGGAGGACAAGCGGCGGTCTGTCCCGTCCCAGCTCCTCCAGAAATTCGAAGAGATGAAAGAGATGGGTGATGCGCCTCCTTCCTCCCCGGCCGGCAAGAAGCCTCGAAAAGATTCCCTGATCGAGAAAGAAGCTTCGGAGCGTTCCCATCGCTCCCCCCTTCTCCCACAGGAGGGCCGCCCGGAAAAAGGGGTCGACCCTCCTGTTCCAGAGCTCCTGGGACTCTTCGATCTCCCGAAGCTGTGCCGCGGTCGTCCCGAAGAAGCGGGAGGCGAAGACCAGGCGGGCCTGACGCCGGTCATCGGGGGAGGCAAGCGACAGGAGGAGCATTTCGAGGTCGAAGGCCTCATCCGTTTCGAGAACGCTTCCCGACCCGTAGGAGACGGAAGGGATCCCCCGATCCTCCAGCGCCTCCTGGACCTTTTTGCCGTGGGAGTGCTGACGGACGAGAACGGCAATATCCTCCGGACGCACCGGACGGCCGTCAATGGTGGGTCCCCCGCCGAGCAGGCGGGATATCTCCCGGCCACAGCCCTTGGCAAAATCGTCGAGTCTCTCCCCTTCCCCGCCCGGTTCGAGAAGGATCGGGACGGCCTCCCCCCCCTGTTCCGCCAGGGGATCCCGGAATCGGGACGGGCCCTCGTGGCTGGGACGGACCGGTTCATAGAGGATGGCTCCCCCGGTCCGGAAGGGATCCGGGACAAGGGCGAAGAGGCGGTTCACCGCCTCCACATGGCGCCGGTCGGACCGGTAATTCACGGAAAGCCCGATCAGGGAGGCTCCCGGAAGGGAGGTTGCCCGCTGGCGGGCTTCGAGATAGGCCGAGATATCCGCCCCCCGAAAGCGGAAGATGGACTGTTTCGGATCGCCGACAAGAAAGAGGGCCCCTCCCTCCCCCTGGCCTCCGGAGGAGGGGGAGGACAGACAGTAGATCCGGTCGAAAATCCGGAACTGCGCGAGGTCCGTATCCTGGAATTCATCGACGAAGGCGAGCGGAAAGCGGGTCCGGATCTTCGCCGAAAGGGCTCCGGAGGAATCGGAAAGAAGGCCCTCCAGAACCCGGAGGATCATGTCGTCGAAGGTTTCCTTTCCCCGCCCTTCCCTCTCGGCAAGGTCCTCCGTCCTCAGATAGGAGAGAAGGTCCCTCCTGAAAGAATTCCGGAGGCTCCGGTCCCTCTCTCCCGCCCCCTCAAGAAGGCGAAGGAGGGGAGAGAACTCCTCCCGGATTTCCGGAGGCAACCGATAAAGGGCAGACCTGAGTTCCCCGTCCATGGGAGCAAGGCCCGGGGGAAGCGCCGGGCCCCCCTCCAGAAGTTCCTTGAGACGCCGGATCAGGGGGAGAGGAGCCCCCTCTCTTTCTCCGGTCGGATCTTTCCTCTTTTTCCCGGGACCCGCCTTTGCCGGGAGGACCCCCGCCTCCCAGAGACGCCCGACCTCCTCCCCCCGTCCGGAAGAGATCCGGCGGACGCGGGCAAGATCCCGAAGATAGGACTCCCGCACGATGGGAAAATCATCGGTCTCTGGAACCGAACCGGACAACACACGCTCCGACTCAGCAAAGAGGGCGGCATCGGAGACCAGGGAGCCGAGATCCTCAGGTCCCCCGGGAAAGACGGAGGCGATCAGGAGGGCGACCTCCGGAGGCTCGGGATAGACGCGGCGCCGCCAGATCTCGCGGAAGGCCGGCCCCCTGGACTCACCGGGGTTGCCTTCAAGCTCAAGGGAAAAGGGCGCCGTGAACTCGAAGGCATATTCCCGGAGCAGGCGGCGGCAGAAAGCATGGATGGTTGTCACCGTTGACCGGTCGAAATCGAAGAGGGCCCGGGTGAGAAAACGGGCATGATCCGGGCGGACCAGGGAGAGGAAGGGCGATGCCGTTCCCTTATCCGGCTCTCCCATCGCCTGTCTTCTGGCCGATACCAGAATGTCGTGGATGCGCCCACGAACCTCTTCGGCCGCCGACTCGGTAAAGGTGACCACGAGGATGCGCTCAACCTTGATCCCTTCCAGGATGCCCCGAAGGAAGAGGCCGGTCAGGGCCGTCGTCTTCCCGGTTCCGGCAGAGGCTTCGAGCAGATGGAGTCCGGAGAGGGGAAGGTCGAGAAGGGGATCGCCGCCCGTCACGAGGCCCCCTCTTCGGTGAGCCCCGAAAGAAGAGGCCGGAAAAGCCGCAGGGACCAAAGGGCAAAGGCCGGCTCTCCCGCCAGATCTCGGCCGGAAAAGGCAAGCGCGCTCCAAAAGGTGGAGCGGCGGCGGGGATCAAAAAAGGAGTTCCGGGCAGAATAGGGGGGAAGCCGGGCCGCCCGGATCATGGCGCGGGCCCTGTCTGCAGGAGATCCGGAGGAAAGGGAGGCGGGAAGGGCGCCGGATTGGCGGGACTTTTCATGCTCCCTGGCATAGGCCAGGGAGGCTTCCGGATCGAAGGGAAGAGGGGAGAGAGAGCCCTTGCGGAAGGCCCGGAGATAGGAAAGAAAATGGCGGGCCGCCACCTCTTTCGGAAGGAGATCCCAGCGCCAGAAACCCACCGGAATCCGGGAGGGATCCTTCTCCCCCTCCCTTTTACCCCCCCTCCCTGTCAGGAGACAGCCCTCATACCCTTCGACAAAGAGGCTTGAGAGAAGGTGGAGGAGAAAGCTCTCCAGAAAGTCGGACGGATAGGGCTTCCGGGGCCAGCGCTCGACCAGGAGGATCCGGCCCTTGTCCGGACCTTGGCAGAGTCCCTCGATCGATCCGTAGAGGCGGACCCCGTGAAAGACCCCATCCAGACCCTCCATCGGGACGGATCCTGGGATTTCCGGAAGGGAGACCCCCGTTCTCTCGGAGATTGTCCGCCGATAGAGCGCGATATCCGCCTCGATACGCTCCCTTGCGAGGGACCGGAGAGGGGGCCAGGGAAGCTCCGACTCCCAGGACAGCTGTCCGCGAAGCCTCCCCGAGGCCAGTCGTTTTTCATCGACTCCGAAGGGTTCGTCTTCTTCGAGGAGGAGGGTCCGGTCAGAATGGGGAAGTCCCATCTGCCGGACCAGAAAATAGCGGACAGGGTCCCTGATGAATTCACGGAGATCAGAGACGGCGAGCCCCTCCCTCCCGAAGGATGATTCTTCCGAACCTCGGGAGCTCCAGGAGAAACGGGGATCGAAAAAAACCCTCTCCCGGGCAGGAGCCCCCCAGGCCGTATCCAGGGCCAACCGCCAGCTCCGGGAATAGCTTTTGAGCCGGGGGTCGGCATCCCGAGAGTAATGCTCCGGAGAAAGAGGATCGATGGGAGCCGCGAGCGTGATCTGGGTGGAGATGGGGGCCATCTCCCCGGAATAACCCTCGGAGAGATGGTCCATCAACTCCCGGACCAACACCGAGGGCTCCCGGGAGCTCCCGTCCCGGCTTTCGATCCCCACATAGCTGATCCAGAGACGATCCCTGGCCGAGAGGAGGGCCTCCAGGAAAAGGGTCCGGTCGTCGTCGCGGACCGAACGGTCCCCCGGCTGGGGGCTGGCAACCAGCCAGTCGAAGGAAGGAGGCCAGGAAGGCCGGGGGAAATCGGCATCGTTCATCCCCACAAGACAGACGACACGGAAGGGGATGGAGCGGAGGGGAACCATGCGACCGAAGGTCACCCCCCCTGAAAAGAAGCGGTCGGATCCCTCCCCCGCACCGGCCATTCTCTCGAGATGGCGGGCCAGAACTCCGGAAGAGAGGTTCACCGTGGTTCCGGCCTCCGAAAACCCCCTGGCGAGACGCTCCGGAAGAGCCAGAAGTTCGCGGTCCAATCCACGATCCAGGTCGAGATCGAAAAAATCCTCGAGGATCGTTCGGAGCCGGTCAGGCCATTGGTCTGCGGGACGCGTCCCTGAAAGGGTGTCGATGTGGTCGTCGAGGGTTTCGAAAAAGGTCGCGATGGAGCCGGCGATCGCTCCGTCCGGATCCTCCGGAAGGAACAGGGGGTCAGGGCCGCCTCCGGTCTTTGAAAGCCTCTCCTCCCCGCAGGCATATCCCAAAAGGAGTCGTGTCCGGCCCTCTGCGACCGTATTCTCGTTTCGTCCCGCATAGGGAGCGGGCCGGTCAGATCCGCTTCGCCCCCATCGGATCCCGGAACCCTGGAGGATCTCCTGGAGACGGGCGGGACGGAGCTCCTCCAAACCGAACTTCCTGGCGATGGCAGGGACAGAAAGAAGAAGGAAGATCAGGGGAGCCGTCAGACGGACCGAGGGGAGTCGGAGAAGGAGAAGAAGGGCCTCGAAGGGGGGCTCCTCGAGAAGTTCCCTCCGGTCGGAGATGACAAAGGGGATCTCGGGATCGCCCCCGTCGACTCCGGCCCCCCGGACAGGGGCTCCGAAGACCGACCGGATGATTCCTGTGTAACGGCCGATATCGGGGGCCAGAACGACCACATCCTCGGGAGAAAGTCCGGGGATCTCGGAAAAAAGTCCAAGAAGCCGGTCTCTCAGCATTTCGATCTCCCGGACAGGGCTTGAGCAGCACACCACCTCGATGGAGCGGTCCCGCAAAGGGATGGTCATTTTTTCGAGAGCCTTCTCCCGGACCCTGGCTCCCCTGTCCGAAAGAGTCCGGATATCCTCCTGAAGACCACCGAGAAGGGTCTCCGGGGCAGGGGGAAACATTCTTTCCGTCTCGGGAAGGTCGGAGAGGCTCTGGTGGAGGACCCGGAATTGTTCCCCCCAGGAGGAGAGGAGCGGGTTCCCGGTCTCCAGGTAGACCTCCTGACCACTCGGAGCCTGATCCCGCATCCTTGCTGACACGATGTCCCCCCAGTATTCTTCGCAAGGGTTTTGAAAATAGAAATGGATCTCGCAGAGACCTCTCTCTCCCAGGGTCCTGAAAAAGCGGAGGTCGACTGGCGCCATCCCCGTAAGACCAAAGAGGGAGAGACGGGGCGGAAGGCGCCCCGCAAGTTCCCGCCCCCCGTTTTGGAAGTAAGCTTCCATCATCCGGGCCCGATGGAGGGGACGGGAGCCTCCGGCCAGATGGCGCCAAAGGATGGCGGGCCACCCCTCCGGTTCGGCCCCGTCCTCCCAGGCTAAAAGAAGGCTGGGACGATAGATCATGGAACGGTCGAAAAGGTCGGCCAGAAGGGCTGAGAGTTCGTAGAGGCGTTTCTCGGGGATTCCCCGGCCCAGAAATCCCCTGACTTCGGCAAAGGACGGAAGGGGGAGAAGGCCGGGGAGAGATTCGAAAAGGCGAAGCAGAAGGGTCTCTTTGTCGAAGTGGACCGGATGGCGGGGATTCCCGTAGGCCCGCTCGATGAGGTCACGAATGAAGCGGCCGGCAAGGGGAAATGCCAGGTTGGCACAGACCCCTGTCTGCCCGGAGATCCGGTAGGTGAGCCAGCGCCCGATGACCGGGTTCTGGGGAATGAGAATTTCCGGCCGAAGGGGATCTACACGCCCCTCCCTCGCCCACCCTGTCATGCGGTCGACTAAGAGATCTGCAAGAACCTCAAGTCTCTGACTTTCGTAAAGATAGAGCAAACCAACCTCCCGCAGGTCAGTTGAGCCTCCCCTCCCCGGCCGATTTCCTCTCGGGTGGAAGATTCCCGCGCACCGGAAAGATCAAGGACGCGTCACCCTCTCCCCCCCACCGGAATCAGGATCTTCCCCAGTCCCCCATCATACCCCAACGGGGGATCCCTTTCCTCCCCGGAGAAATTCCTCCCTGCGACTCCTTCCTGAAATCATAAAAGGCCGGCCCCTTCCGGGATCGGCCTTTTTGAAATTCCTAAAAATTTCTGGACGACCTTCAGACGCCCCGGGAATTGGTCTTCATCTTGTGGATGAGACGTCCCATTTCCAGGATCTTGGGGGCCGAAAGGTCACGGACTGTCAGGTTTGCCTCCTCGTCGCCGGCATAGGAGCAGAGGGCGATGGTATAGCAGCTTGTCCCTCCCCGGATAATCTTGAGGGCGATATTGGAATAATGGCAGTGCACCCCCACAAAAAGACAGACGTCGATCTTGTTGTGCCAGATCGTGAGGTTCGGATGGTTGGGGTTGATCTCCGATTCGGGTTCGATCTTCGGATATTTCGGACGGTAGTCCGGCATGGGAATGATCCGGATTCCATTGGACTCTGCCACCTCACGGACAGCATCGGCGACACGACGGGTCTCCTCCGTAAATTGCCAGAGGACCATCGGACCGGGGAAAAAGGTGGGAACCTTGGCGTGGGCGAGTTTTCGGGCCGCTTCCTCGAGAACCTGCGCTTCCGGGAGGATACGACCCTCGACGGTTCCGGTCCCTTCGACCGGAAGATCGAGGCCCATCGCGGTGGCCGCCGGCGGCAGAAGGCCGGCCGGTCCGGGAGACAATAATCCGTTTGGCATGATCATCCTTTCTTAAGGACGCCGGCTTGAATCGGCGTCCGGTGAGGGGTCTTTCAGGGGAGGGTAAACCATTCAAAGCCGGCGATGACGACGCCCAGAACAAGAATTGGCACTTCGAGGGGAATCTTTCTGCACCCGATATGGACAAAAGCCCCGTCCTCGCTCAATCGGCCAAAGACCAGGCCATCCAGAGTGGAAAGGAGAAGAGAGTCCCCCGCCAGGGGAGTTCTCCGGGGATCCACATGGACGAAGAATTGGGGGGGGATTTCCGCCCCGTGATCCTCACGGAACCGGGGAGCCCCCCCTTCGTCGACCCAGACCGGAAAAACCTGTTCCGAAACAACGGAAGGAACAGCCCCCAGCTCCTTCTCCCTGTTTTTCATCCGGGCCCCTTTTTTAGACATTCAGAAAAACGGACAGCACGCCAGAACCCGTCCCTAGCCTTTTTTCATTGTTGTGACACAGGACGCCAGGCGGTCCACCGTTTCGGGTGTCAGATCCCGGATCGTCAGATGGGACTCATCATCGCCGGCATAGGAACAGAGCGCGATCGTGAAGCAGTCCGTTCCCCCCCGGATGATCTTCAGGGCGATATTCGAGTAATGGCAGTGGACGCCCACGAAAAGGCAGAGATCGATCCGGTTGTGCCAGATTGTAAGGTTGGGGTGGCTGGGATTGATTTCTTCTTCCGGATTGATCTTGGGATACTTGGGCCTGTAGTCGGCCATCGGGATGATCTTCATCGATCCGGCCTGGGCCAGACGCAAAACGGCTCCCGCCATCCGGACCGAGTCGGGAGTCGACTTCCAGAGGACAAGGGGACCCGGGAATATGGTCGGATTTCTGGCCCCGGCGATCATCCGGGCCGCATTCAAAATGGCACTCTCTTCAGGAACCGCCTTTCCCATCAGAAGTCCATAGCCAGGATCGGGCAAGACGACACCCCCCATCGGAGCCGATGGCGTTAAAAACGAACGGTCCTCAAGATCCATGCAAATATTCGCCACAACGACCCCTTTTTGAGAAAATGACATCAAATCAATCCTGGAACTTACCCAAGACGTTTTTTAAAAAACTCACTATGTTAATAATAACGTACATCCAAAAAAGGTGTCAACCCGGTCATCCGGTGTGGAGATTAAGGTTCAGCAAGAAGGGGCAAAGGCAGGGAGGGATCGGAATGCGGGAAAAGCGAAGATTG
>JAJYPO010000058.1 GCA_021795275.1 Nitrospirota bacterium | reverse complement strand
ATCCCTCTTTTGTCGCCCAAGGACTGGCCCTCCAGGGCATCCGCGTCCGGGACGTCAGCCGGCAGCATCCCCTGCTGGCCGGGTGCCTGCGCGTCACGATCGGAAAACGGGAGGAGAACGACCGGTTTGCATCGACCTTAGCCCTCATATTGAAAGGACAGCCATGACCGACCCTCATTCGCAGGAATCCGGGGAGGGCCCTCCCCGGAAGGCCTCCCTCTCCCGCCACACCCGGGAAACGAAAATCGAAGGAAACCTCCTGATCGAAGGGACGGGACAGGCCAAAATCAGCACCGGAATGCCCTTCTTCGACCATCTCCTCGACCAGGTGTGCCGCCATGGACTCCTCGACCTCTCCCTCCGGGCCCAAGGGGATCTGGAGGTCGACTGGCACCATACCGTCGAGGACACCGGACTGCTCCTGGGGGGTCTTCTTGACACCGCTCTCGGGGACCGCGCCGGAATCAACCGGTTCGGCTTCTTCTATGCCCCCTTGGACGAGGCTCTGGCCCGGGTCGTCATCGACCTCTCCGGCCGTCCCTTTCTCGTCTACGACCTCCCCGCCGAACGGGGAGAGCGCGTCAGGGACTTCGACATCGATCTCCTCGAGGACTTCTTCCAGGCGCTGACCCAGAAGGGACGCTTCACAATGCACCTCCACCTCCTCTCCGGACGGAACACCCACCACAAGGCCGAGGCGGTCTTCAAGGCCTTCGCCCGGGCCCTGCGAATCGCCGTCGCCAGGGACAGCCGACAGACGGGCGTTCCCTCGACCAAGGGAAGCCTCTGATGGCGACGGCTCCAAGGACGGTGGTGATCGACTACGGAATGGGAAACATCCATTCCGTCTCCAAGGCCCTGGAGGCCTCGGGCCACCGGGTGCTCATCGCGGACCATAGGGATGCCTCCTTCCTGGCCTTCGACCCGACCCATCTCGTCCTTCCGGGAGTCGGGGCCTTCGGGGAAGGGATCGGCCGCCTCGAAAAGGCGGGCTGGATCCCGGCTCTCAGGCGCTGGATCTCCGAGGACAGGCCCTTCCTGGGCATATGCCTGGGAATGCAGCTCCTCTTCGGTGAGAGCCACGAGTTCGGAACCCACCGGGGACTGGAGATCTTTCCGGGGCGGGTGGTCCCCTTCGACCCGAGCCGGGGAAAGGTGCCCCAGATCGGCTGGAACGAAGTCAAAAAGACGGCCACCCATCCGATATGGCAGGGACTTCCCCCGGAACCCGACCTCTATTTCGTTCACTCCTTCCACGTCCGGACCCCCGAACGGTCGATCGTCCTGGGGGAGACCGACTACCATGAGACCTATCCCTCCATGGTCGGCCTCTCCCGCGTCGTGGCGATGCAGTTTCATCCGGAAAAAAGCCAGCGGACCGGTCTGACCCTGCTCAAAAACTTTGGAGCCCTCTGATGGAAATCTATCCTGCAATCGACCTTACGGAGGGACTGGTCGTCCGCCTGGCCCAGGGCGACTTTGACCGTTCCACCGTCTACGGGACCGATCCGGCGGCTGTGGCCGTCTCATTTGCCCGCCAGGGAGCCCGGTGGCTCCATGTGGTGGACCTCGACGGCGCCAAAAGCGGGAAGGTCTCGAATCTGTCCGCGATCGAACAAATCGTCGGCCACTTTCCCGGAAAGGTCCAGGTGGGCGGGGGCATCCGGACCCTCGATGCCGCCGCCCGATATCTCGAACGGGGAGTGGAACGGCTTGTGCTGGGAACAGGGGCCCTGACCGACCCGGACTTTCTTGCGGCCATGCTAAAACACCATCCAGGACGCTTCTATGTCGGTCTCGATGTCAGAAACGGCCGGATCGCCATCTCGGGCTGGATCGAGGAAGCCGCCGGTGACCCCCAGGACACCATGGCCTCCCTGGCCGACAGGGGCGTGGCCGGCTTCGTCTACACCGACATCCTGAAGGACGGCATGCTCTCTGGCCCCAATCTCGACGTCTACCGGAACCTCGCCCGGACGCTCCCTGTTCCTGTGATCGCAAGCGGTGGAATCGGAGGCCTGTCCGACATCATCGCCCTGTCGGAGGCCGGCGTCGCCGGCGCCATCGTGGGCCGGGCCCTTTACACCGGAGCGGTGGATCTTGCCCGGGCCCTGTCCGTGTCGAAGTCCGGGTCGCCGGGAGAGACGGCATGCTGAAAAAAAGGATCATTCCCTGCCTCGACATGAAGGGGGGACGCGTGGTCAAGGGGGTCTGCTTCGAGGCGCTCCGGGATGCGGGAGACCCGGTCGAAACCGCCGCCCTCTATGACCGTCTGGGAGCCGACGAGCTTTGCTTTCTGGACATCGGGGCCTCGGTGGAGAATCGGGGGACCCTCTTCGAAATCGTGGAAAAAACCGCCAGCCGGGTCTTCCTTCCCCTGACCGTCGGCGGCGGAATCCGGTCGGTGGAGGAGATCCGCCGGGCGCTGAACTGTGGAGCCGACAAGGTCTCTCTAAACTCGGCCGCCTTGTCCAACCCGGCCCTTTTGACCGAGGGGGCCCTCCGCTTCGGATCCCAGTGCATCGTCCTGGCAGTCGACGTGAAGCGGGAAGGCGCCTCCTGGCGTGTCTATTCCCACGGGGGAACCCGCCCCACAGACCGGGACGCCATCGAATGGATCGTGGAAGGGGTGCGGGCGGGGGCCGGAGAGATCCTGCTCACCTCCATGGACCGGGACGGAACGGGGGACGGGTACGACCTTGCCCTCATAGAATCGGTGAGCCGGGCGGTGGAGGTCCCCCTGATCGCCTCCGGAGGGGCCGGCACCATGGAGGACTTCCGGAAGGCCTTCGAGGCCGGCGCCGACGCCGCCCTGGCGGCGAGCCTCTTCCATTTCGGGACCATCGATCTCCGGGACCTTCGCCGGACACTCTTCGAGGCCGGGGCCCCGGTGCGTCCCCCCTTTTTGGATGAGACGGGAGAGACTCCATGACCGGGACGGACGGCTCCACCGACCCCTTTGGCGACGGCCGGACCCTTATCCCGGCCATCATCCAGAATGCGGACTCGGGAAAGCTCCTCATGCTTGGCTACATGAACCGCGAAGCCCTCGAAACCACGCTCCGGACGGGCCGCGTCACCTTCTTCAGCCGGTCGAAAGAACGCCTGTGGACGAAGGGTGAGAGCTCGGGCCACTTTCTTGCGGTCCGGGAGATCCGCTGGGACTGTGACCGTGACACTCTTCTGGTCATGGCCGATCCGGAGGGACCGACCTGCCACACCGGAACCGAAAGCTGCTTCGACGGGCGCACCCTCTTCCAGTCCGAGGCCCCTTCCCCTGCCTTCGAAACCCTGGACCGCCTCTCCGGGGTAATCCGGGACCGAAGGACCCAAGATCCTGACACCTCCTATGTGGCGCGCCTTCTTTCCGGCCCCCCAAGCTCCCTTCTGAAGAAGCTTGTGGAGGAGTCGGGGGAGATCATGGCGGCGGTCTATGAAGAAAATCCGGAGGCGATCCGTTCCGAGATGGCCGATCTGATCTTTCACCTCCTGGTGACCATGGAACGGACCGGGATCCCCTGGAAGGCCGTCATGGAGGAGCTCGAAAGGCGAACCGGAAGGGGGGGCCTCACTGAAAAGCGGGAACGCCTGAAAAAAAATCCGAACCCGAAGGAGATCCCATGACCCCGAAATCCCCCCCGCCCGCCGACTGCCTTTTCTGCCGCATCCTCCGGGGAGAGATCCCCTCCACCCCCCTCTGGCAGTCGGAGAAGACCCTGATCATCGCCGACATCGCGCCCCAGGCCCCCTTCCACGCCCTCGTCATCCCCCGACGCCACGCCGCCGACATCGGAGAGTTCATGAAGGAAAAGGGGGGGCCCTCAGAGCTTTCCGACCTCTTTGCAACCGCCCTGGCGCTCATCGAGGACCGCCGGATCGACCGCAAGGGTTACCGCCTGGTCATCAACACCGGTGCGGAGGGCGGCCAGACGGTGGGACATCTCCATCTTCACCTCCTGGCGGGACGTCCCTTGGGCTGGCCGCCGGGATGAGTCGCTTTGACAAAAGGCCGGGTTCAGGATACAATGAACAGTCTTGGTTTATCTTACAAACGGAGGAGCTTATTTTATGACAGGTGTACGGGTCAAGGAAAACGAATCCTTTGAGAGCGCCCTCAAGCGCTTCAAGAAGCAGTGCGAGAAGGCGGGGATCCTCTCCGACGTCAAGAAACGGGAACACTACGAAAAGCCCTCCGTCCGGCGCAAGAAGAAGGCCCTGGCCGCCAGGAAGAAGGCCCTCAAGAGGGCCCGTCTGGCCATCCGCTAAAGGAATCCGGCGGACACACAATCGGAAAGGGCGGATGATTTGGGACTTCGGGAACAGATACTCGACCACCAGAAAGACAGCCTCCGCGCGAGGGAAACCACGCGTCTCTCCGTCCTCAGGCTCCTGATGGCCCAGATTAAGAACCGGGAAATCGAGAAGGGAAAAGGCTCCGTCCTGACCGATGAGGAGATTATCGAAACCATCGCTTCCATGATCCGCAAGATGGACGAGTCCATCGAAGGCTTCGAAAAGGGAGGACGGCCCGATCTGGCGGACAAGGAGCGGGCGGAAAAAGCCATTCTCAAGGCCTATCTCCCCGAACCTCTCTCCGAGGCCGACCTCGACCACCTGGTCTCGGAGGCCCTCCGGGAGACCGGGGTCTCGGGACCCAAGGGGATGGGGGCGGTGATGCAATGGCTCGCCCCCCGGACGAAGGGGCGGGTCGACAACCGTGTCGTCAGCCAGAAGGTCAAGGCGGCCCTGGGGTCCTAGGCAATGTCCTTCCGGATCCTCTGATGGGACCCAGGGACGAGACCAGCACCAATCGATCGGATCGCACTATGGCGGATGAATGGGTTGAGTCAGTCCGGCGCGCAACCGATCTGGCAGAGGTTGCCTCGCGCTATGTCAACCTCCGAAAACGCGGACAAAAATGGGTGGGGCTCTGCCCGTTCCATGACGAAAAATCCCCCTCGTTTCAGATTGATCCCGACAAACAGCTCTACTACTGCTTTGGATGCCATGCCGGAGGAGACGTCTTTCGCCTGGTCGAAAAACTTGAGCACAAGTCTTTCGGCGAGGCGGTGCGTCACCTTGCGGCCCTGGCCGGCATTCCTGTGCCTGAGCGGGGAACGGCGGAGGACAGGGATCGCCGGGAACGCTTCCGGCAGGCCATGCTTTTCGCCGAAGGGATCTACCGGAAGGCCCTGGCCGCTCCGGAAGGACTGGAGGCCCGGCGCTATCTTCTGGAGACCCGCGGACTGACCGAGGAGTCCATAGGGCGGTTCTCCCTGGGCTGGGCCAATGGATCCTCCGTCCTTTTTGCCGCCTTAAAAACCAACCGGGAGACTTCGGGAGGGGCGGCGGCCGGGATGGCGGAGATCCTCGAAGAGGCCGGCATGATCCGCCGGGACGCGGCGACCGGGGGAGAGCGGACGGGGGACCTCTTCCGGAACCGGATCATGATCCCGATCCGGGAGAGGCCGGGACAGGCTCCTTCGGGATTCGGGGGACGACTGATCGAGCCCGGCTCCCGCTTCCCGAAATACCTGAATTCGGCCGAATCCCCCTACTTCCGGAAACGGGAGATCCTCTTCGGTCTCGACCAGGCGGCGGAGGCCCTGAAGAGGGAGGAACGGGCCCTGGTGGTCGAGGGATATTTCGACGTGATGCGTCTTTCGCAGGAAGGAATCGGCGGTGTGGTGGCGCCGCTGGGGACGGCCCTGGGCCCCGCCCATGTCTCCCTCCTCAAGCGGCATGCCCGGGAGGTCATCCTCCTCTTCGACGGAGACCGCGCGGGACGGGATGCCGCCGTCCGGATCATCAGCCGGTTCCTCTGGGATCCCGACCTCCAGTTCCGGGCCGTGTGGCTCCCCGACGGGACGGATCCCGACCAGTGGATCGTCCGGGAAGGGGCTTCGGGGGTCAGACGAGCCCTTGAGGCGGCCTTGCCGATGGGGGATTTTGTCCTCGACTGGCTCGCCGCCTCCATCGCCAGGGTCAGGAAGGATCGCGGAGGAGAGGGGAAATCCTCCCTCGTCGCCGATTTCCTTTCCATGGTCCGGGCCTTTCCTGATCTTGAGGTCCAGGAACAGCTGCTGGAACGCGGCGCCATCCTTCTCGACATCATGAAGGACCTTCTGGCCATGCAGCTTCTCAAGGCAGAGTCCGCTCCTGCCCGGGAGACGGCGAAAAAGGCCGACCCCGATCCCGCGAACATGAATAACCGGGGGCTGGCCTGGCGGAACATCCTCGTCGAACTGGCGCGACTCTGGGTCGACGGAGGGACCCCCCATCCGAAGGAGCTCTGGAAACGTGAGGACTTTTCCTTCATCGACGACCCCTCCCTCTCGGGAATTCTCGATGGTCTCTGGACCCTGGAAAACGACCCCTCCGCATCGCTCCACGACCTTCTCAGGATGGACGCCTTTCTCTGGAAACAATGGTACGACCTGCCCTCGGACCCGGGGTCCCGGCAGGTGCGCCTCGACGACGTCACTACGGCGATCCGCCGCCTCTCGCGGAAAAATGCCCGTCCCGTAAATCTCCGGACACAGGGAGCCGGGGCCGGCAGGCAACAAGCCTATTAGGGGAGAATGAATGGCCAAGAACGAACGAATCAGCGAAATGAAGGATCTGATCAACCTTGGAAAAGAACGCGGATATCTGACCTATGACGAACTCAACCACGCCCTTCCCACAGAGGCGGTGGACTCGGAGGAGATGGACTCGATCCTGACCTACTTCGGGGATATGAACATCGACATCGTGGGAGACGAGTCGGAACAGGGCGAGTTCGGAGAGATGGAGGGCGAGGAAGAGGAGATCTTCGAGGAGCTCGAGACCTTGGGACTCGAGTCCGAAGAGGATGCGGAGGAGGCCCATGAGGCCGCCCTGTCCGCCGCCGTCCGGACCGACGACCCCGTCCGCCTCTACCTCAAGGAGATGGGATCGGTCCCCCTTCTCACCCGGGACGGAGAGATCCGGATCGCCCAGCGGATCGAAGAGGGAAAGACCGAGGTCTTTTCCTTCCTTTTCGGCATTCCCCTCTCCATCCAGAGCATTCTTGGCCTCCGGGACCGTGTCCAGACCGGCGTGATCGGCATCCGCGACGTAGTCGACGTGGACGAGGAGGAGGAGTCCGAGGAAGGGAAGTCTCCGGCCCTCCGCGAGGCGACCGAGACCTTCATCGCCCAGTCCTCGCGCATCGAGGAGCAGTTCCAGAAGATGAACGAGATCTCCCAGGAGATGAAGAAGGTCCTCAAGGACCAGTCGAAGAAGCGGGCCCTGAGGGAACGCCTCCGGAAGATCCGCCACGAGGTGGTCGAGGTCATCCTGGAGATGCATCTCCAGCAGAAGCAGATCGATATTTTGGTGGAGAAACTGCGGGACGTGGTGGGCCAGTTCGAAGAAACCGAACGCCTGCTCGAACATTCCCGGCGAAAGATCGGGCACACCCGGGACGAGATTCTCCGGCGCCTGGGAGACGGCACGGAGGAGCCCTCCTTCGAGCCGGAAAAGCGGGAGCTTTACGAACAGTTTGCCCAGGCCCACGACCGGATTGCCCACCTCGAGGTCGAAACCCTGCTCTCCCCCTCCGAGGCCAAGGAAAGCCTCCAGCAGATATTCCGGGGAGAGGAGAAGGTCCGGGAGGCAAAAGCCGAGCTCATCAAGGCGAACCTCCGGCTCGTCGTCTCCATCGCCAAGCGCTACACCAACCGGGGCCTCCAGTTCCTCGACCTCATTCAGGAAGGAAACATCGGCCTGATGAAGGCGGTGGACAAGTTCGAATACAAGCGGGGCTTCAAGTTTTCGACCTACGCCACCTGGTGGATCCGCCAGGCCATCACCCGGGCGATCGCCGACCAGGCCAGGACGATCCGGATCCCCGTGCACATGATCGAAACCATCAACAAGCTGATCCGGACAAGCCGCCACCTCGTCCAGGAACTCGGGCGGGAGCCGCTCCCCGAGGAGCTGGCCAAGGAGATGCAGATGCCGGTGGACAAGGTCCGGCGGGTTCTGAAGATCGCGCGGGAACCGATTTCTCTTGAAACTCCGATCGGAGAGGAAGAAGATAGCCATCTGGGGGATTTCATCGAGGACAAGAAGACGATCTCTCCGATTGACTCGGCGGTCCGGTACGACCTGGTGAAAAAGATCGGCCAGGCCCTCTCGTCCCTGACAGACAGGGAGGAAAAGGTGATCCGGCTCCGGTTCGGCATCGGGGAGTCCACCGACCACACCCTGGAGGAGGTTGGCCAGGACTTCGACGTGACCCGCGAACGGATCCGGCAGATCGAGGCCAAGGCCCTTAGAAAGCTCCGCCACCCGAGCCGGAGCAACCACCTCAAGAGTTTCCTGGACTGGTAGGAGGGGAAGGCATTCACGAATGGGCCTATAGCTCAACGGCAGAGCTGCCGGCTCATAACCGGTTGGTTCCAGGTTCGAATCCTGGTGGGCCCACCATACAAACTAAAGAGATGGAAAGGATAGGTCACTTGGACGTGGGACATTCGGTCCAGGACACGCTGGCCCTGGTTTATCGGTTGCAGTCGATCGACAGCGAATTGGCCCACATCACCCAGGAAATCGAGGCAAGCCGCGACGCCCTGCAAAAGAGGGAAGAGAGTCTCGAGGTCCTGGCACAGCTCATGGAGTCCGAGAAGAACGAGATCCTCCGGCTGGCCCGGGATCGGCGCGACCGGGAGGAGGATCTCCGGACCAACGAACACATCATCTCCGAGAACAAGAAAAAGAACAAGGAACTCAAGCATTCCCGGGAAATCCAGGCCTATCTGGCCGAGATGGAGTTCCGCCGCGACGAGGTCGAACGCCTCCAGGACGAGATCCTCCGGATCATGGAGACCCAGGAGACCCTCGAAAAGGCGCTGAAGGAGCGGGAGAAGGATATTGCGGCAAAGCAGGAGGAGCTGGAGGCCTTCCGGACAGCCGCCGGGGAAGAGAGCGGCTCCCGGATGGACCGGATCCGGGGTCTCGAGGAGGAAAAGGCCCTGCTTGCGGACCAGTTCCCCGATCCCCTCTTCCAGCAGTACACACGCCTCCGCCAGTCCCACAGGAACGGCCTGGTGGTCTCCCGCATCCTGAACGGGACCTGCGAGGTCTGCCGGATGACCTTGCCGCCCCGGACGCTGACCGAGGTCAAGAAACGCCAGAAGATCGTCCCGTGTCTCCATTGCCAGCGATGGCTTTTCATGGAGGATGTCTCTCCAAGGAGTTGAGCCTGGGGGGTCAGGCTTCCTTCGCAATTCGGATCCGGACCAAAGACGGGCAGGTGGCCGCCCGGACCCTTGCGGGATCCGGGAGGAAAGTCCGAGCACCAAAGGGCAGGGCGCTGGGTAACACCCAGTCCTGGCGACAGGAAGGACAGTGCCACAGAAAACAAACCGCCGGACTTTTGTCCGGTAAGGGTGAAAAGGCGAGGTAAGAGCTCACCGCGTCTCCGGTGACGGAGACGGCATGGTAAACCCCGCCCGGTGCAAGACCAAATAGGGAGGCTCGCAGTCATGCGGAAGGCCGGCCCGGCCCACGCCTCCGGGTAAGGTCGCTTGAGGCCTGGGGTAACCCTGGTCCCAGAGTAATGGCCACCCTCGACAGAACTCGGCTTATGACCGTTCTTTGCCGGATCCGAAATCCGAAGGACAGATCTCCCTGATGCCCGATTCCCCTCTCTCCTTGCCGTATGACGGCATCTCCCTGGTTTCCGACCCCGTCCACGGCTATCTCTCCTTCGTCGACACTCCGGCGGGGCCAGCCGGGACCACCGAACGGGATCTGATCGACCATTCCTGGGTCCAGCGGCTCCGGTCGATCTACCAGCTCCAGAGCGCCCGTTTCGTCTTCCCTTCGGCCGAACATACCCGCTTTTCCCACTCCCTGGGAGCGATGCACGTGGCCGGCCGATTTGCCCGCCAGATCTATCCGGCCCTCACGGGGAACTTCTCCCTTCCCTTCTTCGAAACCCTCCTCCGGGTCGCGGCCCTTCTGCACGATACCGGCCACGGTCCCTTCTGCCACTTTTTCGACGAGAATGTCGGCATTCCCCGCTTCGGACGGTCCCACGAGCAGATGAGCCAGATCCTGATCCGGGGGCCGCTCCGGCCGGTCATCGAACGGATCGACCGTGGTCTCTCCGGAGCCTTCGCCCCGGGCGAGCGCCTTTCGGCTGACTGGATCGCCTATCTGGTCGGAAAGGGGAAGGGCCCGAACCCGGTCCCGGAGAACCTCCCCCTCCTGGCGGCCCTCAAACCCCTGTATTCGGGGATCTTCACCGTCGACAACCTTGACTACGTCCTTCGGGACAGCTACATGTGCGGCGTCTCCGCCGGTCCTGTGGACCTCGAACGCCTCCTTTACTACACCCATTTCCAGAAGGGACGCCTGGTCCTTCACCGGGCCGGACTCGGGGTCTTCGAGCAGTTCATCCAGATCCGCCGGTACATGTATGCCCAGATCTACTTCCACCGCACGACCCGGGCCTTCGACCTGGCCCTCCGGGAACTTCTGGGGGAGACCCTCCGGGAGCTCCTTCCCCGCGACCCCGCCTCCGACCTCGACCGCTTCCGGACCCTGACCGACCATTTTCTTCTGGAACACGTCCGGGACTGGCCCACCGCCAGAAGTCCGATCCTTCGCCGGCTCGGGGAAGGCTGGCGCCGGTTCCTCGCCCGGGAAAAGGCCTGGGAGCTGGTCTACGAACGGGTCCGGACCGGACCCGGAGGACGCCGGAGAAAGATTCCCGATGCCGGGGAGCTCCGGAAGGAGGCCGAAAAGAGGGGGTATGCCATAGGCGACGGCGAGATCACCGTCGATGTGGCAAGCCGGGATGCGCGCCCGGAGAATCCCGCCCAGGAGAAGGCCTCCTGCCTTGAGATCTATGACCCCCTCTCCGGCCGGGTGGGGGAGACGCTCCTTTCGGAAATGCTGGAAGGGATCCCGGTCCGGCAGGAAATCATCCGGGTCTTCGGGAAAAACCTTCCCGACCTTCCCAGAGCCTCGCGGATCCTCGCCGAGATTCTCGAGGGAGAGGCATTGAAAAGCTAGTCCGAAAAGACCCGGAAGAGAGGAAGGACCAGCTGATGGGGGCGGAGACGTTTGGCCCGCTCCACCCCTCCGAGTCCTCCCCCTCCCATGAGATTCACCCATCGGATCCCCGATCCTGCCGATTCGAGCACAAGGCGGGTCATGAGGCCTCCCAGGTTCGAGACCCCCGTCTTCCGGGCTTCGAGAAAACAGACCAGAGTCTCTCCCCCCTCCCAGCGTCCGTACCATTGAAGCCCCAGGAGAGTCCCCTTCTCTTCCAGCACCCATCCCTCGATCTCCCCTTTGGCCCCCAGAAGAAGGGCCCGCTCGAAGGCCTGCCCCATGTCCTCGGCCATGAGCGCTTGAAGGGCGTCGGGCGCGGCCTCCCTCCGGGTCCGGACGAATTCAGCCGCAAAACGGCGGAGGTCCGGAGCCTCATGGGGGGTCACAGGGCGGACCACACTCTCCGGATGGTCCCGGAGAAACCGGTTCCTCTCCCATCTGAGAGCTCGGCCCGCCTCCCCGCGGGGGGTGAGAAGGGACGGGACCGCCACCAGGTATTCGCGTTCGGAGGGTTCGATCCGGAAAGAACCCGGGACCAGCGCTCCCAGGGGGCAGTTTTCGAGAAAGGGAGAGGGCCTTCCAGGCTTTAGGGCAGCCATCTCCCGGAAAAGGGCGCCAAGAAGCTCCCCCCGGTCACGATCGTTGGACTCCGGCCGGAGAAGAGGGGGAGGGGGAACGGGGAGGAAGAGGACCCCGTCTGCCGTCTCCCCCATCAGGACCTCCCCGGCGGAGCGGGTGTCGTACAGGAAGAGAGAGAGACGGTCGGAGAAGAGACGATGGGCTGCCGGGTGCCGCCAGGAAAAGGGGCCCTCCCCGCAGGCGGACAGAAAGGTTCGGAGACGGCCTATGGAGAAAGGCCGCTCACTCCCGGTCATGACGGCATCTGCCCTTCCGGGTCGG
>JAJYPO010000261.1 GCA_021795275.1 Nitrospirota bacterium | reverse complement strand
TTTTTTCCCATCCACAACTCCCTGCACATTCAGATAGCGTCGCGTGCACTCGATCGGGGAAACGCGAAAGCGGGTATAAACGGCAGCGTCCATCATCGAGGTCCGATACAGGGTTCCCGACTCGGACACAGCTGGAACGCTTTGGGAGAGCGCGGCACATGAAGTCAGGAGAACGAGTGTCCCGAAGGCAAGGAACCCTTTGAGAAGAAAGAAGGGATATCCCTTTCCGGAGCAGTTGAAAAAAGTCTTTCGAGCCCGGGTTTCCGGCCTTTTTTTCTCCACTTGTGTTGAACCCTGCCCTGTCGTTGTGATAAGACTATTTCCCGGTGCCTGAAGTAGTATTAAAGACTCATCCCCAAAAATCAGAAATGGAGGACCTATGGCCACACTTTATGAGGTCGCTTCAGTAAAAGGTCGGTCACTGTGGATCCACGTCGGGCAAAGGTCCGTCTCTCTCCTTGGCCTCTCGTTCCTCGGGCTGAGTGCCTGCGCTCAAACCAATGCCTTGATCGGAAACCACCAGAATGCGGCCTACAACTACCGGGCTGCCGCCCAGGGCTCCGAAAAAGACGCCAGAAAACAGGCGGATCTTCAAAATCACATCGTCGCTGCAATGAAGTATATCGATGCGGCGAGGAGTCGTCTCTCCTCAGCCCAGGAATATCAGAAAATCGGAAATCCGGTCTGGGCAAAGAACATGTTTGACAAGAGCAGCGCAGACCTGACCACCGCTGCCAACGAAATCAAGGCCGCCCAGTCTCCCCTTTCAAACTAGTCCGAAAGATTCCTCCCGGGGGTCACCGTCCCCGATGTCCGTACCGTCGCTTTTTGCTGGATCCCCGGGAATCCGAGAGATTTTCTGCCTCCTCTTCAAGAACGAAATCGCACCGAAGACGCTGGAAGTCGACCTTCGCGACCGTTACTCGCAGGGCATCTCCAACGGAGAAGGTTCGTCCCGTTCTCTCTCCACGAATCTGGTGGCGGTCTTCCCGGTATTCATAATAGTCTCTTCCAAGCTGGCTGATAGGAATTAATCCCTCCACAAAAAACGGGACCAGCTCTACAAAAACTCCGTAGGACGCTATCCCTGTGATCCGGCCGTCAAAGCTTTCCCCAAGGTGGCGCGACATGAATCGGACCTTCTTGAAATCGATCGCCATACGTTCGGCTTCGGTCGCCTTGCGCTCTTTTTCAGAGCAATGTTGAGCCACCCTGGAAAGAGGGGCCGGGATAAGAGCCTCTTTCCCCCCGGGGGATGCGAGGGAAAGAAGGCGATGGACGACCAGATCGGGGTAGCGGCGGATGGGGGAGGTGAAATGGGTATAGTCCGAAAAAGCCAGCCCAAAATGGCCCAGGGGACGCTCGTCATAACGGGCCTGCTTGAGGGAACGGAGAACTGCATAATGCACGGGGTGCTCGACGGGCGTTCCACGAGTCTTTTCGAGAATCAGGGACAAATCCCGAGGAGTCACCGGATCATGCCGGACGACAGTCACCCCAAGCGAATCGATAAAGGAATAGAGGTTTTCGATCCGTTCTGGAGACGGAGATTCGTGAGCCCGGAAAATCGCTGTTCCCAGCCGCTCTGACAGACGGAGGGCCACGAGTGTGTTGGCCAGCAGCATGAATTCTTCGATGAGTTGGTGGGACATGTAGCGGGGGGAGCGGAGAATGTCGACCGGTTCTCCCCTGAGGTCCAAAACGATTTCGGGCTCCGGCAGGTCGAAGTCAAGGCTCCCCTTTGCCATTCGACGCTTCCGGAGGAGCTGGGCCACACGCCACAGCTCATCCAGGAATGGGCCCCACGAGCGGTATCCCTCCGAAGGATCCCCTGCGAGGCTCCGGTGGACCTCGGAGTATGTCATGCGCTTCCGGCTTCTGATGACCGAGGGGGTCACCGACCAGTCGACGACGGAGCCATCCTCACCGATTTTTGCAATAACAGAACGGGCCAGACGGTCCTCATCAGGGTTGAGGGAAAGGACGCCGTTTGACAGGACTTCCGGAAACATTGGAACAACCCGATCCGGAAAATAAACGCTGGTAGCCCTCGCAAAAGCCTCCCGATCGAGAGGGGAGCCCGGAAGGACATAGGTCGAGACATCCGCGATGTGAACACCAAGGGTCCATGTTCCATCAGGATTTCCGACAAGGGAGATGGCGTCGTCGAAGTCTTTGGCCGAGTCCCCATCGATGGTCACCACTTCGAGGGAACGCATGTCCGCGCGATCTCCGTCCGGAACGATCCTCACAGAAGCGGCACGTTCATGGGCCGCCTCTTCTATCTCCGAAGGGAATGCAAGGGGAAGACCGAAGGAGGCGATCACCAGATCGGTGTCGATCGCAGGATCACCGTCGGCTCCCAAGACCGATACGATACGACCGGAGGGAACGGGGGAGGCATCCGGATAGGAGGTGACCGTCAGGACGACAAGAGTCCCGTCTCCTTCGGGCAAAGGAGGAATGGGATCGTCAACTCGAAAAAGATGTCGGATCCTGGCATCCCTTGGCCGGACGAAAAGTCCTCCCTCCGTCCGAATAAGAAGTCCGGGGAAATCGGTCCGACTATGGGAGACGACATGTGACACGACTCCCTCACGCCGCCCACGGGAATCCTCCCCCGTGACATGACAGACCACCGTATCACCGTCGATGGCGCCCGCGAGAAAATGGGCAGGAACAAAGACATCTTTTTTCCCCTCGGGGTCGATCACGAATCCGTATCCGTCCCGATTGGCGTCCAGCCGGCCCGACAAGGAAGGAAGACGC
>JAJYPO010000057.1 GCA_021795275.1 Nitrospirota bacterium | reverse complement strand
GTTCCTTGGAGTAGATCAACCCGTCTCTCGTAAAGGAGGAATGGGCAAATTCCTTCGTCATGGACAGGGCGTTGACGGGACAGGCCACCACACAATATCCGCAAAAGACGCATCGGGTGAAGTCCAGGGTGTATTCTTTCGCGTACCGCCTGTCCGGCACCTCGGGATGGATGTCGCTGACGACCCTGATCGCCTTGGCGGGACAGATGGCCTCGCAAAGATCGCATCCGACACACCGCTCCACTCCATTGTCATACCGGCGATGGACGATGAAGCCCCGGTAGCCGTCCGCAAGGACAAGCTTCTCCTTGGGATACTGGACCGTTATCTTTCGAAGAAACATGTGCCGAAAGGTAAGCTTGAGACCTTGCCCGATCTCACTGAAGAGAATCGTGTTCAAAAATTTTTTCAACATATCCGACTCCTGCGTTCACTCTTCACGTTCAGACATTCCTCCGAACCATTCGAAGCCAGCCTATCGCTCAAGAAAATAGGCGGCGATTCCCGTCACGATGATGTTCGCAAAGGAAACAGGCAACATGATTTTCCAGCCAAAACGCATCAGCTGATCATAGCGCAGTCTCGGCAATGTTGCACGAATCCAGAAAAAGAAGAACAGGAAGAAATACACCTTCAGAAGAAACCATATGACGGGAGGAATGAATCCGAGAGACGGGAGAGGGGGATTCCAGCCCCCGAGGAACAGAATCGTTGCAACGGACGAGACAATGATCATGTTGGCGTATTCGGCAAGGTAGTACAGCGAAAACCGCATGCCCGAGTATTCCGTGAAAAATCCCGCCACAAGTTCCGATTCGGCCTCCGGAAGGTCGAAAGGGGTCCGGTTCGTCTCGGCAATCCCTGATATGAGATATATGACGAAGGCCACGATCTGGGGAAAAATGTACCAGTGCCAGAATCCACCGGCCTGGGCATCCTCTATCTTGACGAGCGACATCGACCCCGAGAGGATCAGGACCCCGATCACCGACATTCCGGCGGTCAGTTCATAACTGATCACCTGTGCGGCCGACCTGAGGGCCCCGAGGATGGAGTACTTGCTGTTCGATGCCCATCCTCCGAGCAATATTCCGTAGGCCCCGATAGAGGAAAGTGCCAGAATGACCAGAATCCCCACGTTTACATCCGCAATGTAAGGATGAAGGGTCACTCCCTGGAAGCCGAAGGAATCGTGGCCGAACGGGATGACGGAGAAGGCGAGAATGGCCGGAACGAGCGAGATGACCGGAGCAATTCTGAAAATGGCGCGATTCGCTTCGCTCGGAATGATGTCTTCCTTCGAAAGGAGCTTGATTCCATCGGCCAGGGGCTGAAGGAGCCCCCATGGCCCGACCTCCATCGGTCCAAGGCGGTCCTGCATGAATCCAAGAACCTTCCGTTCAAGGTAAGTCAGATAGGCGATCATGGTCAGAACTACAAAAAGGACTCCCAGCATGACGACCAGGGCCCCGATCAGGTCGTTTATCAAAACCCACCCTTTCTCGTTGACATCCGCATTATCGACGATTCCTTCAGCACAGAATGCCCCCTTCCGGATCACCAAAATCCGGGTCTGCCTTTACTGCCGGGCGGGAAATCGGAATCCTGCGGGATTTCCCCTAGAGAACCGGCTCCAGTGTTACAGTGATGGACTGACTGGATGGAACACCCGAACGTGAGTTCCAGGAGAACCCCTTCCCGAACAGGGCCTGGATGCGTTCGTCGGCGAAATGGACCGGAAAATGAACTTCCCTGTCCGAAAGACCCGCGACCGGATCGATCGGGAGAGAAACATCTCCATGTGCGCTCCGGACTCTTACACAGGATCCCTTCTTGAGCTTCCTTTTCCGGGCCCATTGCCGAGGAACCCGGAGAAGGCCTTCACCCTCGATCGTCATCAGACTTGCGTCATGGATCGTGAAGGTCCCGGAATGGTTGATCGACTTCGAAAGCTGCAATACGAAGCCCTCTTCCGGAATGGGAAGGATCGCAGCCGGGTCCGTCGAGGCGGACGGGGATGATTTCATCCATTCCCCGACCCTGGCGACGACACTTTCCCGATGCGCCTTGTGCGGCGGCTGGGCCTTTGTGAGCGCCAGGACGATCTCACCGGTCCCGCCCTGGAAATGGCTGGCATTGCGCGTGGAGGGAGAGAGGTCCGGAAATATCCTGAAAATTTCCGCGGTAATCGCTGAAAAGTCCTCGAATGGCAAGGAGGATCCCATTTGCCGGGAAAGCTGAAGAATGATCTCCGCCTCGGGGAGAGACTCTCCCCAATAGGCCATGGAGGGAACGATGGGCTGAACGAACCCTTCCGCGCTCACGACGTGTCCCCCTCGCTCGAAAGCGGTGGCGGAGGGCAGGAGAAAATGCGCGATGTCGGCAATTTCGCTTTGGCGGTGGTCAATGACGACCAGCAGCTCGAGCTTTGAAAGGGTCTCCCGGAGATGGCCGGCATCCGGTATGTATTCAAAGGGATTCTCACCCAGTGTGATCAGGGCCTTGATCTTCCCACTCTCAATTCCCGACAGAATCTCCCGGATTCCGCCCCCGGAGACTTCCAGAGAGGTGCCCCAATGCGTCTCCCATACCTTCCGGTTCTCCGCATTCGAGACATCGAGGAGGCCGGGAAGCCATTCGCTGGTCCCTCCCATCATCAGAACGCCCATGTCATTTCCCAGTTCGGTGAGCGGGAAAAGACCGCATCCCTCGGATGAAATCCATCCTTGGTCGACGAGCAGCCGGACCAGCTCCTCTGAGGCTTCAAGGCCTGTTTCGGAGTCATGAAACCTCCGGCCCGTCACAAAGACGACCCTCTTTGCCGCTTTAAGGTCGGAAATCAGACGCTCGACCCCTTCGGGAGAGGCTCCCATCCTCACAAGCCCATCCTTGGCGGCGATATCGAGAGTTCCCCCCGAAGCGAGGGCCTTTCTCAGGATGCGAACAAAGTCTGCTTCTGCCCCGGGAAGCGCCCGGATCACCTCTTTGGAGCGCGTCGAAATACTGACATCGTGGCCATGGACAAGGTAAAGATCCGCCTTGTTCTTCCGGACCGCCTTCTTGATGGCCAGACCGGTTATGTTGGATTCGGCGGCGGGATCTCCTCCAAGGACGACGATCACGTTTGCCGCTTCAATATCCTTGTGGTCGACGAGAGGTCTGAGGGTTCCTGTGGCCTGGGCCAATGGAAGCGCCATGTTCATCAGTCCCCTTCTCGCCCCGGAATCGATAAAGTTCGAGCGAAGGGTTTGGCGAATAAACCGCTGGAACAGGAAGGCGTCTTCGAGTGGCACCCGGGACGAAAGAAGACCGGCGACCCGACCGCTCCCACCCGCGACGATCCCCTTCAGGCGGTCGGCAATCTTAGGCATGATCTCCGGCCATTTCCCGGGCACAAGTCGCTGCGCTTTCTTGAAATAGACCTTGTCCAGCCGCTCCTTGTTCTGAACATAGTTGAAGCCGAAACGACCGACGACGCAGATCGACCCCTCGTTCGGGCCTAACCCCTCCTTCGAGGAAATCCGGACGATGGCCTCGCTCTCGGTGTCCACGAGCATTCGACATCCTGAGCCGCAGGCCGTGCAGGTCGTCTCCGTCTTCTCCATCTGCCAGGGACGGAACTGGTAGCGGACGAACCGGTCAGTGATCGCCCCCGTCGGACACACCTCGAGGCAGTCGCCGCAAAATTCGCAATCCAGCTTTTTCCCGAGCGGCGGACCGATGATCGTGTCGAAACCTCTGTTGATGAAACCGATCGCATGCACGTCCTGAATCTCGTCGCAGATGCGGACGCACTTGCCGCAGAGGATGCACCGGTTCGAATTGAAGACGAGGACATCGCTCTTCATGTCTTCCGGTTCGTCGTTCCGGTGGGACTCGAAGCGGGAGTCGGAGGCCCCGTAGGAAAAAGACATATTCTGGAGGGGACACTCTCCCCCGCAATCGCAGACGGGACAATCCATCGGGTGATGCAGGAGAAGGAGTTCGAGATTGGTCTTCCGGGCATCGTGAACCTTGGCGGACTCCGTCAGAACCTTCATTCCGTCGGACACTGCGGTGATGCATCCCATCACGGTCCTCTTCGAGTCCTCGAGTTCCACCGCGCAAATGCGGCAAGATCCGGCGGGATCCATTCGCGGATTGTAGCAAAAGGTCGGGATCGGAAATCCGGCCTTTTCAGCCGCGTGCAGGATGGTCGTTCCGCTTTCGACCTCCACTTCCTTGCCATTGATCGTGACTTTTACCATAGAAGAAACCTCACCCACTAAATGATCGCTC
Organism: Nitrospirota bacterium; assembly: GCA_021795275.1. Next base: position 7,798 of record JAJYPO010000057.1, on the reverse strand, counting down.
GAAACTTGCAGGCATCGACACAGGCCTTGCAGCGAATACAGGTTTCCAGATTGATGTGGGCGACCTCGCCCTTGTCCCATGTGACCGAACCCGTCGGACAGACCGGCTCGCAGAGCCCGCAGGTCGTACAGTCCTCCTCGATCACCACATATTTGATGAGGTTGGCGCACACCGTTCCCGGACAATGCTTGTCCCGGATATGAGCCTCGAACTCCTCCCGAAAATACCGGATGGTCGAGAGCACCGGATTGGGGGCCGCGGCTCCCAGACCACACAAGGAGTTCGACTTGACGTACATGGAAAGCCTGATCAGTTCGTCGAGGTCCCCTTCCTGGCCCTGACCCTCGGTGATCCGCGTCAGAATGTCGAGCATGATTTTCGAGCCGACACGGCAGGGAGTGCATTCCCCGCAGGATTCATCCTGGGTGAACTTCAGGAAGAATTTTGCCGTGTCCACGATGCAGGAGGCTTCGTCCATGATGACGATTCCGCCAGACCCCATGATCGCACCTGCCGCCACGACATTTTCAAAGTCTACGGGTGTATCAAGCCCTGAAGTGGGAATGCATCCCCCGGAAGGTCCCCCGAGCTGGGCGGCCTTGAACGGAATCTTTTTCTCCAGCATTCCTCCGCCGATATCGAAAACGATGGAGCGGAGGGGGGTTCCGGCCGGGACTTCGATCAGGCCCGAGTTCTTGATGGAGCCTGTGAGGGCGAAGGTCTTTGTCCCTTTCGTCTTTTCGGAGCCGTAGGAGGCATACCAGTCGCCCCCCCCCAGCAGGATATGCCCCACATTGCCGAGCGTCTCGACATTGTTGATGACGGTGGGCTTTCCCCAGACACCTTTCTGGGCGGGAAAGGGCGGCTTTGGCCAGGGCATGCCCCGCTCCCCCATGAGAGAGGCCAGCAGAGCGGTTTCCTCTCCGCACACATAGGCTCCCGCCCCCTCCTTGATCGTAATATCGAAAGAGAAATCTGTTCCCAGGATATTATCCCCGAGGAAGTTGCGCTCCTTGGCATCGTCGATGGCCTTGCGCAGGCGCTTGATCGCCAGAGGGTACTCCGCGCGACAATATATGTATCCCTTTTTGGAATTCCCGATCGAATAGGCGGCGGCGAGCATTCCCTCGAGCACGCTGTGAGGGTCTCCCTCCAGAATCGAGCGGTCCATGAAGGCGCCCGGATCCCCCTCGTCTGCATTGCAGACCACATACTTTTCATCGCCGGGGGATTGACGGGTCAGTTTCCACTTGAGCCCGGTCGGAAATCCTCCCCCTCCCCGGCCCCGGATCCCTGACTTCGTCATCTCCTCGATGACCATTTCGGGAGTCATCGACGTCAGCATCTTGCGAAGGGCCTTGTACCCGTTCGTGGCGATGTAATCTTCGATGCTGGAGGGGTCGATCAGACCGCAGCGGCTTGATACGATCTTCACCTGACCCTTGAAAAAGTTCGTCTCGTGCATGAGCGGGAGACCTTCGTAAGGGGTATGGCCTCCAACGGGAATCTGGCAGACGGCATACTTCTTCGCAAAATCGCCCTTGACGAAGTGAGCATCAAATATCTGGGGGATGATGAGGGCCTTTACGTTCCGATAGGATACCCTGTATTTTCCGGGCATGGTGATGTCGACAAGGGGTTCGTTGTGGCACATCCCGATGCATCCGGTCGGTACGATCCGGGCTTCGAGTCCCCGCTTCTGAAGCTCTTTCTCAACAAGTTCCAGAATGGAGCGGGCTCCGGCCGCCAGACCACAGGTCGCCATTCCGATATGAATCGTCGGAATGGTTACGTCACGAAATAGCCCCGCAGCCATTTCTTCTACTGTTTCAGTCAACATCGCATATTCTCCTTGGCGTCCGGGGGACAACAAAGGAATTTCACTCCCTTATCCCCCTGACAGCTTATATGGGTCAAACCATCAGCGCATCGCAAATCAAAAACAGCGCATGACAGGGTCAGTGATCCCCCTTGTCATGACGCCGGAACGGGCTCCTCGTCGCTTCCGGAGCCTTCTTCCTGGAACTGGTTGATCAGCTCGACCATCTTGTCGGCGGAGAGCTTTCCGTAGGTGTTGCCGTTCACCATGGCCATCGGGGCCAGGGCGCAGGAACCGAGACAGGCGACCGGCTCAAGAGTGAACAGCATGTCTTCCGTATTCTCACCGGCCTCGATATGAAGGTTTTCCTTGATCTTGTCGACCAGCAGACCGGCTCCACGAACATGGCAGGCGGTTCCCACGCAGACCTTGAGGATGAATTTGCCCCGCGGCTCCTGGTAAAACTGGGAATAGAAGGTCAGGACCCCGAACATCTTGCTGTGAGGGATGCCGAGATCCTCCCCCACCCGTTCGAGGACTTCGGCGGGGACATACCCATACTTTTCCTGAATCGTCTGAAGAATCTGGACGACCGCCCCTTCGCGGTTTCCGAACTCTTCGCATATCTGGTCGATTTCTTCTTCGTTGATCTCAATGGATACGCCGTGTTCCGTATTAGCCATCTTGCCTTCTCCCCGGACGAACCCTAATTTGGAAGATTATGACCCCGGTCCCGGATAGTCGCGGACGGGGACTCATCATGCAACCGGCGATGCCGGCAACCATCAGGTCACTTGCGCTCAGCAAACCGTCTATCGGTCGCACTCACCCATGACGATATCGTAGGTCCCGAAAATCGTCACGATATCCGCGATCATGTATCCCCTTGCCATAAAGTCGAAAGCCCCCATGCTCACGAATGACGGGGCACGAATTTTCATCCGGTAGGGCTTGCCGGATCCGTCACTGACGATATAGAAACCGAGCTCCCCCTTTGGGGTCTCCGTGCCGCAATAGGTATCCCCCGGAGGCGTCTTGAAGCCTTCCACGACCAGGAGGAAGTGATGGATCAGGGTCTCCATGTTGTGCATGACCCGTCCCTTCGGAGGGAAGGAGACCTTGTGGTCATCGGTCATGAACGGACCCTGAGGAAGCTTGTCCAGGCATTGCCGGATGATGCTTGCGCTCTGACGCATTTCCTCGATCCGGATCCAGTACCGGTCGTAGATGTCCCCATTCTGCCCCACCGGGACGGTCCAGTCCACAAGGTCGTAGGCCCCATAGGGTTCGTATTTGCGCAGATCATAATCCACGCCCGATCCGCGGAGGGTCGGTCCCGAGAGGCCGAAATTGATGGCGTCCTCTCCCGTGATGACGGCGATGTGCTTTGTCCGGGCCAGCCAGATCCGGTTATGCTCGAGGAGTGTGTTGTATTCGAGAATGTGCGGCTCAAATGTGTCGACGAATGTGTAAAGAGCGTCGATGACATCCTGTTGAAGATCGCCTTCGACCCCGCCGACGCGGTAATAATTGGTGGTTAACCGCGCCCCGCAAATCTTTTCGAAGAGGTCGAGCAAAACCTCCCGCTCCCGGAAGGTATAGAAAAAGACGCTCATGGCCCCGATGTCCAGGGCCTGGGTCCCGAGCCAGAACAGGTGGTTGACGATCCGCTGGACTTCCGCCACGATCGTCCGGATGAATTCGGCCCTTTCGGGGACCTTGAGCTGAAGCAGTTTTTCGACGGCCCTGACGAAGGCGTAGTTGTTCGCCATCGCGGAGACATAGTCCAGCCGGTCCGTGAGAGGAATGATCTGGTTGTATGTCCTGTATTCGGCGATTTTCTCCGTACCGCGGTGGAGATATCCCAGATCGGGAACCGCCTTCTTGATCCTCTCCCCGTCAAGGTCGAGAAGAACGCGCAACACCCCGTGGGTGCTGGGATGCTGCGGGCCCATGTTCAGGAGGAACTGGTCGGTTTTGATGGAGGAGTCGAGACCGTTCAAGACCGCCTGCCTCAGAGTGGACAAGGTTATTTCCCGCCGCTCAAGCTCCTGCGCTCCCTGACTGGTTCTCACCCCATCCTTTTCCATCGACTCCAAGAGCGCCCCCTTTCCTATACCCTGTCCAGACCCAGACGCGACCCAGATGATCCAGCGTTATTTTCGCCCCTCGGGGAGGGGTGGGAGATTTTCGAAATACTTCGGCACGAAGGAAAAGTCATCCCTCCAGCCCTTTCCGACAAGAGGAAAGTCCTTTCGAAGGGGATATCCTTCGTCATAGTCATCCGGCATGAGGATTCTCCGCAGATCCGGATGGCCCCTGAACTGGATCCCCATCATGTCGTACACTTCCCGCTCCATGAACTCCGCCCCCCGCCAGATGGAGACAATGGAATCGACGACGGGGTGGGTCTCGGAAACGCGAATCTTCACCATGATCCGGTGCCGTCTTGGGATGGAATACAAAATGTAGACAACCTCGAAGCGTTCGGCATCCATCGGATAGTCGACCGAAGTCACATCGACGATATAGTCGTAACGAAATTCCTCCTCGTCGTGCAGGGCCCGAAAGACATCGAGGGCCCCCGTCTCCCGAAGGTAAATCGTCACATCGCCCAAAGCCTCCCGCGAACCGGTCACGGCATCGGGGAACCTTCGGCGGAGGGATTCTGCCACTGGATGCATGAAGTTCTCTCCTTGCCTAATTCCGGAAGACCGGTTTGTCCTGCATGATTTTTTCCTGAAGCTTGATGAGGCCGTCCAAAAGGGCTTCAGGGCGGGGCGGACAACCGGGAACATAGACATCGACAGGAATCAACCGATCCACCCCCTGAACGACGCTGTAGCTGTCGTAGATGTTTCCGCTCGTGGCGCAGGATCCCATCGCAATCACATAACGGGGCTCCGGCATCTGGTCGTAGATCTTCCGGACGACAGGGGCCATCTTTCGGGTCAGGGTACCCGCCACGATCATCAGGTCGGACTGGCGGGGAGAGGCACGGAAGACTCCGGCTCCGAAACGGTCGATATCAAATCGCGATGCCACCGCCCCCATCATTTCGATGGCACAGCAGGCAAGCCCGAAGGTCATCGGCCAGAGCGCCGACTTTCTTGACCAGTTGACGATATCGTTGACGGCATCCTGCAGCTTCATGGTGACAACGGAGAGCTCGCCGTCCTTGTGGTGCATCACTCCCATTCGAGCGCCTCCTTTTTCCAGGCATAGACGTATCCAATGATCAGGATCACGAGAAAAATGAGCATTTCGACAAGTCCGAAAAGGCCCAGGCGCCGGAAGTCGACCGCCCACGGATAGAGAAAAACCACCTCCACGTCGAAGACGAGGAAGAGCATGGCAATGACGTAATACCTGATCGAGATTCTTTCCCGGGCATCGTTGATGGGAGGCACCCCGCACTCGTAAGGAGCGTCCTTGTCACGATAGGGATTGTTGGGACGAATCAGACGTCCCACCAGGAGCGAGACGGCCCCGAATCCGATCGCGATCAACAGGAAGATCAGGATCGGAATATAATGGTCGGGATGGGAAAGAGAAAACATGAGTACCCTCCGGCTATGCTTTTTCGGAGCCCTGAAAATCCTAGAGATTTATACTTTGTCTGGATCGATTTGTCCTACCATTCTATTTTTGAGTGTCCATTTTGTCAACTGAAAATTACAGGAAAATCCTTTCGAAGCGAACAAAACCTTCCTGTTTCTCCCGTCTTTCTGCAACCCGGGTTCTCCGATGAGCCAGCCGCGCGGTACACCTTGACACTCATGGCGGGGAGGAATGGCGCGGACGGCAGAGCCGTCCTGGAATTTTGACTTTCAGTGTGGCGCCTTCTCTCGTCCGATGGACTGGGGAATCACATCAGAGGGAAATCTCCACCGCTTCCGGCAAAGCCTCTGGGGGACCAGAGCGATCCTGCCCACAGTTTTTCTGAAGCGGGTCAAACGGCCCGATCTGGAGGAAATCACGGGTTTCCCGGTTCGGGAGATCACCGGGGAGGCTGGGGCGGACGGTGGGGGGGGCCAGGAAAAGGGAATCTTCATCGGCCCGGGAAACGGGGGGGGGATGGGATGGGGCCGGAGCGCCCGTTCAAGGAACTCCTGAAGGGGGCCCCGGAAAGGAGAGAGTCCCTCCCCAATACCAGCGGGAGCCTTAAGAAAGGGCTCGCGCCACAGGCTCCAACGAACCGGGAGAACGGCACTCCAGGAAACGCGTTCCGGGCATTTTGAGTTCCCTCATTCCGGAATCAGGGCGACTCCTATTCGGTTCCATGACATTTTTTATACTTTTTCCCGCTCCCGCAGGGGCAAGGATCATTCCGGCCAATTTTTTGTTCCTTTCGCACCGGCGCCATCTCTTCCCGGAATGTCCCGTCTCCCACCGGGAGCCCTCCCCAGAGAGAAGGGGCGGATGAGTCGTTTTCCCAGACGGGAACTCCCGTCTCATCGGGATAGGAGTAGTCGAGAGCTTCGAGGGGAGGCGCCTCGATCAACTCCGACTCCGCCGCTTCCCTGATCGTACCGAGAACCTGAATCACGTTTTCCCGAACCTCGCCCACAAAGGATTCAAAAAGATCAAACCCTTCCCTCTTGTACTCCACAAGAGGATCTTTCTGGCCGTATCCCCGGAGCCCGATCCCCTCCTTGAGACGGTCGATCTTGAGAAGGTGATCCTTCCACTGGTTGTCCAGAGTCTGCAGGGTCACATAACGGATGATGGCCTCGAAGGGTTCGGCACCGAATTCCTTTTCCCGGCCGGCCAGATACTCTTCATAGCGGGCGATGACATGGTCCATCAGGGCATCGATTCCGAGATCCTTCAGCTCGTCGGCTTCAAGAGCGAGTCCGGTCTTTTCCGCCACGAGGGAGACAACCCCCGCGAGGTCGAAGCTTTCCGGGTAGGCATTCTCGGGGATGACCGCCATGACCTGTTCTTCCACGACACGGCTGCCCCATTCGATCATCAGCTCCCGAAGAGCCTCCGCCCTCAATACGCGTTTTCTGAGCTCGTAGAAGATCAGGCGCTGCTGGTTCATCACATCGTCGTACTCCAGAAGCTGCTTCCGGATATCGAAGTGATAGGCCTCGACCTTCTTCTGGGCATTCTGGATGGCCTTCGTCACGAAGGCATGCTCAATCGGAACCCCCTCCTCGACCCCCATCCTTTCCATCAGCCCCTTGATCTTGTCCGCCCCGAAGATCCGCATGAGGTCATCCTCCAGGGACAGATAGAAGCGCGAGGAACCTGGATCTCCCTGCCGGCCTGCCCGGCCCCGAAGCTGATTGTCGACGCGCCGGCTTTCATGGCGCTCCGTTCCGATGATATGGAGGCCCCCCTGGCGCATGACCTCTTCCCGTTCCTTGCGAAAGGCCTCTTCGAGCTCGGACAGAACCTTTTCCCGCTCCTCCTCCGAGATCTCCTCCCCACGGCTCCGGATCTGGGCGTTGCAAAGATATTCCGCGTTTCCGCCGAGGAGAATGTCCGTCCCTCGGCCGGCCATGTTCGTGGCGATCGTCACTTTTCCGAGGCGCCCGGCCTGGGCCACGATTTCCGCCTCCTTTTCATGGAACTTCGCATTCAGGACTTCATGGGGAATGTTTTTTTCCTTGAGAAGCCGGGAGATGTATTCCGATTTTTCAATCGAAACGGTCCCGACCAGAACCGGCTGCCCCACCGTGTGGCGCTCGGCGATGTCGAGAACGACGGCATCGTATTTCTCCTTCTGGGAGCGATAAATCTGGTCCGGAAGATCGGTGCGGACCATCTTTCTGTGTGGGGGGACGACGATGACCTCGAGGTTGTAGATCTTGTGGAACTCAGTCGCTTCCGTATCCGCCGTCCCGGTCATGCCCGACAGTTTCCTGTACATGCGGAAGTAGTTCTGGAAGGTGACGGTGGCCAGGGTCTGATTTTCCATCTGGATCTTGACCCGCTCCTTCGCCTACACCGCCTGATGGAGCCCTTCGC
>JAJYPO010000260.1 GCA_021795275.1 Nitrospirota bacterium | reverse complement strand
GCAAGTGAATGGAGAAGACGGAATCCGTTTGTTTCGACTAAAACAATCTTACATCAGAGAGCCTTTCTGGTCCACCGCCTTCTCAAATCCGCCTTCCCCAAATCCTTTCGGGATGCTACTGCCGGCTGTTCTTGTCGTTGCCCAGCCAGGCGGTGATGAAACCCTTGATCGCCTTCTCGTCGTAGTGGTCGAGCATCAGAAGGCGGGTCCAGGCGGTCAGGGCGATCCTGTTTTTGGGAATGGAGGGGTTGGGCGCAATGATCACGGCCTTGCCCATCTCCATCGCCATCTGGGGGTTGTAGGTGTCGAAGGAGCGGGAGATGTCGGTGAGCTTCCTGACCAGAGAGGGGCAGGTGCAGTTGTACTGGATCAGGATGCTGCCGTGCTCGAGAAGGTGCGCCTGGATGGCCCGGGAGAGGGGCTTGGAATTGATGTATCCGTCGGCAAAGACCTCTTCGTGGGGACCCGAGGTGGGAGGATTGCTGTTGTAGACGAAGGTTTTAAGTTTCGGCTCGTCCCAGTGGGCATGTCCCTGGGAAGGGTAGAATGTCCCGGGTCCGGAGACGGCAGGGGCGGGAGAGGATCCGGCTGCCGGGGCCGGAGCCGAAGGGGGAGTCACGGCCGGAGAGGGCGCCGGGACGGAGGGAGTCTCGCTCCCTTTTTTGACATGGGTGACGTAGGCCACAAAGGTGCCGACGATCAGAAGTACGGCAACCAGGGGCCAGCGGGAACGGGAGGATGTGGGATGGGTGGCCAAAAGAAATCTCCTGCTGTTAGGGGAGAGGATCTCCCAAGGGTTCGATCGGGTTTATGACCGTCGTTGTGGGTTATATTGGCCCTTCAGGGAAGGCCTATGGTCAGGAAAAAATTCGTTTGACCGAGACGGAAGGACGATCGTTCCGGTCTCCGATTCTTCTCAGACGAAGAAGATGGCGGATATAGTCGATCTGGGCCGCGGCAGTCAGCTTCGAGGTTCCCAGGTCCCGGGCACGAAAATGGTACGGAATTTCCGCCGCTTTGGCATAGCGCCCCCGGACCATGACCTCGACCAGGATCTTCCAGGATCCTCCGTCGAAGCTCCATCCCGAAAGAACTTCTCTCCTCAGCATAAAGACTCCTCCCGTGGGATCCGAGAAGGGCCGGGTCCGGGGAAGAAGGAGCCAGGCCAGTCCCCGTGCGACCAGGGAGACGAGCTTCCGGTGGAGAAAGAGCCCGCCGTCACTGCCTCCCGGAATGAACCGGGAGGGAGCGACGAGATCGATTCCCTCCCCTGCCTGGGCCAGCATGCGGGGAAGAAGGGACGGGGGATGCTGGAGATCTCCGTCCATGACGGCAAGCCACTCCCCTTTCGCTTCCTGGAATCCCCGGACAAGGGCCGATCCCAGACCCCGTTCGTTCTCCCGGTGGATGACCCGGACCCTGGGGTTGACCTGGGAGAGACGTTCGAGGAGCTGCGGCGTCTCGTCGGTACTGTCGTCGATAAAGAGAAGCTCGAAATCGTGGCCTGAGACCTCCTTCATCGCCTCGCAGACTCCCTGGGCGAGAATCACCGGATTGTTGCCCTCGTTGAATGTGGGGACGATGATGGTGAGCAAGGGGACTCCTTGGTTGAGGCTGCCTCCGGACATCGCCCTGGATTGTAGCGAAAAAGGGAGATCCTTGACCTCAGGTTACGTGTGGATTTCTGCAAAATCCGGCCCGGAGCGTAGCTCCATCTCCTCGCTTCAGAGCTTTATCCGGACGATGGCTTCGGCGACATTGCCAGAAGGGCCTTGAGCACCTCCTCCGGAGAGTCGGCTCGCGTAAGCAGGGAGCTTACCGCCAATGTCCCTGCTCCCGCCGCCAGGAGAGCCTCCCCGTTTTCCCGGGTGATCCCTCCGATGGCGACCAGGGGAAGGGCCGTCAGCTCCCGTGTCTCAAGGAGGGCTGACACTCCCCGGGGGGCCACGCCCGTCTCCTTTGTGGTCGTTGCAAAGACTGGCCCCACCCCCAGGTAGTCGGGGCGGTGGGTCAGGGCCCGAAGGACCTCGTTTTTATTGTGGGTCGAGATCCCCAGATGCATTGCCCTCCTCTTTCTCTCTTCCGAAGAATTCGCTTCGTCCAGAGCCGAAAGATCCTCCTGCCCCAGATGGACTCCGTCCGCCTCGCACAGGAGGGCGATGTCCGGGCGGTCGTTGAGGGTGAAGAGGGCCCCGCTCTCCCGTGTCCAGAGGCGGACCCGGTCGGCCAGAAGGGAAAGCGAACGGTCGTCGAGCCGTTTGTCCCGAAGCTGGAACCAGGGAAGCCCGGCCTCGAGAAGGGTGCGGAGGTGGCGCTCGAAGGAGTCGACGGAGTCGAAGTCCTGGGTTCCGGCCAAATAGAGGAGGGGGGGAAAGGACGCGTTCATGGGAGGATCAGTCCTCCGCTTCCGAGTCCTTCGACGGATTTTTCGGGAGAGCCTCCCGGCGCTCCATGAAGTGCTCGACGAAGGAGGTCGAATAGCGGCCGGACCGGAAGGTGGGATCGGCCAGGACCTCGAGGTGGAAGGGGATCGTCGTCTTGATTCCCTCCACCGTCATCTCCCGCAGGGCCCGGATCATCCGGGCGATCGCCTCGTCGCGGTTCTTGCCGGTGGCGATGACCTTGGCCACAAGGCTGTCGTAGTGGGGAGGGATGACCGCTCCCTGGTAGGCGGCGGTATCGACGCGGATTCCCGGGCCTCCCGGAAGAAGGAGCCGGGTGATCGTTCCCGGAGACGGGACAAAGGTCCAGGGGTCTTCGGCATTGATCCGGCATTCGATGGCATGGCCCTCC
>JAJYPO010000259.1 GCA_021795275.1 Nitrospirota bacterium | reverse complement strand
CTGGTTGCTGTTCGGAATCAGAAACGAAAGAAAGGAGGCCGGAATTCCCGGAGAGATGACGAAGTTCCCCGTCTCATAGTTGTATCCTGCCCCGGCCGAGAGGTGGGGCAGATAGTTCGAAAAGGCCTCTCCGATGATTTCCTTGTTCGCCTGGGCCGTATGGATCGCCTGCTTGTATTGGGGATGACGCTCGATCGTGATCTCCATGGCCTGGAGAAGGGAGAGATGGCGGGGAATCACAAGCGACGCCTCTTTCGAGGGGGCAATGATCGGAGTCGTCGGGGAAACATTGTCCGCCGTGGACGGGGTTACAGGGCCCAGGACCATGGCCGAAGCCAAAAGAATCCCTGCCGATAGCTGTTTTCCTCTGCAGTGGCCCAAGAGCGCCCTCGTTGCTCTCCCGATCTTCATGCGCGTCATCCCTGCCATCCGTCAGAAATAGAAGGTGGTCCCGGCCAGGACCGGAACGACGTTGATGATTTGGGGACCCAGGAAAAGCCACTGGGATCGTATCTCGCCAAAGAATGCCATGGGAACGGCCCGGGGCCGGCCTTCGATCCCGAAGCCAATGTCCTCCATGAGTCCGTTCGTATGAAGGCTTGCGGGGCCGTCATTGCTGACGCTTGTAAAGACCCCCCCGGAGTCTCCCCTTATATAGGGAAACCAGGGCTGATAGCGGATCAGGCCCGGAAACCACCGGGTGAGTTCCAGCTGGACGCCCAGATAGAGCGGAACATAGTTGATCGAGGGACCGGAGGGATTATGGTCGGTCAATGGAGGAGAGACATGAGGGGAACCAAATCCGAAGCCGGCGCCCCCCAAAATGCGAATCCCCCGGCTGATCCCGTAGGAAAGCTCCCCCAGGGCCCCGATGCTGTTTTCATAAAGAGTGACCGGAGCCGGCGTCTGGAGAACATCGTAGGTAAACATCACCGACAGGCCAAACTTTCCCGTCTGAGAGGCATAGGGCTCGGTCGGCGGATCGTCCTGGGTCGTTCCGGCGGAGCTGGAGGGAGCATTGACGGAGGAGCTGGGGGGATCTGCCCATGCCTCCACGGAAGAGAGGGCGGTCCCAAGAAAAAAAAACAGAAGTGAGAAAAAAAGAAAAAAGGAGAGAGAATCTGACGTTTGTCTCCGAACGGGACGAGACGCGGAAGAGTGCCTATAGCATGAGAATGGGCAAGAGCCTGCAAATGGGTTTGTGCGGGAGGAATTCATCACGAATCGGATCGTTTCTCCAGGAAAAAGCTCAGCCTGAATCTTGGGAAATTCTTCCAGGAACTTTGAGCCGCTCGTTGGCCGTGGGAAGCGTACGCCATCGGAACACGCTTAAGAAGGCCATTAATTGACTGATCAGTCAATTAATGGCCACATGCTCTGAATCTATCACCTTGGTGACTTTCTCGTCAATGAGAATGGGGAATGCAAGGGGAGGCCCTCCTTTCTGCGCTCTCAGGAGAATTACCTGAAATTTCTGAGGATAAGAAAGATCGAATGGGTTTTCAGAGCCTCAGCCGAGGCGAGTTCGAAAAGTTTTTTGTCACACTGCCATGACAAAAAATAAGAAAAGGCTCCGATTCGCAATAAGAAATAAGCGGAATACCTCCCAATGCAAGGAGGAAACGATTCTTGCCGCGAATCCATCGAAAAAGGCTGACACTCCCCCTCCGAATGCGCGACATTGTCTTCTCCCTGCCCTTATCCTGAACCGCAGAAATTTTGGGATGATTGCGTTTAAAGGCGCGCCATTGTAATATCAAGAGGACCCACTCAACAGGCGTCAGATTTTTTTACAGCACAACAGAATCTATCTGCCCAACACCCGAGACGATTCACCTTGGATTCTCTTCACGCCTGAATGAAACGATTCCCTGAACCCGCCTTCGGCGACAGACGCGCCCGATTAACTTAACGCCAGGACTCCCGATGCCAGACAATTTCCACATCGGAATCATCCGATTTCCGGGAACCAATTGCGATCGTGACACCTGGGAGGCCGTCTCCCTGGTGCCGGGCCTCCATCCACGCTGGGTCGGGCACCGGGACCGGACTCTTGATGGTCTGGATGCCGTCATCCTGCCGGGCGGCTTTTCCTACGGGGACTACCTGCGAACAGGCATCATCGCGGCCCGCTCCCCCGTCATGGAGGCCGTGGGAAGCTTTGCCGAAAAAGGCCTCCCTGTACTCGGCATCTGTAACGGCTTCCAGATTCTTGCCGAAGCGGGTCTCCTTCCAGGAACTCTCCTTCCCAACTCCGGACAGACCTTCCTCTGCCGGGAAGACGGCCTCTCCGTCGAGCAGACACGAACGCCCTTCACCCTTCTTTTCTCCCCCGGGGCACGGATCCGGCTTCCGATCGCCCATCAGGAAGGACGCTTCTACGCCGATCCCGACGTCCTGCTCGAGCTCGAAGGCAACGGGCGGATTCTCTGTCGCTACCAGGACAACCCGAACGGCTCCCTTCGGAACATCGCCGGCATCTCCAATGCCGCCGGCAACGTGGCAGGACTCATGCCCCACCCCGAAAGGCGCATGATGGGAGAGGGCGCCTCGGCCCATGGCCGACTCTTCTTCCAATCGCTTGCACTCTGGCTTTCCGGGGAGCGGGAATCCTCTCCCCTCACCCTCTCCTCTTCATCCCTGGACAGATCCTGATGGCTGACATTCCTGCATCCCGGTTCCGCATTCCCCCTCATGAGATGGAGCGGATCGTCGCCCTTCTCGGACGACTCCCCAACATCACGGAAGAGGCCGTCTTCTCCGCCCTCTGGAGCGAACACTGCAGCTACAAGTCC
>JAJYPO010000056.1 GCA_021795275.1 Nitrospirota bacterium | reverse complement strand
GTTGCATGCCTCAATACCCTGGAGCGAACTATGAGATGAACAATGACATCTCTCGTCCTTTTGTGATTAAATTGATAAAGGGTGAAGGGGATTCCTTCTTGATCAGAAAGACGCAGTTTTCTGAGTAAAATGATTTTGAACGGGGAGGTTATGAGTCAGGAATCACTTGAAGCCCATGAACTGATGGAGTCGCTCAGCGAATCCATCGAAAAGCGTGAAGAAAAAAGGGACCAATGGAATATCAGGGTCGCGCTCACGACCTCAATCTTGGCAGTGTTCGCCGCTTTGTCGAACCTTGAGTCCGAACAGAAGACCTCGGAAGCGATCATGCTGAAAAATTCGGCCATTTTCTTTCAGGCGAAGGCTTCCGACCAATGGTCCTTCTATCAGGCCAAAAAGATAAAACTTCATATGTCCGAGAACCAGGTTCACCTTGTGGAGCTTCTCCATTTCCCCAAGAGCGAAAAGGCTCGTCTGGAAAAGCTGGTGGACAAATATAAGGGACAGGTCGGAAAAATAAAAACCCAGGCGATCGGCTTCGAGAAAGAAAGAGACCGGATGAATGCTCTTTCAGACAGATCTCTGGCCCACCATCATGCTTTTGCCCTGAGTGTGGTCTGTTTTCAGATCAGTATCGTCCTCTCCTCGATGGCCGTCATGCTCAGGAGAAACTCCCTCTGGTTTGTCAGCCTGGGTTTGGGAGGAGTGGGGGCGTTGGCTTTTGTCAACGGATTCCTTATGTTCTTCCATTTATGACAGGAGTCCGAGGGATGAATTTATTCCGATACGGGTTTTTGATGATGATCGCTGGTCTTTCACTCCTGGCCACAGGATGTCACTCCTCTAACGGGACGTCGGGCTCCCAGGGGTCTCACGGGATGACGGGATCCTCTCCGGCCCACGTGCCGGCGGCTCCCTCCATCCTTCCGGGTCAGCTAGGTGGGGCGAACTCCTTTGTCCCTTATGCAGACAAGCCACCCCTGGGAACCCCAGTCGAAACCCATTGAAGAAAGGCCCGTATGTTCTTCTTGGATTGTTTTTCCGGGAGGGGTTGATTTATTAAAGGAGATCTGTAGAATATGGAAGATAACCTCGTTTTGCCCCCCTCCCACGAGCGATTGACCGAAGAGATATCCCTTCTCCTTGTTTCAATGGGACTGACACTCTACGATCTTGTGCTACCCAAGAAAAGCAGTGGTGTTCTTCGGGTTTTTATCGAAAGTCCCGAGGGGGTGACGCTTGACCAGCTTGAAAGTGCCAGTCGCCGGATCAGTGTCCTGCTTGACGTCATGGATCCCTTTCCGGGACGGTTTCATCTCGAGGTGAGTTCTCCGGGTCTTGACCGGATATTGAAAATTCCGGGGGACCTTGAAAGAAATGCGGGGAAGTGGATTTGCGTAAAACTCGTTGAAGCCATGTCTGGTCAAAAGGTTGTCAGAGGGCGAATCGGAACGGTGACGGGGGAAGGATTTGATCTGGTGATGGAGGCCGGGAAGAAGTCCTCGACCATCCAGATCAGATTTTCGAATGTCAGGAGTGTCCAAGCCGAATTCTGGAAGCCTGTTCCCCTAACTTCGGCCCAAGGGGCAAAACGGTCGTGAGGGAAGGACGGGCATCATGTGGTACAGTGTAGAAATAAAGCCGGCAGGTAGGTTTTTCCGCTTGGCAGGTCTTGATGCCGGACGGAAGGACAAGGACCGATGGGGAGAGGTTAATGGTTAATCAGGAATTGTTGAGTGTTCTTGACCAGCTACACCGGGAGAAGGGCATCCCCCAGGAAACACTTCTGGAAGCCCTGCAGTCAGCCATCCTGACCGCCGCAAGGAGGCGTTATGGAGGCGGAGATAATTTCCAGGTCGAAATTGATCCGAGAACAGGAGAGATCCAGGTCCTTCACATCCGCCGGATCGTAGAGAATGTCTCTTCTCCCATGGAAGAGGTTTCACTTGCCGAGGCGATGGAGTCCGATCCAGGAGCAGAAGTCGGGGACGAGATAGGCGCTTTTCTCGAAATTGATGACTTCGGCCGCATTGCGGCCCAGGCAGCAAAGCAGGTCATTTTCCAGAAAGTGCGTGAGGCCGAATGGTCGGTGGTGGCCAGGGAATTCGGCGGAAAAAAGGGAAATGTGGTCGCCGGAGTCTACATCGGCCAGGAAAAAAGAAACTTCATCATCGACCTCGGAAAGACGGAAGCGATCCTGCCCTTCAAGGAGCAGATCCCCAGAGAGTCCTTCCATCGGGGAGACCGGGTCAAGGCTCTTCTTCTCGACATCAGGACGACAACGCGCGGCCCCCAGTTGATCCTTTCTCGGACCCATCCCGATTTTCTGGCCCGTCTTTTTGAAAAGGAAGTTCCCGAGATCAGCGAAGGGATCATTGAAATCAAGGCCGTAGTCCGGGATCCGGGGGAAAGGGCCAAGGTTGCCGTCCTGTCCCGGGATCCCAATGTTGATCCTGTCGGTTCATGTGTCGGGGTCAAGGGTTCCCGTGTCCAGGCGATTGTTCGGGAAATTCATGGGGAGAAGATCGACATTATCGACTGGAGCCCTGATCCGGGGACATTTATCGCCCGGGCGCTTTCGCCTGCCAAGGTCCTCCGGGTTGCGACAAGGGATGGGGAATTCGAAAAGGTGGCCACTGTTGTCGTCGCCAACCAGCAGCTTTCCCTGGCCATAGGACGGAGAGGCCAGAATGTTCGCCTTGCAGCCAAGCTGACCGGCTGGAAAATCGATATCTTCAGCGAGCAGCAGTATGAGGCCGACCGGATCGCCCGGACAGCCGAGGTTGGACATGAGGGCGAGACAGGCATTGCACCGGAAGGCCCCTCGATCATTCTTCTCGAAGACCTTCCAGGAATGGGTGGGAACATGGCCGATGCCCTGAAGGCTGCAGGCTTTGATACTGTCGAAAAGGTGGCCAATGCTGTTGCCGAGGACATCGCAAAACTCCCGAAATTCGGGCCAAAAACAGCGGCCAAGCTGATCGAAACCGCAAGAGATTTCATGGGTTATCCGAAGACATCCGGGAGCGCTCCGGAGTCGGATTCGGGATCGTTATAACGAAGAGGGGGACGATTCTTTGAAGGTTTATGAATTGGCTCGCGAACTGAAAATGGAAAGCAAATCCCTGCTTGCCAAACTTAAACTGTGGGGAATTCATGCTCCCTCCCACATGGCGACACTGGATGAAAGAACCGTCACCATCGTCCGACAGAAGATAAAAAAGGGTGACGAAGCTCCGGAAGCCCCCAAAAAGCCGATTCTCATCAAGAAAAAGGCCGCCCCACTGGTGACCGAGGGCCAGCCTGTCCAGGCCGAGACCTCTCTTTCTGAGGAACAGCTCTTAACGTCCGAGCCCGGGGCGGCCGTTCCAGTCCAGGAGCCTATGGTTTCAGACTCCTCTTCCCCTGTGGTCGAAAGTCCTCATCCTCCTTTGCCTCCTGTCAGAAATATTCTTCCGCGTATTCCCGTCGAAGGGTGGACCCAGGAGACCATGCCGTCCCGACAGGCGGAGAAGCCTTCTTCCACCTCCCCCTCAGTCTCCCCCGCCAAGGAGACCGCTGAAAAGGGAGGTCTCAGGGAAAAGGGAGCGGCGGGGGACAAGCGAGGAAAGCCCGCCAAGACTGTCAAGGAAAAAAACCAGAAGCTTGACCGGCTCCATATGTTGAGAGAAGAGGATTTTGTCGACCTCGAGGAGACCTCGGAGAAGGAGCCGGCTCCCGGCAAAACACCGGCCACTGCGCAGACGGTCCACCGCGTTGTGGCTCCGGGTGCTCCCCCGGAAGCACCTGCTGTTCCCCGGGCTCCCTTCCCCAGGCCTGCCTTCAAAAAACCGCCGGCATTCAAGAAAAAGATGAAAAGTGCAGGCGATTCCAGAAACCTTTCACCCGCGATTGACGGGACAAAGGCCCGGAAGAAATCGATTCGAATCGAAGCCGGAACGAGCGTCAAGGAATTTGCAGACCGTTTGGGGGTCAAGGTTCAGGATGTGATCATGCGCCTCATGTCCATGGGAGTCATGGCCACAATTACAGAACCTGTCGATCCGGAGGCGGCGATGCTCGTTGCCGAACAGTTGGGGATCGCAGTGGAGATCCAGCAGGAGGAACCGGAAGAAGCCATCCTCGGGGAGACAGAAGATTCTGAGGGGGATCTCATGCCCCGGCCTCCCGTAGTTACGATCATGGGCCACACCGACCATGGAAAGACATCCCTTCTCGATGCCATCCGGAAGAGCAAGGTCGCAGAGGGGGAGGCGGGAGGCATTACCCAGCATATCGGGGCCTATACGGTCTCGATCAACGGACGGGATATCACCTTTCTTGACACTCCTGGCCATGAGGCCTTTACGGCGATGCGGGCCCGGGGTGCCAAGGCCACGGATGTTGTGATTCTGGTCGTTGCCGCTGATGATGGGGTCATGCCCCAGACAATCGAGGCGATCAATCACGCCAGGGCCGCCGATGTCCCGATCGTTGTGGCCATCAACAAGATTGACAAACCGGAGGCCAATCCAGACCGGGTCAAGCAGGCCCTTTCCGAATATGGACTCACCCCCGAAGAGTGGGGGGGGACCACGATTTTCTGTCCCGTGTCAGCGAAGAAGAGGATTGGTCTGGACCTTTTGCTGGAGATGATCCTTCTCCAGGCGGATGTTCTGGATCTCAAGGCCAATCCCAACCGGCGCGCCCGCGGCCTCGTGATCGAATCTCGTCTGGACAAGGGACGGGGGATTGTGGCCTCGGTTCTCGTCCAGAAAGGGACATTGAAGGTCGGAAACTTTCTTGTGCTGGGAGCCCAGGTCGGGCGGGTCCGGAGCCTTACGGATCCTTTCGGCCATCGTGTTACGGATGTGACGCCTTCCCATTCGGCCGAAGTCGTAGGTCTCGACGGGATGCCCCAACCCGGAGATGTCTTCATTGCGGTCGAGGACGAAAAGCTTGGTCGCCAGGTGGCCATGGCACGCCAGGCCCGGCAACGGGCAGTCCAGCTTCTCCAGAACAAAAAGGTGACCCTTGAGGATCTTTATACCCAGATCGAGGAAGGGATCATCAAGGATCTGAACCTGATCCTGAAGGTCGATGTCCAGGGATCGATCGAGCCCATACGTCAGGCCATCGGCAAGCTCGAGAACAAGAAGGTCCGGGTCCGGTTCATCCACGAGGGAGTCGGTGGAATCCGCGAAACCGACGTCCTGTTGGCCCAGGCCTCCAATGCAATCATTTTCGGGTTCAATGTGCGTCCGGAACCCAAAGCCCTGGCGCTGGCAGAACGCGAAAAGGTGGAAATGAAATTCTACTCGGTCATTTATGATGCCGTGGAGGATATCCGTAAGGCGATGGAAGGAATGCTGTCGCCCACGATTCGCGAAAGGTTCGTCGGCCGAGCCGAGGTTCGGCAGGTTTACAATATCACCCGTGTTGGTACTGTTGCCGGATGTTATGTCTCGGAAGGAGTCATGCAGCGGACGGGAACTGTGATCAAACTCATCCGGGATGGGTCAGTCGTCTTCGAGGGAAAGATGGAAGCCCTGAAGCGCTTCAAGGATGATGTCCGCGAAGTGGCTGCAGGCTACGAATGCGGGATTTCCATTGAAAACTATAGGGATATCAAGGTCGGAGACCTGATCGAGTGCTTCGTCCAGGAAAAGATCGCAGGAAAGCTTGAGCCGGTCTCTTCATGAGGGGGACTCTTCCAAACGTTCCCGGATTGATCATCTGATTCTGGTCCTTCATTTTCCTGCCACCCATTCCCTGAAGGAAAAGAGACAGGTCTTGTCGGGCTTGCTTGCAAAAATCCGGGACCGCTTTCCTGTTTCCGTAGCGGAAACGGGATACCAGGATCTCTGGCAACGGGCATTGGTGGAGGTCGTCATGATATCCTCCGATCCGGGCCTTTCTGATCGCATCTTTGAAAAGATCAGAGGGCTGGTCATATCCTTTCCCGAAATTGTTCTTCTCGATTCGCATCGTGAGTCCCTGTGAAGCAGAATCCCGGCTTCCGAAGGGCTGACAGGGTCTCCGCAGAAATCCATGAAGTCCTGGCAATGGTTCTGTCCCGTTATTCCCGCGAGCCTCTTTTGTCCAGGGCCACCATTACCCGGGTGACTCTTTCGGGGGACCTTCGCAATGCGTCCGTTTATTATCGTCTTTATCCGGGGGAGGATCCGGCCCTTTGCCAGGAGGCCTTTGAGCGCCACCGGGGAGGGCTCAGGAAAGAGCTGGCGAGCCGGATCAGGATCAAGTACATTCCCGCTCTGACCTTCCACCTTGATGCTGGCGAAACTGACCTCGACAGGATCGAAAGGTTACTGGCCAACCAGAATGCAGAGGATGACGAGGAGTGATTTTGTTTGATGAACCGGAGGCATCGATGGTCTCCGGAGTCCTTCTGGTCGATAAGCCTGTGGGCCCGACCTCCCATGATATTGTCCATGGGTTGCGGAAAAAGACTGGTATTGACCGGATCGGGCATGGAGGAACCCTCGACCCCATGGCCTCAGGGCTGTTGCCCCTTTTCCTGGGGGATGCGACGAAGATGTCAGGATTTGTTCAATCCCATGACAAATCCTACGAGTTTGACATTACCCTCGGGATCTCGACGGATACCGACGACAGCCAGGGAGAGGTCCTTTCGAGAAAACCTCTTCCGGAAGACCTTTCGGATGAGGTTTTCCGGGCCATATTGTCAGGGTTTGTCGGGGATCATATGCAGGAACCCCCCATGTTTTCTGCTGTCAAGCAGAAGGGAGTTCCCCTCTACAAGCTGGCCCGCAAGGGGATCACTGTCGACCGGACCCCCCGGCTCGTCACGATATCTTCTCTCGAGCTCATCGCAAGGACGGACGGGGTCGTTTCCCTTCTGGTCCACTGCTCGAAGGGGACCTATGTCCGGGTTCTGGCGCGTCAGATCGGCGAGGCCCTGGGTTGCGGAGGACATGTAAGCCGACTCCGCCGTATTTCTGTCGGTCGTTTTTCCGTAAGGGAGGCTGTTGGCCTCGACGTCATCGAATCCACATGGAGCAGGGGGGACCTTGAGTCAGCACTGATCGGTCCTGACAGGATCTTTTGCGATCTTCCCTCCCTTGAGCTCCTTCCCCATGTACCGCCGGCCTTGCAAAAGGGGACCCTGATCCCCGGTGTCTGGATTTCCCGCCGGGAAGGATTGTTTCATGCGAAGGATACGATTAGAATAATGGGGAAAGGCGGGAAGATTCTGGGATTGGCCCAGGCCCTTCTTGGTTCCGAGGAGACCGCTCAATTCCCGGGAGGAATCCCTGTTTCAAGGATGGTCCTTGTTTTTCGGACAAAGACCTCTTTCGACCGGGGTGTTTCATCCCTGTCCCAGGGACCGGTGGCGGTCTTTTAAACAATGAAAACGGTTAAAAGGGAGTTCAAGGCATGGCATTGAGCAAGGAAAAGAAACAGGAAGTCATCAATTCCTTCAAGATTTCCAGCAACGATACCGGATCTGTCGAGGTTCAGGTGGCCATTTTGACCGAAAGGATCAACCAGCTGGGAGAGCATTTCAAGAAGTTCCCCAAGGATGTCCATTCACGTCGCGGTCTTCTCCTTATGGTCAGCCGGAGGCGCCGTCATCTCAAGTACCTTCAGACAACAAATCCTGCCAAGTATCAGGAGATCATCGGACGACTGGGATTGCGCCGCTAGCTCGAAAAACGGGTTTCAGAAGGGCGTTGAACCGACTTCATCGGAGTTTCCGTGGTGGGTAAAAGTCGTTTTTGCGGCCGGCTGAAACCCGTATAATTATTGATTCCATTGGTCCGGTAACCGGAAAGGAATATCCTAAGAATGAAACCAGAGACTGTAGAAGTGATCGTTGGCGGAAAGTCCGTCAGGATCGAAACAGGCCGCATGGCACGTCAGGCTGACGGAGCAGTTGTCCTGTGGGTTGAGGGGACAGTGATCATCGCGACCGCCGTGGCCTCGAAGACAATCAAGCCGGGAACGGACTTTCTCCCTCTGACGGTGGATTATCAGGAGCGTGCCTATGCGGCAGGGAAGATTCCTGGAGGATTTTTCAAGAGGGAAGGGAAGCCTTCAGAAAGGGAAATCCTGAACAGCCGCCTGGTTGATCGTCCTATTCGCCCTTTGTTCCCGGAAGGGTTTTATTACGATACCCAGGTGATCGCTTCGGTCGTTTCGGCAGACAGAAGCGGTGTGACCGACGTAATGGCCGTCGTCGCGGCATCGGCAGCCCTCACGATTTCCGACATCCCCTTCCATGATCCTTTGGGAGCCGTCCGGGTCGGATACATTGATGGAAATTTTGTCATCAACCCGGATCTTGAGGCTCAGGAAAAGTCCATTATTGACCTTGTTGTCGCCGGAACCGCCGATGCCATCATGATGGTGGAAGGAAAGGCCTCCGAGGTTTCGGAGGAGCTTTTCCTCGAGGCCATCCGTACCGCCCACAATGCCTGCCAGCCTATCATTTCCGCTCAGATCGAGCTTCAGAAAAAAATCGGGAAGGCCAAGCGGCAACTCCCCCCCGTCCCGGTCCGTCCCGAACTTATGGACCGGATCCGGGCGGGAGCCAAGGATTCCCTGACGGAAATCCTTGTCATGTCCGACAAGAAGTCGCGTGAGGACAGGACGACGGAAATCCGCAATGCCCTCTGCAAGGAACTCTTCCTGGAAGGGTTCAAGGACTCCCGGGAAGAAAAGGAATTCTCCACCGGATTCCATGATCTCGAACGGGAGCTTCTTCGGGCGATGGTCCTCGACCGGGGGATCCGGGCCGATGGACGAAAGACCACGGAAATCCGTCCGATCACCATTGAAGTGGGCATTCTTCCCCGAACCCATGGGTCGGCCCTCTTTACCCGCGGGGAGACCCAGAGCCTTTCCGTCGCCACTCTGGGAACTTCTGATGACGAACAGAGGATTGACGCCCTGGAGGGGGAATCCACCAAACGGTTCATGCTCCACTACAATTTTCCTGCCTTTTCCGTGGGGGAGGTCAAGCCGATGCGCGGTCCCGGCCGAAGGGAAATCGGGCATGGAAACCTGGCGGAACGGGCGCTCCTTCCGGTCCTTCCCTCCCGGGAGACCTTTCCCTATTCCATCCGGTTGGTTTCGGACATCCTCGAGTCCAACGGTTCGACCTCCATGGCGACGGTCTGCGGAGGAACCCTGGCCATGATGGATGCCGGGATTCCGATCAAGGCCCCTGTGGCAGGAATTGCCATGGGGTTGATAAAGGAAGGGGAACGCGTCGCCATCCTTTCTGACATTCTGGGGATCGAGGACCACCTGGGTGACATGGATTTCAAGGTGACCGGAACCGATGCCGGCGTCACTGCGGTCCAGATGGACATCAAGATCAAGGGAATCACCCTTGAGATTATGAAAAAGGCCCTTGATCAGGCCAGGGAAGGCCGTATCCATATCATGGGTAAAATGAAGGCCTCTCTTCCATCCGTGCGCGAAACCATGTCGCCGTATGCCCCCCGGATTCTGACCATTCAGGTAAAACAGGACAAGATCCGGGAAGTGATCGGTCCTGGAGGGAAAATGATCCGGAGCATTACGGAAAAGACCGGAGTCAAGATCGATATCGAGGATTCAGGGCTCATTCGGGTTGCCTCGGCCGACGAGGAGGCTGCAAGAAAGGCCATCGAAATGATCAACCAGATTGTCGCCGAAGCGGAAGTCGGGAAGATCTACCTCGGGAAGGTCAAAACCGTTGCAGATTATGGGGCCTTTGTGGAGATCATGCCGGGAACGACGGGTTTATGCCATGTCTCCCAGCTTGAACCGCGCCGGGTCGAAAAGGTCACCGATGTCGTCAACGAAGGCGATGAAATTCTGGTCAAGGTCCTTGAGGTGGACCGTTCGGGAAAGATACGCCTGTCCCGCAAGGAAGCGATTGCCGAGGAAGGGGAGGCCAGGGAGCACCGCACCGCCCCCAAGGCCTGATGGTTTCCCTTTGAGGGCTTTTTCATCCGTTTTGGATTCAGATTTGGTCTTCGAAAAGACTTCTTGTTTTTTGGAAGTTCCTTTGCCATAATGTTCGGGTCTGAATTTCAATGGGTAAGGATCGCCTTTTTACCCCCCTTCCGCCTCTCTCGACAGAGTTTTCTGGAAGGGGAAGTCCTTTCCCGGGTCTTTCGGGGGAAGGTGTGGCATTCAAAAAGGAGGAGATGCCGATGGATGTGAACAAGGGTTTTGCCGGTCTGATTGTTGTTGCAATCATTATGGTCGTCGTTTGGGGGGGCCTCTCAGCGTATGTGGGCGTAAACCCCTTCTTTCTTCCCACCGGGGCTCACTAGTTTCAGGCTGGTCGATTCGCCCACCGGTCTGACCGGTGATTTTTCTTTGCATTTATTCTATTCTTCTTTTGCAGGGGGTGCCGTCCACAAGTCGGCGCCCTTTCTGTAATGGATGTCCCTTCGGGGACCCTGTGGTCCCTTCCCTCTCTTTAAAATAAATGGATTGCTCCGCTCCGGATAACGATTGGCAATCGTCCTTCCTGGATCTTGTCCCCTTTCCCCACCTCAGGGAAGGACAAAATTCCCGGATTATTTGGGGGTGGAGTCTTCAGAAGAAAGAATCGACGTGCCCTATATAAAACAAGTTCTGACAAATGGCCTGACCGTTTACTGCGATCCTCTCGCGACATCCCGATCGGTCGCCATCGGAGCGTGGATCCGGGCTGGTTCGCGTTTTGAAACGGCGGGTGAGGCCGGAATGACACATTTCCTCGAACACATGTGTTTCAAGGGAACACCCTCGCGGTCCGCCCAGCAGATTGCCAACGAGATGGATCATCTCGGAGGAGAGATGAACGCCTTTACCTCCCAGGAGATGACCTGCTTTTATGCTCATGTGCTCTCCGAAAATGCTGTCCACGCGGCGGAACTCCTGGGCGACCTTCTGACACGATCGGTCTTTGATCCGGAGGAGCTCTCCCGGGAAAAGGGCGTGGTGATAGAAGAGATAGCCGAATCCCAGGACGATCCGGAAGACCTGGTCACACAGCAGCTCTACGAGGTCCATTTCGGAAACCATCCCCTGGCGCTGCCCATTCTGGGGACTGAGGCGTCCGTCATGAAGTTTGAGAGAGAGGACATTCTTAAGTATTTTCGCAAGAATTATCATCGGGACGGGATGTTCCTGACAATTTCGGGCCGATTCCAATGGCCACAGCTTCGGGAGGGCCTCGAAAAGGCCTTTGCTGACATCCCGGCCGGAAATGCCTGGACTTCTCCGTCTTCCCAGGATTTCAAGCCCGCCTTCCAGAGCCGGGAAACCGCAAGGGACCTGGAGCAGGTTCACGTTGCCCTTGGGATCTCCGGGTTGCCGGTCGCCCACAGAGACCAGACGGCCCTTCGCCTCCTGAACCTCCACCTGGGAGGGGGAATGAGCTCCCGGCTTTTCCAGGAGGTCAGGGAAAAGCGCGGTCTGGCCTATTCGATTTACTCCACAAGCCAGTCTTTCGTTGATGGAGGGATCGTCCGGATCGCCGCCTCCACCAGGCTTTCCAAAAAGCAGGAACTCCTCTCCATCCTCGAAGAGGAGCTGGACCGGCTCAAGAAGGTTCCCCTGGCCAAAGATGAGCTTGTCCGGGCCAAAAACCAGCTCAAAAGTTCCCTTCTGATCGGCCTTGAATCGATTCTGACCCGGATGAACAAGATGGGGCGTGATATCTTTTACTGGGGAGAGGAACTCGAGACGGAGACCCTCGAACGATGGATTGACGAGGCCACTCCCGAAGACCTTTTGAGGGTGGCAACCAACCAGGACTGGACCTCCCGCCGATCCCTCAGCATTCTTGGGCCGGAAAGGGATTAGTCATGCCCCTTCCCGGTATGCCCGTTCGTCTGGGAGTCAATATCGATCATGTGGCCACTCTCAGACAGGCTCGGGGGGAGTTCGATCCTGACCCCCTGGCGGCGGCACATCTGGCGAGACTGGCGGGCGCCGACCAGATCGTCCTCCATGTCCGGGAGGATCGTCGCCATGCCAATGAAAATGATCTCAGGCGACTGAGGGAGACCGCATCCCTTCCGGTAAACCTCGAAATGGCCCTCACGCAAGAGATGGCAGAGCTGGCATTCGCCCTGGTCCCGGATCGGGTGACACTTGTTCCCGAAAAACGAAATGAGACGACCACCGAAGGCGGCCTGGTCCTGACTCCCGATTACCTC
>JAJYPO010000258.1 GCA_021795275.1 Nitrospirota bacterium | reverse complement strand
CCACCCAAGCCCGACATACGAATATTAATGCGTTTTTTCATCGAATCCCCCGGAGGTTAAGTTGTGGCCGCAATCTTTTCGGCCTTCTTCTTCTCTGCCAGGCCGTCAAGGAAGGATTGGGCTTCAGGTGAGATGAACTCCCGGAACTTGAACCGTTCTCCCGGGGCCTCCGACGTTCTCATCTCCTGCAGTCCCTCCATGCTCTGCTTCCCGATCTCAAGAATGCAGGGCGTGTAGATCTGAATATAGGTGGGACCCACTTCCCGGGCAATGAGGACGGCCTGCTTGATGACCTTCTCGACGAGGCTCGGCTTGCTGGCCGTCATGATGGCGACATAATCGCATCCTGACTCCCGTGCGATCTCAGGAAGACGCACCTTGTCGAAGCGCTTTCCGACGGGGGCCATCTTTGCCAGGAACCCCTTCTGCATGAGTCCCGATTCCTGTCCGCCGGTATTGGCATAGAGTTCATTGTCGAAGCAAATCGTGGTGAAACGCTCTTTCCGGAACCAGGACTGAAGGGTCATGTCAAGGCCGATGTCGACAGTTGCTCCGTCTCCGGCGAGGACAATGACATCTTTCACCCTGTCGGGGAATCGCACGGCAAGGGCACGCTTGAGACCGGTGGCAATGGCGTTCTGATTTCCGAAAAGGGAATGGATGTTGTGAACGGCAATCATGGGGAAGACAAGGCTGGTGCAGCCGGTGGAACCCACCATGACGGTGTCTTCGGGGTTGGGGATGGAGGCCATGATGTGGCGAAAGGCGATGGACTCGGGGCATCCGGCACAAAGAGAATGCTCGGCGATCAGCTCGGTCGCAGTTCCAAAGTCTTTCCAGCCACGGTTGGGGCTTTCAAAGGTTCCATTTTCCACCAGGTCAAGATAATCCTGGGGCATGATATCGACAAATTCCTTGTTGATCTGGATTCGATTAGCCATGGACGAGCTCCTTATTCCGGCGATGAGCCATATGTTTTTCGATTTCCTCGACAATGATCTCGGGAGGCATGGTCATCCCCCCGGCCACGTGGGGACCGGCGACCACACGGTGATTGCGGTCGATTGTGGACTTGATTTCCCTGGCGAGCCATCCCGCCACATTGAATTCGGGAACGAAGATATGTTTTGCATGCTCTGTTGCCTTGCGAATCTCTTCGGTGGGAAAGGGGCGGAGGGTTTTGATCTTCACAAGACCCACGCGAACGCCCTTGTCCCGGAAGAGCCGGATCGCCTCACGAGCCTGGGAGACGGCCGTTCCCGACGCGACCAGCATGATCTCGGCATCAGAGTTCTCCACCTCGATCAGCCCGTCGAGCAGCGGGATGGTGTGCTTGCGGGAGCGCTCGATGGCGGCACGGATCTCGAGCTGCCAGCTGGCATGCGTCATATAGCTGATGTAATTCGACTTCATCACGAAAGGATCCCGCATCATTCGGACCGGAGGAACCTCCATGTCCATGCACACCACCGGGCTCCGGTAGGGATCGTAATGGGGAAGGGTGCGATCCTCAGGCGTCATCATGACCATATCCTTCGTATGGGTCACGAAGAAGCCATCACAGATGACCCCGATCGGAAGGTGCACTTCCGGCTGCTCGGCCACATAGTACCCCTTCAGCATGAAGTCGAAGAGATCCTGCGCCGACTCCGCATGCCACAGGAGCATGCCGGTCTCGAGCATGAAGGCGATTTCCAGGGTGTCCGGCTGAATGGTCAGAGGAGAGTTGACTCCGCGCACAGTGAAGACCACCTGGATGGGAAGACGGCTTCCCGCCCACATGGGGAAGTTCTCAAAGGCACGGAGGGTTCCGGGGCCTGCCGTGGTTGTAAAGACCCGGGCTCCGGCAAAGGCCGCCCCGGCACACTCGCCCATGACGGCAAATTCGGACTCGCCTCGCATGTAGTCCCCCACATAACCCTCGGCATAGAGCTCTCCGACGAGCGAGGAGGCTTCCGATTGGGGGGTGATGGGGTACGCCACGGAAAAATCGACACTGGCCCGCCTGATGGCCTCCCGGATGACTTCAGATCCCGTCAGGAAGCTGGGAGTCCGGGGAGAAAGGAAAAAAAGTTCGTTGGGGTCGGTCACAAGCTGGCCCTTCTTATTGCGCTGGCCAATCTGAGGAACCCGGGAATCTGTCTGTGTCGCCATGGCTCTACTCCTCAATATTAATGCGGTCACTTCGTGAAGACCCGAAAACGCCATATCGCCCACAGCGACAATTCGGGCCATATACCGGTAAGTCGTTTAAAAATTCAACAATTTACCGAAAACACCCCCACCACATTCAAATCGGGGGGAAAAGGGAATTTCTGAATTTTGACGATACAAGCAACAAAGAACAAAAACAAAAGGGCAATCTTCCCTTTTCCGACGAGGCAACAAGGGATCACACCGTCGACATTCTTGCAAAGATGAGGTCCGTAAATTTTAGAATTCATTGATGGTTCAAGTCAAGAACGCCCTCGCGCAATTTCCGGACAACGATCGTCCGATCCTAAAGGCTGGCCAAACGCTGAGCGTAGCGAGACTCATCAAACGCATCACTTTTTCTGACCGATTCGAAATAAAGCTGCCCATAACACCCCATCATCAGATGAAGGGCATCGTGGGGATCTTCTCCCCGTTCCACCAGATGAAGGTAGGCCTTCTTTGCCTGAGTAGGCACTCCCTGCCGAATCTGCCGCGACACGACAAGATGGAGTGCGACATGCACAAGAGGATTGACCTTCACCTCCCCCACCTCAAGAGGGCGGGAAGGGTCAACGGAAGGGTCATTCCAGAGCGCATCAAACTCCGGATGCATCGTCAGG
>JAJYPO010000257.1 GCA_021795275.1 Nitrospirota bacterium | reverse complement strand
GACGAGGGATATGGATCAGGGGTTGATGGTGGTGGGAGCGGTTCTTGTCGGGATCGCGGCGCTTTTCGGGCTGATTCTTTGGGGGCTCGAGGTGGCAAGGAAGGACTTCCCGCAGGTTCTGGGCTTTGTGCATCCGACCCTGGCCATGGCTGGACTCATCATGCTGGTCGCCCGGTTCTTCATCCGGGGCGGCGCGCCCTGGTTCAATGTCGGACTGGCCCTCCTGGTGGTGGCCGCCGCCGGGGGGCTGGTTCTCGTGGCCCGTGGATTCCGCCGCCGCGCCATGATCCGGACGGTCACCGCGATGCACGGTCTCCTGGGGCTTACGGGGCTGGGATTCGTGATCTATCAGCTGACGCACCGCTAGGAAGGGGCAAAGGAGACGATGAGGCAGAGGGATGGGAAGCCGGACGGCCTCACCCGCGGACGTAGTCCGTGGATATTCCTGGCCGGCCTCGCCGTCTTTCTGGTCGCCGCCTCAGGGGGCGCGGACGCCGGGGAGATTTCCCGGATCTTCCCGGAGCTTTCTGTCGACGGAAAGACCTGGGACTACGACTATGCGCGGGGGCTCTCGCTCTCCGACCGGTTTCTCGAGCAGGCCCGGCGTCTTTCCGGCTACTCCTGCCGGGCCCGGACCTTTTATAGTCAAAGGCGACTCGCGCTCTTCCGGAAAAACCGTCCGGTGGTCCAGCGTCCCAGCGAAGATTTCGATCTGACCGTGACCTACCACCCCCTGACCACCTTCGTCCGGCTCATCCTCCCGCGCAAAGGGGCAACGGTCTTCTACCGGTCGGTGACCCGGGTGACGGCGGTCCACCCCTTTTCCTTCCTCCCGCTGACCCTATCCCTCTCCCCCCACAGCGGTCTGATCACCTCCCGCTTCGGCCACACCATCGACCACTCGGACTTTTTAAGCTACGACAAGCGGGTCCTGCGACCGGCCTGTTTGACCCACTCCTGTCTCTACCTCGGCTCCGGCCGCTTCCGGGGCAAAGCGGTGGAGATCCTGAACATCGCCCCCGACCAGCTCGAGGCACGACCCGTCTTCGGAAGGATGTGGCTTCTTCTCGACCAATCCACCACCCTTCCCGTCTCCATTGTAACGATCGGGCCCGACGACCGGTTCTGGGAACGCATCGACTACGGGGACTGCCGACTCTCCTTCCGCTGATCCGCCGTCCCGGGATCCTCTCTCAAGCGCCTCTTTTTCGGGAGGAGCCCTTTCCTTTGGGAGGGTTCATCTCCGTGTCCACGGTGATCACCGTCTTGAGGTTCCCCCGCACGTTGAAATCTCCCGTGACTTCGAGAAATCCCGGAGAAAGAAGGGAGGAGAGATCCCGGAAAATACGGTTGACCGACCCTTCGTGAGAGATTCGCTGGTCACGGAAGGCATTCAGATAGAGCTTGAGGGATTTGAGCTCCACGATATAGGGGCCCGGTTCGTAGACGATCCGGATGATGGCAAAGTCCGGATATCCGGACCGGGGGCAGAGGCAGGTGAATTCGGGGAAGCTCATGGTGACACGGTAGCGTTGCCCTTCCTCGGGGTTTGGCCAGCGTTCGAGGTGGTTCTCCGCGATGGCCCGGCTTCCGTAGGCGGCGTCGGGAGAAGGGGGAAGGGGGGAGTCGGGGGACATGGGCATCCTCTTCATGGAAGGGAACATCGGGGAGGCCGGCCGGCGGCCTTGCGTTCACACCGATCTATCCTAACATGGATCCGATCCTCCGGACGACCGTTCGAAAACGACGCCCTTCCGGAGGGATCCAGAAATTATGGGGACGCCTTTGTGCTTGACATCATGCGATTCTTATGGGATACAGATCCATGATGTTTATGGGTGTCGGCGATAGGGAAGGGGGGCATGGGGGGTGAGGATCCGGTTCGTCTGGATCGTTCTGGCCGGAGGTCTCTTCCTTCTTGCAGCCTTTCTTCTCGTTCCGGGTGATTCCCAGTACGTCCGGCTGGCGATCGACGCCGGGGATTACGATTACGCCTCCTCCCTGCTGGCCTCCCGCCTCAGGAGGCCCCATCCACCCCTCTGGGTCCTGAGGGAGGCGGCACGCGTGGCGGCCCTCAGGGGGTATCCGGCCCGGGCCGCCTCCGATCTCGAACGGCTTCTCCAGAGGGATCCGGGCTCCTATCGCGACCGGCTGGAGCTGGCTCGGCTCTACCTCGACCTCTACGAGCCGGAGAAGGCCGCCCGCGAATTCGACATCCTCCTGCGGACGAAACGCCTCCCCGAACGGGAAATGCGCCGGCTGGCCCGCTCCTACGATCTCATGAACCTCCCCTCCTCCGCCCTTTCGATCCTCCATCGCCTGGCCGCCGCCCACCCCGGGGACATGAGCTACTGGAAGGCGATCCTCGTCTACGACACCCAGACGGGTAACGACGCGGACATGGCCAGGACCCTCCGGACCCTCACCCGTCGCTTCCCGGAGCGGATCGACTATCTGGCGATGCGGCTGACCCTGGCCTACCGGCAGGATCGCGACCGGGAGGTCCTTCGGATGATGGACCGGCTCCGCGCTCGCGGGGCCGACCCCGATCCGGTCCTGCTTCCCGCCCTGAGGGCCCTTTTTCGCCTCAGGCAGCCGGCGGAGGCCTACCTTCTCTACCGGGCCCTGGCGCCGGAGGTGGCCCGGGACGAGGTCATCGCCTCGGCGGCCTGGCTCTTCACGCGCAAGAAGTACCTGGCCTGGGCCCTCTCCGCCTTCGAGGAGCTTGTCCGCCGCCACCCGGAGGGTGGAAAACGGTGGGAGGAGGCCCTTTGGCTCTCCGACAAGATGGGGTGGTACTCCCGTACACGGACCCTTCTCGAGGA
>JAJYPO010000256.1 GCA_021795275.1 Nitrospirota bacterium | reverse complement strand
CCCGAGGTCAGCATCCTCCCGCCTTCGCGCTGGAGGGAGAGAATCCGGTAGACCCCTTTTCCGCAGGCCACATCGATTCCCTCCGGACCCTGGTAAAGGAGCTGTCCGGGAAGGGAAGGAGGGGAATCCTCCCGGAGAACCTCTCCGGAACCGACCCGGACCCGCCCGATGGAGGAGTCAAAGCTGGCTCCGGGCCAGGGATTCATCGCCCTGACATGGGCATCGACCTCCCGGGCGGAGGATTCGAAAGGCATCCGTCCGTCCTCTTTCCGGAGAATGGGCGCCTGGGTTCCCTTCTCGGGCTGAGGGACCGGCCTGAGAGTTCCTCCGATATACCCTGCAAGGCCCTGAACCAGAAAGGGAGGGCCCAGCTCCTTCATCCTTTCCGAAAGCGAGACCGAGGTCTCCCGGGGATTCAGAGGAATCTCGAGACGGTCGAGCACGGGTCCCGTATCCATCCCCCGGTCCAGGAGCATGAGGGACAACCCCGAGACTGTCAGTCCCTGGCGGATGGCCCAGACGATGGGAGAGGCTCCCCGAAGGGCGGGCAGGAGGCTGGCATGGACATTTACGCACCCCCACCGGGGAAATTCCAGAACCTCTCCTGGAAGTATTTTACCATAAGCCACCACAACGATCAGGTCAGGGGACCAATCCCCCAGAAATTCCCGGCCCTCCGGGACCCGAAGGGAAGAGGGAGTGACTGTGGGGATTCCTCGGTCCATGGCCCAGGCCCTGACCGGAACCGGGGCCGTCACCTGCCCCCGTCCCCGGGGGCGGTCGGGCTGGGTCACCACGCCCCGGAGGTCAAAGCCCGCCTGGACAAGGGCGGCCAGGAAAGGGACTGCAAAGTCCGGACTTCCCATGAAGACGGTCCGGATTCGGGAAAAGCCGGTCACGGACAACTCTCCATCCGTTTTTCCCAGAGGGTTCGGCGCCACAGGGAGAGGAAACGCGAAAGGGGAGGCTGGCGGTCGGGAAGGAGAATCCCCTCGAGGTGGTCCACCTCATGTTCGATCATCCGGGCAAACAGTCCTGATCCGGTGTAGACCACCTCTTCCCCCTTTTCGTTTTGCCCGGACACGGTCACCCTTTCGGGCCGCCGGATCGACAGGTCGAGTCCGGGAAATGACAGGCACCCCTCGACCACCGACACGGACCCGGTCCGCTCCCGTATTTCCGGATTGAGGAGAACTCCCCGAGCGGGAGGACCCCCCGGATCCCGGGGTCGCTTCAGGTTCCAGACGAAAAGGCGGCAGGAAATGCCGATCTGCGGCGCGGCCAGGGCCACCCCCCTCTGGGTGGCCAGGGTGTCCCAAAGATCAATGATCGCCTGTCGGACCTCGAGGGAGCATGGATCAGTCCGGAGAGCGACAGCCCGGAGAGAGTTCTCCCTGTGACCCACCAGGGAACGGATCGGCATTCTTCCGGCCCCCCGTCCTCAGGACCCTTTTCCCGTCGGGGGACAGGAATAGGGGGCCCCTCCATGAACGACGACGGGAACCGGGACTTCATCTGTTTTGACGATCTGGTCCCTGCCCGCCAGATCAAACCCCAGCCGGTGCCGGCCGGCAGACAGGTGGCCGACACAGAGCACCAGCGAACGGCCCGGCACCACCTTCCTCCCCAACAGTCGCCCCCTGTCCACTGTCAGATGCAGGAAGCGGCCAGCCGGTTTTTTGGGGATCGAGAGCGTCAGGGTGACGGTCGATCCCCGGACGGAGACAGAGGAAAGAGTCGGCGGAGGGGCGGTGCTGTCGGCCTCCGCCCTTTCAGGACCGGGGAGGGGGAAGAGGAGAACAGAAAGCCCCAGGACAAGAGAGGAAAGGGTGGTGCGGCAATGGCCAGTCGGATGATTCATGGGGCTTTGATTTCCCTCCGGAGGATGGACAAGGTCATGGCCCTATCCTATCCCGACCCGAGGGAAGGACTCAACTCTCGGCCGCTCAATGCCGTCTTCCCTCCCCCTCTTCGCCAGGGTCAAGGATCCCTCCCATCCACTCCCCGATGGCCCCGATCTCCGGAAGGCAGACGGAATGGCCCATGAGATACTGTTGCCACTCACGGACCCCTTTCCCGCCCAGTCTCTCCAGGGCCTCGAAGGTCTTCCGGCCAAGCCTGAATGGGACAACCGGATCCTCCGTCCCGTGAACCATGAGCAAGGGTGTCGGACTGTCGGACAGGGGAACCCCGGCATCACTGGGAAGATAGGTGGAAAGGGCCAGGACGCCCCCCCAGCGCTCCCCCCCTTCTCCGAAGACGGTCAGAAGGGCGATCACTCCCCCCTGGGAGAAGCCTGCCAGAATGATCCTTTCCGGGGGGATCCCCCGGTTCATTTCATGTCTTGCCAGCTCCCGGACGTGTCCCACCGAGCGGCGCATTCCCTCGAGATCGGGATTCCTGGAGAGGTCAGGGAGGGCCACATCGTACCAGGCCCGCATGGGCGCCCCCCCGTTGACTCTGACCCGCATGACCGGGGCATGGGGGAAGACGAAGCGAAGGGGAACCTGCGGCAGGGGAATCTCGGGGACGATCCCGGCGAAGTCGTGGCCGTCGGCTCCGAGCCCGTGGAGCCAGATGACGGCCCATCGGGGATCGGGGCCGGTTTCGAGGGTGACCGACTCAAGCATGGGCTCCTCCCTCTTCCCCGATCCCGGAGAGTCTTTCCAGAAGGGTCTCCGGGCCGTCATCGACCGAAGAGAGGCATCCGAAGGTGCCGCAGATCCAGGCCCGGGTCGATCCCTGTCCGGCCGGACTCTTGCCTGCGATTTCCCTTCCCTCCGCAGAAAGGATCGTCCAGACGGGAACGGGAGCGGACAGAGCCCGCCTCTGCCACCGGGCGGCCTCCCTCCCCTGGAGGATCACCGTCGGAGCC
>JAJYPO010000255.1 GCA_021795275.1 Nitrospirota bacterium | reverse complement strand
CTCAGCCATGACTGTCCCATGAGCCTTGTCCGGAAACTCGAGCAACCGGTGCCGGTGACCTTCTGAAGTGAATGGGCAAGCTTGCTTCGGGAGAGTGAGGATGGGACCATGGGAGGGGCAATCCGGGAGGGGCTATTTCGGGGCAGGGGCCTTGTCGATCCGGGAACCTAAGGAAGGAGGAGTGCCATGCGCTACCGCAGGCTGGGAAAGACCGGACTCTTTGTCTCCGAGTTCTGCCTTGGGACCATGACCTTCGGGGGGAAGGACGAGTTTTGGGGGGCGATCGGAAACCTGGGTCCCTTCGAGGTCGATGCCCTGATCCGCAAGGCCATTGATTCCGGCATCAATTTTTTCGATACGGCCGATGTCTACTCGGACGGTCAGGCCGAAGTCCTTCTCGGAGGCTCCCTCCGCCGTCTCGGGGTTCCTCGGGAGGAGGTCGTGATCGCCAGCAAGGTCTTTGGGGAGACCGCCCCGGGACCGAATTCCCGGGGTCTTTCCCGCCATCACATCATGAATGCGGTCAGGGAGAGCCTCTCCCGTCTCGAGCTCGACCATCTCGACCTCTATCAGGTCCATGGATTCGATCCGGCCACGCCTGTCGACGAGACCCTTCGAGCCCTGGACGACCTTGTCCGTCAGGGGCTGGTCCGCTATGTGGGGGTATCGAACTGGGCCGCCTGGCAGGTCATGAAGGCCCGGGGAATTTCGGAACGGGAGGGACTTTCCCGATTCGAATCCCTCCAGGCCTACTACACGGTGGCCGGCCGCGACCTTGAGCGAGAGATCCTGCCGATGTTGAAGGAGGAAGAGATGGGACTCCTCGTCTGGAGCCCGCTGGCGGGGGGGCTCCTGAGCGGAAAGTACGGCCGGGGCCTCGAGGCTCCGGCGGGAAGCCGGAGGAGCACCTTCGACTTCCCGCCCGTGGATCTGTCCCGGGCTTATGAGGTCATCGAGGTCATGAGGAAGATGGCAATGGAGCGACAGGTTTCGGTGGCCCAGCTCTCGCTCGCCTGGCTTCTCCACCAATCCTCTGTCACCAGCGTTATTCTCGGGACAAAATCAGAGGAGCAGCTTGCGGAGAACCTGGGCGCCTCCCGGGTCCGCCTTTCTCCGGACGAACTGGCCGCGCTTGACAGGGCTAGCGCCCTTCCTCCTGAATATCCGGGATGGATGCTTGCCCGGCAGGGAGAATACCGGCGGAAGCAGTTGGCCGATCAAGAATAGACTTCGGAGTTGTTTCCGGACGGGGCTTCTACAGATCCGTCCGGACACGAATTGTCTCAGGTGCAAGGGAGAGACCCGAAAATCAAAGGAAGGAGGACACGATGCGTGTTCTTGTGACAGGGGGATCGGGGTATATCGGGAATGCTGTCACGGAGGCCTTCTGCAGGGCCGGGCATTCTGTGGCGGCGACGGTCAGAACTCCCGAGAAGGCGGGACGGGTCGAACGGTCCGGAGCCCGGGCCGTGATCTGGGACCTGGGCGAATTCCGGAGGCTTTCGGCGGAGATCCGGGATTGCGACATCCTTGTCCATACGGCGATGGACCCGGGACCGGAGGGCGGAGCCATCGACCGGGAATGTGTGGCCTTTTTTCTTGAATCCCTGGAGAGCTCGAAGGGTCTGCGACGATTCCTCTATACAAGCGGCGTCTGGGTCCTGGGGAACACCCGGGAGCATGTGCCAGCCGACAACAGAATTCCGGATCATTCGCCTTCAGTCGTGGCCTGGAGACCTCCGGTCGAACGGCAGGTTCTCGAGTCGGCAGGTCTGGGAATCACGCCCGTCGTGATCCGTCCCGGTCTGGTCTTTGGGGGAGCCGGCGGGATCACAGGATTTTTGATGGCGAATGCCTCCCCCGAGCGGGGAGTGGAGGTGATCGGAAATGGCCAGAACCACTGGTCTCCCGTCCATCGGGACGATTTGGCCGAGCTCTATCTCCGGGCGGCGGAACAGGGGCCGGTGGCCACGATCCACAATGCCACCGACGGGAGCTGTCCGACAGTGGCAATGATCGCCCGGTCCCTGAGCAAGGCCCTTGGATACGAAGGCCGCATCACGTCGCTTCCCGATGAAGAGGCCCGGAAGAAGCTGGGAGGATTTGCGGAGGGACTCCTTCTCGATCAGTGCATCCCGGGAGATTATTCCGGGCGGATTTTGGGATGGATCCCCCGCCATCGGTCAATCGTCTCCGAGGCTCCGGCCCTGGTGCGCTCCTGGAAAGCCGGCAGGGGCGTTCATTCCTGATCCGGACAAGGAGCCCGGGCAGGAAGATCCCTCAGGCGCAGTCGGGGCGCCAGAGACACCCGCTCTGACCGCAATGGTCTGCGAGACCGGTTTCGAAGCAGTCCCTGTTCCTCTCGGCCCGCTGAATGGCCCGGATCAGGTCCGCCTTCTTGTGTTTTCCAGGGGAAACGCCTTTTTCGACGGCCACTTTGCGAATGTCTTCCATCTTCATGTCGGGACTCCTTCGTCTCTTTGTGTTCCGGGGAAGAGAGGCAGGAATAGGAAGAAATTCCTTTCCGGTTTGGAGCGGGGCTCCATGCCGATCCTGCATTTTCCTTATTTTGTAATGGTTTAAGGGGAACATAACAAAATCCACCTTGATTATAGCCGTTATTCTGGACGAGTCAATAAATGGCCAGGAAAGGTTTTTTTTATTTGTGTTCAGTATTGTGACGGGGCGGGAAGGCTCTGGTGGGGGCTGTCTTTGGCCGAAAGGGCGGGCGTGATCGGGAAATCAAGGTCGTTGAGGGATTTTCGGAAACCATTTGACAAAAAAAGGAGGAAGGCGTATAAAATGGACCCTTGTTGAGCGGAGCCGGCGGGGAACCCGGAAGGGGGAGACGGCGGGGGGGCTTGACAGGGAAGGGCCTT
>JAJYPO010000254.1 GCA_021795275.1 Nitrospirota bacterium | reverse complement strand
CTCCCAGTCGACATCGGGAACGGCCTCCCCGCCGAACTCGGGGAGGAGCCAGTCCAGCATCGATCCTCCCAAAGAGAGATCGGAGATCGATCCTGCCAGGGCCAGATGAAGCCCCTCTTCCCGGACCGATCCAGGTGGGGCCGTTCGTGGAGCCGCCACCATGCCACAGGTTGCCAGAATCGGCGTCGGGGGAATGGAAACCCCGTCGGTTTCGTTGTAGAAGCTGACATTGCCCGAGACAACGGGAATCGCAAGACGCCGGGCGGCCCCGGCGATCCCGGTCACCGCCTGGACAAAATCGTTCATCGTCTCGGGTCGCTCCGGGTTGCCGAAGTTGAGGCAGTCGGTCACTCCGACAGGCCAGGCTCCGACCGCTGCCAGATCGGTGACGGTCTTGGCGAGCAGCAGGGCACCTCCCCGGCCGGGATCGCGCGAGACCGGATGGGAAA
This sequence comes from Nitrospirota bacterium, assembly GCA_021795275.1. The sequence goes on along the minus strand of JAJYPO010000254.1, from coordinate 2,451 downwards.
ATCCCGCCTGGGCGATGGCAATGGCCCGGTCTTCTTCCTTGAGGTCGACAATGGCCACGTCGTGTCCCGGCCCCAGAAGGGTCCGGGTTCCGACTTCATGGTCGAACTGTCGGTAGATCCAGTCTGCCGACCCTCCGTTGGGATGCTCGAGGAGGCGGAGGAAGAGATCGGCAATGGAGTGGCTTCCGGAGGCGGAGGGGCGGGGGTGGCTTTGCGGGGAGCCCTGCGGTGGCCTGGCCTTTTGTGGGCGGTCATAGAGAGGGGCATCCCGGGTGAGGGCGGCCACCGGAACCTCTCCGAAGACCGACGGGCCCTTCCGGACGCGGAAGACCGGCTCGGAAATCATCTGCCCGATAACGGCCGCGGCCACCTGGCTCTCGTGGGCCAGGTCGAGGATCGCCCCAACGTTCTGTTCTTCCACCAGAAGGAGCATCCTCTCCTGGGACTCGGAAAGGAGAATCTCCCAGGGCTCCATGGAAGGATCCCGAAGGGGGACCTTCAGCACATCGATTTCGATGCCCTTTCCCGCCTTGTCGGCCATCTCGACGGAGGAGCTCGTGAGCCCCGCCGCTCCCATGTCCTGGATCGCTCCGGCGAGACCCCGGCGGATGATCGAGAGGGTGGCCTCCATGACCTTCTTGCCCACGAACGGGTCGGCCACCTGAACCTGAGGACGAAGATCGGCTTCTTCTCCGGAGAAGCTTCGTGAGGCCATGGCGGCTCCCGAGACTCCGTCCCGTCCGGTCTTGTTCCCCAGGTAGACGGCCAGAAGAGGTTTGTCGGGGGGGATGGCGCTCATGATGGCATCGTCGGGGACGACGCCCACGGCGAAGGCATTCACCAGAATGTTCTTCGCATAGCGTTCGTCGAACCAGATCTCCCCTCCCACGGTGGGCACGCCGATCGAGTTCCCGTAGGCCCCGATTCCGGCCACGACTCTCCTAAAGAGGGTCATCTGCCGGGGCTGCCGCAGAGATCCCATGACCAGACTGTTGGTCAGGGCGATGGGTCGGGCCCCCATGGCAAAGATGTCGCGCAGGATCCCTCCGACTCCCGTGGCCGCTCCCTGAAAGGGTTCGATATAGCTTGGGTGGTTGTGGCTCTCCATCTTGAAGGCGATGCCGAGGCGGCTGGTCACCCGGACGACTCCGGCATTTTCTCCGGGGCCCATCAGGACGCGGGGGCCCTTCGAAGAGAACTTCCGGAGATGGATTCGGCTGGACTTGTAGCTGCAGTGTTCGCTCCAGAGGGCGGAGAAGACGGCCTCTTCCGTGATGTTGGGGAGTCGTCCGAGAAGGGCGACGATCCGCTCCATCTCATGAGGGGGAATGCGGAACCGGGATGCGGGAATGTCAGCCATCAGGATCTGTCCAGGGATGAAGAGGAGAGGGTGAGGGGAGAGGATTCCCGCTCCCCGGAAAGCCAGAGTGCAAGCGATTGGAAGAAGAGTCGGCCATGGGCCGAGCCGCCCTCTCCCATCATGCGCCTTTCGGGATGGGGCATGAGTCCTGCCACGTTGCCGGCGGCATTGGTGATGCCGGCGATGTTCCGAAGGGAGCCGTTCGGATTGTCCTGGTAGCGACAGAGAATCTGCCCGTTGCCTTCGAGCTCCAGCAGAACGCCGGGATCGGCGTAAAACCGTCCTTCCTGATGGGCGATCGGAAGCCGGATCCGGGCCCCGGGGGAGAAAAGGAGGGTGAAGGGCGTGCGTGTCTGCTCGACGGAGAGGCCTTCCTCCCGGCAGAGAAAGGTCTGTCCGGAGTTGGGAAGGAGAGTTCCGGGGAGGAGACCCGCTTCGGCAAGAATCTGGAAACCGTTACAGATGCCGAGAACAGGGAGGCCTTTTTCGGCAAAGGTTCCCACGGCCTCCATGACGGGGGAGCGGGCCGCGATGATGCCCGTCCGGAGGTAGTCCCCGTAGGAAAAGCCTCCCGGCAGGATAACGGCATCCAGGCCATCAAGAGTCCGGTCCCGGTGCCCGACCCAGCGTGGGTGGAGCCCCGGCACCAAGGAGACGGCCTCCCAGGTGTCACGATCGCAATTGGTTCCCGGAAATCGGATGATTCCGATGTGGAAATTGTCTGGCATCGGGAGTCCTGGCGTTAAGTGAATCGGGCGCGTTTGTCGCCGAAGGCTGGTTCAGGGAATCGTTGCATTCAGGCGTGAAGAGAGTCCAAGGTGAATCGTCTCGGGTGTTTGGCAGATAGAATCTGTTGTGTTGTAAAAAATTCTGACGCCTATTGAGTGGATCCTCTTGATATTACAATGGAGCGCCTTTAAACGCAATCATCACAAAATTTCATAACTACTCAGGTACAACATCTTGGGACAATGCCCCAAATACTCACTACATTTTGTGGATTTCGTAGAGGAAAGCGCTTGGAAATGCATTGCATTTAAACAATTCCACACCTCAGTCATCGCCGACTTATTAATAAATATCTGTGGTTG
>JAJYPO010000253.1 GCA_021795275.1 Nitrospirota bacterium | reverse complement strand
CTGAAACTTCCGGACAAGCCGGGTGACCTGCTGGCGGGACAACCCGGTCATCCGTTCGAGATACCGCAGGATCACGCCCTTCTCCTTCCGCCCGAGCTTTTCATACCCAAACCGCGTCAGGGTGCGCTGGACAAACGGATATCGTTCCTCCTTGATCACACAGAACAGGCTCTCTATTCCCTTCAAAAACTCTTCTACTTGCGTCAGCGTTTTGAGCTTCGCATCGTCCATATTGATCACCATGTCCGTATTATGAACAATTCGACCGCTTTCAGACTCATTCCTTGCTGGAATCACAAGACCCCTTTCAGACTCATACCATATTGGATGAGGCTCATATTGGACATTAGCTGGATCAACTATCCTATCGATGGAGCATCCTAAGGCGAACCTGTCGAAGGGGGGGCGGGGGATCCCGGCAAACGGAGGTCGGATGGAGACGATCGGACGGTTCTTAAACGGGCGGATCCTTGGTGGAAACATGGTTTTGTTCGGTGTGGAGATTTCACCGAGATCGCTGCCGACCTTCAGAGCCGGTCAGTACGTGCATCTCGAATGGATCGACCCTCCCCTTCCGGAGGCAAAAGGGGAGGGTCTCTCTCTTTTTGTCGCCTCCCCTCCCGCCGAACTCCCCATTCTCTCCTTCCTCACCCGGATTGGCCGATCGCCCTTCAAAAAATGTCTGGCAAAAGCCACGGAAGGCATTCCCATGAGGATCTCGGGTCCGTTCGGATCCTTCACGCTTCCCGGATTGCTCGGGGGAACGGACTGGCTTTCCCCCATCGTCCTTATCATGGAAGGCGTCGGGATATCGGCCGCTCGGAGCTTGATTCTCGACGGCATTCCCCGGGCCCCCACTCTTCCTTTCTTCCTTCTCTTCCTTGCCCGGAAAGAGGAAGTCCTGCCGTTCCGCTCCCAATGGCTATCGCTCGAACGAAAACATCCGACCTTTCGCTTCGAAGAGATCTTTCTTGAGGCCGGACCAGGCTTCCCCCAGACAGATCCGGCGAGCCTTGGAGAGCCCGGCGACCGGGTCCTTCCCCGAGTCTTTGAGATCCTCGGAGAAAGGGATGCCAAGCGGTCTGAATTTTATCTCTCAGGCTCCCTGGGCGTGGTGGAATCCGTCCGGGGGGCCCTTCTTTGCGCCGGAATCCATTCAGAAAGAATCCAGACCGAACCCTGTCTGGAACTCAGTTAAAAACCTCCCTTTTTCTTGGAAATCCGGTCAGGGTCCCGCAAGAAGTCCCGTGTCAGGCGTCGATAGTAATCTCATGTCCGTGTTTAGCCGCCAGCTCGACAAAGATCTTCCGGGCGATGGCCAGTGTTTCCCGGCTTGAGAGACAGAACGGGGAGCATCCTTCGTCAGGGTGGGAGAGCACAAGATCCCGAAATCCCTGGTACATGTTCTGAAATAGGCGGGGTTCGATCTCAGGCGGGATGATGTATTCCTCGAAAAGCCGGGCGGTATAGACCTCCAGCGCCTGAACGTTGTTCCTGACCCAGATCGGGATAATGTCCGGAGCCGGAGGACATTCGCAGTTGGTCGGCGAATAGCGGCCGATATGGTAGGCCTCCTTGAGCAAGACCTCCTCCGAAACCGTTTTTCTGATCTTCTCAGCCGAACTCCGTTCTCCATCTGCCACCTTGTAGAGCCAGGAAAAGAACATTGATCCCTCCCTGAATGAATTCATCACACCTATCAATCATAAGGGTACTTTCATTCATTGATAGATTTTTTTAATAGAATTTACTGTCAAATGATGCCGCTCAAACGAAGGGGGCCCCGTCAACATTCAGATATAACCCGAATGAAATTCGGGAGCCGATGCATTCGGGAATCCTTCAGGAAGGAGATCCGTCCCGGAGGGAGGACGGCGGGTACAGGAGGTGGCCATCGAGGACCCGGGCCCAGGGGGTCATTCGGTGGATCTGGGTATGGATCTTTCCGGGGCTTTGTCCAAGGATCTCTCCCACCGTGTACCCGTCCATTGTCAGGGAATCGGCGATCAGGGAACGATGGCACCGCCAGGGGAGCGTTTCCGCGCAGAGGAGAAGAAGAGACTCCCGGCGGCTCAGCTCTTCGACTTCTTTCACTGCATTCGCATATTCCGGCGTCAGCATGTAGTCGGCAAATCCCCTGAAGCTGTTATTTCGCCAGCCACCATTGGGAGAATCTTTCAAGGGTTTTCTGAACCCGCCCAGAGATGTCATGTGGGTATACCCGATTCCCGAGAAAGCCAAGGCCCCAGCAAGCCTATCGAGATTGTACTGGGAGTTGTGACGGGACCGAGGAATGCTTCGGACATCGATCACACGCCGGATCTTTTCCTTCCGCAGGATCCCCAAAAATTCATCAATCTCTCTTGTCCCGTGACCCATGCTCAGAATCCTGATTTCCTCCGTCGTCACCACCCCGTTCCCGTCAACCATGGAAGGTCCTTCATCTCCAGATGCCCGGATCCCCTCCCTTCTTCTCCCTGAGGCCTTCGGGAAAGGGATCCCCTTGCAAATCCGGCATCCTGAATGCCTCCCTGCAACATCGACAAAGTCCTGCAGGAGGCATTTCTAGCGTCCCGCATCAGGATCCGTCCCCCCGCCGGAGAAGAGACCGGCGGAGGCGGATCATTGCCCTAGGACCGATGGCTCGATTTTCCGAAAAAATAGGCCGTGTACCCAACAACAACGAAAAAGAAGAGATTGACGAACACGATCATGAAAGGATTGGACGTCGGACCGAGCATCTCCGTGCTCCTTATCTTTTTGCATAATTAAACTCAATCCTCCGGAGAATCCGAAGGGATGGACCCCATGACCTATGATACGAATATCGGTTCTCGGGATTTATGACCCTGATCATAAGACCTTGCAGCAGAGGAACGCGGAGATCCAAAGAAAACCAGACCCTTCGGGAAGTCGGGGA
>JAJYPO010000055.1 GCA_021795275.1 Nitrospirota bacterium | reverse complement strand
ATCATAAGAAAAAGGAAAGCTGGACCTGGTAGGACCCTGACGCGAATCGCTTGACGTCGGGATCAATAATGCAAGGGGGCAGCTTCGGGCGGATCTGTCCGGCATCGATGGGTGTCCACTCGTCTGCTCCTTAAATTTCTTCGGCATCTTCCGAAATTGAATGACATCCTCGGAATCTTCGACTAAAGACGGGATGCGGCCATGGCCGGTGACTGGAAAAAGCTTTGGATCATTGCGGCGGCCGCCTCGGCTGTAGGCGCGGCCATCGGCTTTTTTTTCGGTCTGAGGGGGGGCGGCTGACGCCCTTTTCCGATATGGATTCTGCCGATGCCCGTGATCGACTTCTTTTGAAATTCCTGTCAGTATCCACCTCCCTGATCCTTGAGACTCCTGACCGCGACGATGATGGCCGCTACCAGGGGAAGGATCGACACTCCCGCCACGATAAGGGTTCTTTTCCCCGTTCCAGCCTTACGGCCAAATGACGACACTCGCCCGGCCAGCCCCCCGACCAAAAGGGCCCCGGCCAGGGAGCTGATCACCACCGGCGAAATGTCCACGTACCTGAGTCCAATGACGAGGAGGGCCCCGATCACCCATCCGGGTTCGACCCCTGAGATGCGGGTTCCGAAAAAGGCAGACAGAAGCATGGCCCCGAAAACGGCCGCAAGTCCCCCCGCCAGCTGTCCGACGAGGAGGCTTCCCGAGAGGGGGGACAAGACAGCGAGCGCCGCGGCCGTGAAAAAAGGGGGAAGAAGGAAAAGGGGATCGAGTCCCTTGATGCGGTCGACAGGGTAGCTGAAACGGATTCCGAGCCAGACCGCGAGGGTCGAAATATAAGAAAGGGCTCCCTGAAACAGGGAGTCCTGTCTGAGAATCGGAAGGGTCAGAAGAAGGAGGCCCAAAATCACCCCGACTGACTCGAGGGGAAACAGAGATCTCCCCGGAAACAGGTGTCTCAAAATGAAGATTGCGGAGGCGAGAAGCGGAATCCAGTCCATTGGCCGATCCGGATCAAAAAAATGGCGGATCGAGCCGGGATCGAACACGGCGAAGACAAGAAGAATCCCCGAGAGGATGACGAGATCCGCCACAAGAAGGGGGCTTTTCAGCCATTTTTTTGGAAGAAGCCGTATGGACGAAAGAAGGAGCAGAACGCAGATGAACGGAATGGCGGCCGGATACATCAAGGCCACGGCCGGGGCGATGGAGAGTGTTTCCATGGGGCGTATTCTCCGGGAACGGATGAAAAATGTGGAGGACGGGATGGTGTGAGGTAAGGGGGGCTTAAGCCCCCCTTTTCACGATTACTTATTCTCTCTGATTCCTTCGACACTGATGTAGAGCTGGACCTTGTCTCCGATCATGCCCGGATAGGTCGTGATTCCGAAGTCGCTTCTCCGGACCGCCCCTTCGGCGTCGTATCCGGTCAGATATCCGCCCCAGGGTTTCGGGAGGGCTGAAACATTGGCGGCTCCGACCTCATGAACCTTTAAGGTGACGGTGCGGGTTTTTCCATGAAGGGAGAGTTTTCCGGTCAGAAGGCCCGTTTTTTTCCCTGTTTTTTTATAGCGGGTGGCAACGAAGCGGATCGTGGGAAAGGTCCTGGCGTCAAAAAAGTCTGGCCCCCTCAGATCTTTGTCTCGCATGGGATGGTCGGTGTCGATGCTGTTCGTGGCGATGTTGATGACCACATCCGTTTTTCCGGAATCGAGCCGGTAGTGTCCGCTGATGGTATCGAAGCGCCCGACGGCTGTGGCCACCCCCGCATGTCCCACGGTAAAGGTCACCGAGGTGTGGTCGGGGTCGATTCTGTAAAGTCCGGAGGGATCTCCGGTTCCGTTTTTGTAGGAGGCCGACCAGGCGGGGAGAATGCCGTTGAAAACGAGGAAAAGGAGGAGCAAGGTCGCGGTGGCTGTCCCGATCACGCGGGGTTTCCGAATCCCGGGGGTTAGGCGCATGGAAATCTCCTTGGATGAAAGTTGTGAGGCATGCGTTAGGTGGAGCCTAACGCATTTCGCATCGTGAGTGCGATGACCAGTTCATTGTTGCATGATTTTAGTTTTAATGCAAACTTGTTACGGGGGTCGATTTGAACATCGGGGAGATTGCCTTTAAAATGAACATTCCCAGTATTTTTTCCAGGACCTTCAATGCGGAAGGAGCGCGGGATTGGAGAGGACCCCCGGAGAGATCAGGCAGGAGCTCGTGGGCCACATCGAACGGATGGTCTGCCGATGCCAGGAATCTTCCTGGTTTTCTCTCGAGCGCTCCCTCGAAATGGACTGGGCCGTAAGCGGCTTCGGCGAAATGGAGGAGCGGTTCACCGAACTTGACCGCCTTTTCTCCGGACTTCTGGAAGAGGTTCTCCGGGAGTCGTCGCGCTCCGGTCTGGCCAAGATCGCCCGGAAGGCGGAATTTCTGGAAGACCGCTTCGAGGAGATGGACAGCCTGCTCAGAAATCGTCCCCGCCGAAAAAGGGCGGCCTTTCCCTGGGAGAAATTCTTCCGGATGGGAGCGGGGGACGGGGGACAAAATCCTGAGTCCGGACGCGAGGATCGTTTGAAGGCGGCCTATCGCACGCTGGGACTGCCAGATTCCTCCCTCTGGGAGGAGGTCCGGAAGAAAGCCCGGGCTCTTCTGAAGGAGCTGCATCCGGACATGCGCTCCGGAGACAGGAGTCAGGAAGCCAGAATGCGAGAAATTCTTGATGCCTACGCCATTCTGAAGGAATACTGCGGAATGGCCCGGGGCGAAAAATAAGGATTGACGGGCTAAGGATGCATGTTTGGAGGGACTGAAGGTATGGATCCGGTCGAAATAAACGACCCTGAGAAAATTCAGGAAATCCTCAAGGGGGTTACCCTTTCGGGGGAAGGCTTCGTGACGGGATGTCTCCTTGAGGATGTGTGGGATGCGGGCCTTACCTATCCCGACTATTTCAGGGCGGGAGGAGAGGATCCGACCGCTTCGCTCAACGGAGTGTCTCCCGCATGGGAAACCTATCACCTGCGCCAGGGAAAAAAAGTCGTGAATGTCTACGGAATGGGTTCGAGGGGTCGCAGAATTCATGTGACCGAAACGCCTTGAGCCGAAGATGAAAACAGAGGGGACGGGACATGCTTTTTGACGCAGATCTTCTCGAGCATATCAGGTTGGTCGCCCGGGAAGGGGATCTTTCAGGGGAGGAACGGGATATTGCGGAAATCCTTGAGATGCACCCGGAGTTTGCGGAGATCTGGAACGATCCCGGAAAGGATCCGGCTCGTCCACTCGAAATCGACGGGCAAATGGTCAACCCTTTTGTGCATGTCGCCTTGCATCTGATCGTCGGGCGACAGATCCGGCAGGGAATCCCGGCCGAGGTGAAGAAAGCCTATCTTCACCTCGTGGAGCGGGGAGAGGGCGAACATGAGGCTCTTCACGCGCTGATGGGATGGTACGGCAAACTCTATTTTGAATCTGTCCGCAAGAGCGACTCGTTTGACGAATCCCGTTATGTCCAGGGGCTGGCCTTTCTCTAGTCCGGCGTCAATTGGTCCATGGAAAACGGGAAATGATATTCGATTTTCGTCTGCATTTTTCGAGGATGTCCTTGACTTTAGCTAGCGGCGGACTTTAGAATTGACGGACCGTTTCCCCTTTGCCGGTCTTGGTCTGCAATGCAGGATTCTTCTGGTCCCTGCCAGACCACGACATGGATTTCGCGCTCTCCAAGGCCTTTCGGTTCTCGGAGGGTCCGGGGAGATGTGTCCGGTCTGAGAGGTTTTTCAGGTCACCGAAATATCGCGGGCCTGGCATGAGTACGAGCGAATGCCAGGATCCCTTGCGGATATGCTCAAAGGATCAACCGGGCCTCCCGGAGGAAGCCGTCCTGCCTCTTTGATCATGAAGAGAGTCGGCTCTCTCGGGATAGCACTTTTACTTGAAGGAGCAGAAAGATGGCGACAGAGACAAATTCCCGGGTTCCAAAGATCGGTCAACGAAACAAGAAAGGCCAGCTGATCACGGATCCCAACGAGATGTTCTTCCTTTCCCCCCGAACCCCTTCGTTCCTGACCGGGTCTGAGGTCATTCGCGAGGCGATCAGACGTGCCAGCGTGGATTTTTCCGTTGCCTATCCCATCACGCCGCAGTCCGAAGCCTCGTCCCTGGTTGGCGAGCTCTTTGCGGAAGGATATGTCGGAGACTACATGCGCGGTGAATCGGAGTTCGCCGTTATGGGCCAGTGCGCGGGAGCCGCCTTTGGCGGAGCCAGAGTCTTCACGACCACGGCCGGTCCGGGAACACTCCGGGCATTCGAAAACTTTCCGATGTGGGCCGGTAGCCGCCTCCCCATCCAGGTGGTCTTTACGGTCCGGGGGGTAAACTCGCCCCTGACCATCCAGCCGGATACGCTGGAAATCGCCTTCATGCTGGAGACCGGAATGCTCCTCTGGCATGCGGAAACCGCCCAGGATCTCTTTGATTTCATGCTCAAGGGGTACTATGTTGCGGAGCAGCCGGAGGTTCATCTTCCCATCGGCGTCATCTGTGACGGATTTTTCGTCACCCACACCAAAGATATGGTCATGATGACTCCGGAGGATCTGGCCCTGCCGCATTACGATCCTTACCGGAGCCCGGTCGTCTGCATGGACATGGAGGTTCCTCCAGTTCGCATGATGCGCGATCCCTTCGTTATGAAATCCAATTACATCAGCTATATGACGCATGCGAGCTGGCAGCTTGAAATCCGGGCAGCCATCGAGCGCTCGCGAAAACATACCATTCCGATTCTCGATGGTCTGATCGAGGTTGAGAATCCTGATGCGGAGATCTTGATGGTTGCATCAGGCACCGCCGTTTCGCAGGCAAGGGAAGCCGTTCGCCTTTTCAGGGACAAGGGAGTCAAGGTTGGTATTGTCAAGATCAAGACCCTTCGGCCCTTCCCGACGGAAGAGCTCCGGAAGGCGACGGAACACGCAAAGCATATTTTCGTTCCGGAGTTCAATGTGGCCGGATGGCTGGCCCGGGAGATCAAATCCACGATCGATCGCAACGGCCGCGTCATTGCCGGCCCGCATGTCGCCGGTGGCATGACAATGCCCCCGGAAATTATTGTTGAGGAGATCGAAAAACATCTGGCGCACCGCCGGAATAAGGAGCTCGTCCATGGGTAAGAAAATTCAGATAAACAAGGAATTTGTCGATATTATGCCACAGGATTATCTCGACCTTGTGGAGAACGGGACCTTCGAATCACCCAACCGTGGATGGAAGGATTTCGGAACCGCGACAGAGCTGATCGCCGAACATTCTCTCTGCGCGGGCTGCCCCGAGTCGATCGCCTTCCGGCACATCATGGCCTCCATTCCGAATCCGGAGGACACTGTGATGGTCGGGTCGACGGGGTGCACAAGTCTGGTCTTTCCGATGATTGCCGTCCACAACATTCACTCCCTCTTCGGAAACCAGAACGCTATCGCGACCGGTCTCAAACGTGCGCTTGCCGTCCGTTTCCCGGACAAGGTGAAGGACGTCATTGTCCTGGCCGGCGATGGCGCCACGGTCGACATCGGGCTCGACATGACCCTTCAGTCCTGGTTCCGTAAGGAGCGGTTCACGACAATCTGTTTCGACAACGAGCTCTATGCGAATACAGGGGGTCAGGAGTCCGGTCTCATGCAAAAAGGATTTCTGGCAAAGATGGCCCCGGTGGGCAAGAAGTTTGAAAAAGTTCGGCTTCCCGAAATTGCCCGCGAATCAGGATGCGATTATGTCGCAATCATGACAGCCAGCAAGCCGAGCCTGGTGGAAAAGGTCATCAAGCAGGCCGTTCTCATTGCCCGCGAGGTCGGTCCCACCTATATCCAGATCTACACTCCTTGCATTCTGGAAATTGGAAAGCAGAGCATGGAAGGCCTTCAGGAAATGCGGACCTCAGAGGCACCCGGCGAACGGTTCAAGTTCCGGGAGTTCATCTCCCCTGAGGCCCAGTCCTTCCTCGATGGTCTGGCAGAAAAGAAAAAGGCCGAAAAACTGGCCGCCACTGGAGCAACATCCTAACAACAGGGAGAGCCGATGAAAGCGCGCGTCAATATTCGCATGTCGGGCCTCGGAGGGCAGGGGGTCGTGACCTCTGCCCATCTGATGGCTATGGCGGCGGCCCATGAAGGAAATTTCTCGATCTCCAATCCGTTCTTCGGGGCGGAAAAGCGAATGGCTCCTGCGGAGTCCTATGTCAGGATCGGTCCGGAAAAGATTTACGACCGTGGAGAATTGGTTTTTCCGCATGTCGTGATGGTTTATCACCCACAGGTGATCACCATGGGGAAGAGCTACACCATGCCGTTCTATTCCGGGATCAAAGACGGGGGGCTTGTCATCATTAACGATGATGTCGAGCTTCTCACCGAGGAAGAACGAGCGGATCTTGCAAAAAAGAACGTGACGGTCTATTACGTTCCCGCCACGAAGATCGCCCTCGAACTCGCCGGGACGGAGCTGGCGACGAACATGGGAATGCTGGGGGCAGTGGCGGGTCTGACCCATGTGGTGACGATGGAAGGTCTGGACAAGGCTCTCCAGGATCGTTTCGGGAAGAAGTATGTGGCCTCTGGCGGAACAGCAACGCTCGACGAGGCGATCAAGAAAAAATTCGCCAAAAAGGAAATGCTCCTGCAAAAGAATCTCGAGACAATCCGCAGGACCTATGATGAGGCGTCGGCCTTCGGCGCTAAACATCCCGCGATCTCTGCGGGCGTCGGAGTGTAACCCTAAAAAGAATCAGGAAGGGCATCAATGTATAATGTGGCAGAGGTGAATGCGGAGGAATGCGTCGCACAGAAAGGATGCCGGCTCTGCATCATGTATTGTCCGGAAGCCAACTGCATTCAGATGGACACGACGAAGATGGTCGCAACCATCGTCGAGTCCCGTTGCAAGGGATGTGAGCTCTGCGTGGTTGTCTGTGACGCTGCGAAACATAATGCCATCAAGATGGTGGCGCGCTAGCCTGAAGAAAGGCCGGGGTGAAGGAGTTTCTCCTTCACCCCCACTCTTTTATTATGAAAAACGACCTGATCAATGAAGACACGATGTCCCGGGATAATGATGCGCTTTCTGATGCCTTTATCCGGGTTGAAGAATCGATCAAATCCTTCCATGCCATTCTCGATACGGTCAATCAGGATTCTTCATCGCTTCCCCTCTCCGAAGAAGATCTGAAATCCCGTTTTGTGGCCTCCCAGGCTCTCCGAGACAGCGCATCCATCTATCTCGACTGGGGCTGGCACTATCTGAGTCGCTTATACAACGTCTCAAATCCCCACAATCCGGAAGATGACCTTCTGATCTAGCACCTTCTTTAATCGACCCTTTCTCTCCCGCCGCGACCCTCCTAGAAAAAACCGTGAAGTATCTCCATGACTGGATTGACCTCCGATCTCGTTTTTGAAGAGAGCTGAACGGAAATATTGAAATTCCGGGGAGGATTTTTCTTGGAAGGATCGATTTCCCTGATTTGAAAGATGAGGCGGGTTCGGGAGATAAGCTTTTCATTGAATGGGAGGGTGAAATAAAAAAGTCCGCCTACAGTCCCGTCAGGGTAAAGAGTCGATTTGACAGGAAAACTTTTGTAGGCCAAATCCCGACCAAAGGGGGTTTGAGCCGGGGTGGGCTGGGAGAAAGGCGAGGGAAGAACCCAGATCATGGACCCCAGCCCTAGCGTGACGATCGTGAAGAGAATAAGTCCCGTGTAGTAGAGGACCTGCTTGGCGTTCTGGTATGGGACATTGGCCTGCCAAGCGATATCAAAGGCCTCGGATGGCGAAATATTCCGGTAATTCTTTTTCAGGAGAGAGAGATAGACGGAGTGAGGGACGAGGTGGACCTCCACATTATTTTTACCGCTCTCCGCGAGAACGACTTGAATGGGAATGACATGTTGCCTCCAAAGTCCCTGGTGGCCAAAGAGCGCATGGGTGTCCTGAGCTGTGTGATAGGAGCGGATCCCGATCGTGAGGCCGGATCCGGGAATTTTTTCCACGATGGGCATGGTCGCTGGATCGGGACGGGAAAGAGGCCGGAAGTGATAGAAGGAGGCGCAGGCGGAGAGCGAAAAAATGGATACCGTCGCGAGGGAAATAGCTTTAAGGCGCCTCAGGCGCGAGAATTCAGTCATGTTGCCTGTTCTCCGCCTCGTTTGCGGTAGAGATCTTGACGAGAATGCTGTAGGCAAAGACCAGTATCAGCACAATGACGACATAGAGTATGAGTTGCAGGGAATGATATGAAAAGTCCCCGAACCGTTCGCTTTCCTTGTAGGAAGACTGGGCTTCCACCAGGAGGATCCGTCGGATGGTCGAAATGATCCCGATCAGAATGAAGGAGGCGATCGGGAACCGTCTTCTCCCAAGATAGCTTAGCATGATCCACAAAAGCTCGAGGATGATGACGACGAAAAGCATGTCGTTTATCAGCTGGAGGACGGAATCTGTTTTGAGGTCGGTCAGACCCATGGCCGAATGAACGAGAACGATCACAGCCCCTGACATGAGAAAGACGGCGACGATCAAATGAATGATGTCGTCGATTCGCAGCAGGACCTTTCTCAGTTTTTGGACAAACTCGATGTGGCTGTCCTGTCGAGGCGAATGGGGGGAGGGATCGATCATCGGTCACCTGCCTTCATTAATCGTGAGTGTTGCCATTGTTTACGGGTTCGCGAGAAAGGCGCAGGGCTTCTTCCAGACGGGCGAGGGAGATTTCGCGTCCCGCGAGAAGCAGTACCTCAAAGATACCCGGACTGACAGTTTTCCCGGTGATGGCCACGCGAACAGGCTGCGCAAGTTCACCGAGCTTCATGTGCAACGATTCCCCCATCTGGGCAAAAACGTTCCGGAGCCCCTCCCCCGACCAGTCCTCGAGTGCCCTCAAGGCGAGGGAAAGTTGCTCGAGAACAGTGGAGTTTGCGAGGGTGAGCACTTTTTTCCGGGCTTCGGGATCGATGGTCCGGGAGCGATCAAGAAAGGGATGGGCGAGCTGGGCCAGGTCGTTCAATGTTTTCGAGCGCCCCTTGAGCTCGTCGGCCAACCGTGTCCAATAGCCGGGATCGGAGCTCTGGGAGAGAGGATCCGGCAAGGGAGGGAGTGCTTCCTTTAAGAGCGGAACAAGATCGGCTCCAGGGGTGTTCTTGATATAGTGGGCATTGAGCCAGAGAAGCTTTTCGGGATTGAAGACAGAGGGAGAGGAGCCGACATGGTCGAGATCAAAAAAATGGACCAGCTCTTCCCGGGTGAAGATCTCCTGATCCTTGTGGGACCATCCCAGCCGCACGAGGTAATTGACCAGGGCCTGGGGCAGGAATCCCATGTCCCGATAGGCCATGACGGATGTGGCCCCGTGTCTTTTCGACAGACGTGTCCTGTCGGGTCCGTAGATCATGGGAAGATGGGCAAAATCCGGTAGTGGAGCGCCCAAGGCCCTGAATATTGGAATCTGCCGGGGAGTGTTGTTGATATGGTCATCCCCGCGGATGACATGGGATATTTTCATGTCCACATCGTCGACCACGACGGCAAAATTGTAGGTGGGCCCCCCGTCGGACCTAATAATGATCAGATCGTCGAGCACGGAGCTGTCGAAGGAGAGGGGGCCCCGGATGAGGTCGTCAAAGACGATCGACTCCTTTTCCGGGGTTCGGAAACGGAGAACGTGGGGGCGATCGGGAGAGACCGAGCGGTCCCGGCAGCGACCGTCGTATCGGGGAGGAAGGCCCTGTTTCATGGCCTCCGCCCTCTTCGATTCGAGAAGGTCAGGAGGACAGTCGCACCGGTAGGCGTGTCCTTTTTCGAGCAGCTCCATCGCGAGTTCCCGATAGCGGTCGAAACGTCCAGTCTGGTAAAAAGGTCCCTCGTCCCATGAAAGGTCGAGCCAACCCAGTCCTTCGAGGATGGCGGCGATGGAGTCCTGGGTCGAACGCTCCCGATCGGTATCCTCGATCCGGAGGACCAGTGTCCCTCCATAGTGGCGTGCAAGGAGAAAATTGAAAAGGGCCGTCCGTGCCCCTCCAAGATGAAGGTGGCCTGTCGGGCTGGGAGCGAATCGAACACGCATCGACGGATCTTTGGGTAGGGGCAAGGAGGAAGTCCTGAGTTTAAGCGTGAATTTCCTGAAGTATTTTAAAAAAGGATAACACGGTCGTGAGAGACGGACAAACGAAAAAATAAGCTAGGTCATACACCCTCCCAAAAATCCGTTCTTTGACCTGTCGGGGAAGGCGGTCTATAATTCGAACGCGTGTGCCCGGGAGGGCGTTATGGGCAGTGTGAAACGGTTAAGGGCTGGGGTGAAGATGAGTGGGGAAAATGGCGGAATCGTCCGGGCCGTAATGGGGTGTCGGATGGGAAATTTAAACGGAGCAATTCTGGTTCTGCTCTTTGCGGTCGCGCTGCTTTCGTCCGGTTGCGGTGAGGTCAAGCCTCTGACTCCAGAAGAGCAGTCGCTTGTATCCGCCTGGAAGATAGGAAAGTCTCTCCGGAGAGCCTATTCCAAGGAATCGGTTGACGAAGTCGTCTCCCTTTTGACCTCTTCGCTGGCCAACCGTCCCGAAACGCGGCCCCAGCTGGCCAAGATGTTCGGAATGTTCCGGAAACTGGATCTGACCCTGGTGATGGACTCAGGAGAGGTTGATCCCACAACGCATTCGATCACCTTCAGGGGGCACTGGACCATGACAGGCCTTCCAAAATCTGGATCCGGACCGCGCTATTTCCAGACGGGGGAATGCCAGATCGTCGTCTCGATGGCGAAGACCCCCAATCCCTCTCGGATCGAGTCCATTTCGGGGGACACCTTCCTTGCCGTTCCAGCGAAGCTTTCACCGAAAACATGAAAAGATCGCCGGAACCAAGGAGAATCACGTCCGATTTCCTGATTGTGGGGGGAGGAATCGCCGGCTATCAGACAGCCCTTGATCTGCTTCCGCTGGGCAGCGTCGCGCTGGCATCCCGGGGATCGATCTCGTCCGGGAGTTCCTACTACGCCCAGGGAGGGCTCGCGATTCCCTGGGGATTCGACAGGGACGCCATCGACTCTCATGTCGAAGACACGATCCGCGCGGGAGCCGGACTCTGTGATGAGGAGAGGGTTCGTCTCCTGATCGAAGGCTCCGAAGAAGCTTTCGCAACTCTGGTTTCCTATGGGGTCCCCTTTGACAGGGATGAAAAAGGGGAATTCCTTTTCACGCGGGAGGCGGCCCATTCCCGTCCAAGAATCGTCCATGCGGGAGGGGACAAGACAGGCTCACTCATACTGAAGACGTTGGCACAGAACGTCCATGGCCACGACCGATTCACTTTTCTGACTCCCTGCCGTCTGACCCGGCTCCTCAAGGGGCAGGACGGCAGGGTGGCGGGTGGGCTCTTCATGGATGAAACCGGGGACGAATGGCTGGAAGTTCTTGCAAAGGCGACCATCATGGCGACCGGGGGCTTTAGCGCCCTTTTTGCGAGGACGACCAATCCTCCGTCACAGGTGGGAGACGCCGCGGCGGTCTGCCATCGGGCCGGGGCGGAACTCGAACGTCTGGCCTTCACCCAGTTTCATCCGACGGTCCTCGACCTTCCGGGAGGGGCCCCCTTCCTGTTGACAGAAGCCCTCCGGGGTGAAGGGGGGCATGTGGTGAACGAGGCAGGGGAGCGCGTTCTTTTCAGATATCATCCGGATGGAGAGCTGGCTCCGAGGGATGTGGTCTCCCGGGCGCTCTGGCTCGAAGCCCGTGCCCATCCGGAATCGCCTCTCTACCTCTCGGTGACCCACCTGCCGGCCCTCTACCTGAAGGAGCGGTTTCCCCAGGTCTACAACCACTGTCTGTCGGTCGGCATCGACCTGTCCCGGGACCGAGCTCCAATCCGTCCGGCGGCCCATTTCCAGATGGGCGGAATCACAAGCGACATGGAGGGACGAACCTCCCTTCCAGGGCTTTACGCCGTGGGAGAGGTGGCCAGCACCCGGGTCCACGGGGCGAACCGGCTGGCATCAAACTCTCTTCTCGAAGCATTGGTCATGGGACACAGGGTCGTTCTTGGAATTGTAACCGACCGGACGGTCGACGTGGATTTGACCCCGCCCCCGGAGGAAGAGAGGGAAATTCCCCGGGTCATTCCCACGATTCCTTCCGGTCGGGTGACGATGAAAATGGTTCGGAACATTCTTTGGGAAAAGGCGGGGATCGTACGCTTCAACTCCCGGGTCCAGGCCGGACGGGAGGAGATCGAGGCCTATCTAGCCATGATGCGGGAGGGCCCGGTCGCGACGGAAGGGGTCCTTTTGTGGAACGCCCTCGAACTCTCGCGGGAGATTTTTAACGACCTCCTTGTCGCTCCGAGGGTGGGCGCGAACTTTTTTCTTGAAGGCTCCCCGGCAGACATCGGTCCGTCGGCCCAGGAGATAGGAAAAGGATAGGGAATGGCAAAGGATTTTTATGACCGTCTCGGAGTCAACCGGAAGGCGACCTCGGAGGAGATCAAGAAGGCCTATCGAAAGCTGGCCCGCCAGTACCACCCCGATGTCAACCCGAACAACAAGGAGGCGGAACTCCGCTTCAAGGAGATCAACGAAGCCTACGAAACGCTTTCCGAAGAGGAAAAGAGAAAGGAATACGACGCGCTTCTCTCCGGGGGGGGGACAGGTCGGGGAAGGGCCTCCTCTCAAGAGGGAGCGGGACGACCCTTCGAGGGCTTTTCCGGAGAAGGGATGGGAGACTTCTGGGACCTGTTCGGCGGAATGGGAAGGGGGGGAGGGG
>JAJYPO010000252.1 GCA_021795275.1 Nitrospirota bacterium | reverse complement strand
CGAGGCTATTCCCCAACCGTTGCGTCCCCGCCTCTTGACCTCGTAGAGAGCCGCATCGGCACGGGACAGAAGATGGTCCGATTCGGGAGAGTCCGGAGGGCAAAGACTCAGCCCGAGACTTGCCGAAAGAGGGACTTGATGGCCCCGAATGACGGCCGGGACGCGCATGGCCGCGACAATCCGCTCGAAGACGGGGTCGTCCCCGGTGACATTGTCGAAGAGAATGGCAAACTCGTCACCCCCGAAGCGGGCCAGAAAATCGGTGGACCGGAGGCTCTTTTCCAAGCGTTGCGATACCGCGACGAGAAGCTCGTCCCCGGCCGGATGGCCATAACGGTCGTTGACCTCCTTGAAGCCATCGAGATCGAGAATTCCCAGGGCAAAGGTCAATTCCGGATCCCGCAAGGCGCGGGAGATCGCTTCATCAAGCCGCATCATGAAACTTCGCCGGTTGGGCAAGTCGGTCAGGGGATCATGGAAGGCCTGGTAGATGATTCGCTCCTCATCCTCCTTCCGCTTGGTGATGTCCGAGAAGATGCCGAAGTATCCCGTGGTCACATGGCCCTTTTTCAGGGCGTTTATGTCAAACCAGGCGATATACGGCTCTCCGTTGCTTCTCTGACAGCGGGCCTCCCCCGACCAGGAACCCCGGGTGTCCACATGCTCCCAGAGAGTCCGGGACGCCTCGTCGGTCACCGAGGTGTCGGCAAGCATCCGGGAGTTTTTCCCCAGGACCTCCTGTGGCTTCCATCCGGTGATCGCGGTAAAGGCAGGGTTGACGCGAATGATTCTGCGGGAGGAATCGCTGATGAAGATCCCGAAAGGGCTCGTTTCAAAGATTCTTTCGGAAAGATTCCGCTCCTCTTCGGCCTTCAGCCTCTCCGTCATGTCCCGTCCGATGACCACCAGCCTGCGGCGGGATCCATCACTGTTGTAGAGGGGAACCTTCCGGCTCTCGATGACATGAACGGAGCCGTCGGGAGTTTCCACCACCTCGACCGCATCGGTCATCGTCCTGTTCTCCCACGCCTGCTCGTCCGTGGCCTGACAGGCGAGATGAGGGCCCGAGAACGCGGGATTCATTCGGGCCAGATCTCCTTCGGTCTTTCCCGCCCAGTCGCTTCTTCCCGACCACCCCAAAAGATTCAGCGCCGCCTGGTTCGCCAGGAGCCAGGCCCCTTTTCCATCCTTGAGCCAGACCCCATCGGGAAGCGCGTCGACGAGGGTGCGGAAGTCCTCTTCGGACTGCCGGCGGGCGCATTCCGCATCGATATAGTCCAGCGTAAAGGAGATGATGCGGGAGGCCTCAAGCAGGAGCTCGCGGATCTCGGGGGTGAAGTAGTGGGTCCGGTCGGAAACGACGGCAAAGACTCCGACGATCTCCCCTCCCCGGACGAAGGGACACAGCCCCGTCGAGCGGAAGGCGATGCTCCGGTAGTCCTCGGCCCGACGGTCGAGACCCGCATCGTGATAGGCCTTTTGCAGGTCGTCAATGAAAACGGGGATCCCGCTCCGAAAGGCCCGGACGGTTCCGGTTCTGCTGTCGGGAGACTCGGGGTCGAGCGAGAAGAGAAGGGGATGGCGATCCCGTTGCTGATCGGGGTCGGTGATGTGGTGGACCCCCAGACGCAGAACTGGACCGTCGACAAAATAGAAGCCAGCGGCGGTGAAGCCGGCCCGTTCGATAAGAATGGAGATGGTCCGGGTCAGGAAGTCCGCTTCGGAGGTCCTTTCCCGAGCCAGGGCGTTGAGGGAGGTGAGGGCCCCATAGAACCGGGTCAGGGTTTCGAAGGCTTCCCTGATTCTCCGGTTCTCCTCCTCGAGACTGTTCTGAGTCTCCATGGGAAGATCCTCCCGACGACACCCATCCGTTAGCACCTATGAAGACGTGCGTTCAACTTTCCCTTGAGAGAAAAACAGAGGAGAAGGGAAAACAAGCCTGACCGTCAATGATCCTTTTTTTCGAGAATTCGCCGGACCTCCTCGTCCCCGACCTGAGGGAAGGACTCGTAAAACTGGCTCACGGAAAGGAATCTCTCCGGAGTCAGAAGGGAGACGGTCCGATCGGCCAGGGGCCGGATCCGATCCAGGGCCTCGCGGGAGGCCACCGGGACTGCAGCCACCAGGATTTTTGGCTTTTTCTCCCGAAGGAATCGAAGGGCCGAGGCCATGGTGGCCCCCGTGGCCATCCCGTCGTCGACGATGATGACGGTCCGTCCGGAAGGGTCGACCGGCGGACGCCCCTTCCCCCAGAGCCGCCGGCGCTCCCTGATCACCAGAAGCTCGCGCTGGCGCTCCGCTTCCGCCTCCTCCGGCCCGATCCCGATGAGCCTTGCCTCGGGAGAGAGGGAAAGGGAGCCGCTTTCATCGACAGCCCCGACGGCGAACTCCGGGTCTCCCGGGGCCCCGATCTTTCTTACCAGGACAACGTCGAGGTCTCCTCCGAGATCCCGGGCCAGGATTTCTGCCATCGGCACGGCCCCGCGAGGAATCGCCAGGACGAGCGGGTGGGTTCTCCGCCATGGGGAAAGAGCCACAGAGAGCTCCCGGGCGGCCTCCGCCCGATCCCGGAAGGCTCCCACTGTCAGACCAGAAGGACGTCAGAGAGATTCTCGCGAAGCTCCTTTGCGGGGAGATTCGTGTAGTCGCGGACCACCGTCGCGGCCACCCGTTCCTGGAGCGGCTTGTCGAGAAGGTCGCGAATTTTCCCCATGAAGTCCATGGAGGCGGCAATGAGAAGCCGGTCGAACTTCTTCGCCGAAAGCCCCGAAGAAAGTTCCCGGACAATCTCCCGGGCAAACTTTTCGGCTTCTTCTTCCCGCGGAGTCGTTTTCCACTGAGTGGCCGGACGGGATCCATGGCCGGCCGGCGTGGAGTTCTTGCCGCCAGACTCACTTGCGATCTCCCCGTTCTTCAGCCGGCCTTCCGGGTGCTCAAAACGCTGCCCGAATT
>JAJYPO010000054.1 GCA_021795275.1 Nitrospirota bacterium | reverse complement strand
CACGCGGGGAATGATGTCGAAGGGCATGATTTTCTCAAGCCCGCTGTCATCGCTGTAGACGGTAAAGGTGACACCCATCCGGTAAAGGGCCATTTCCGCGGCCTTCTGGAGCCTTCCCAGCTCTCCCTCGGGAAGGGAGTCCAGAAGTTCGAAGAGAACTTTTGAGGAAGGTCGGGGAAGAGCGGGAGCCGCGACGAGTTCATCGTAAAAGAGACCTGGGTCGTAGTTTTTCAGGAGAGAGTTCATGAACGGGCTCCTTGACCGGCGCATGGAAGTGACGGGTTTCTTTCATTGACTCAGAAATGCAAACCCGATGCCAATATTCATGTCACACTCAGGGGGAGCTTCTACGGTCCTGCCAGTCCACTGGAGGGAGCGGAAATGGACAAAAGTGTTTCGGGTATTACCTAAAGAGTATTCCCTTTTCAAATCCTTCCGATTGGACCGCGAGGATGCGAGACTCTTTTTCCGAAGTCGTCGAGGGCGACGGAGGCATTTTCGGCTACCCGGTCGACGAGACTTGCTTTTTCGCTGTCAAGGCATCCGGGTTCGGTGCTCGAAAGCAGCTGAACCCCGCAGCGGTCTTCCCGAGCAACCTTCTCCGGAGCCTCGCGGTCCGGATTGATCCGGGATCGTTGTCCAGCCGTTCCAGACGTTCGGTTCGCCGCCGGAGCGTCAGCGCCTCCGGGGAAGGATGACGACAGGCCAGAAGATGACGGAGGGGTGCAAAACAGAGATAATCATGGAAAATGAGGCGAAGGGGTCGGGAGGAAAAAGTCCGGAGGAGAGCCTGATCCCTGGCGCAAGAATTTCTTTTATTGACTGGGGAGGCAGCCTGGATGTTCCTCCAGAGGACGTCGCCGTTCCTGGTTCCGGTGGGACACGTTGGAAAATGCTCCCATGATCCATAACATGGACAACCTAAGAGGCAGTGCCGGGGGATGAAAATCGTTTTGGAAAGAGTCGTTTGGAGAAGCCATGAACATTGATTCGGCCCGCCGCAGGCGGATGGGAGGAGGGGTGGCGATCCTGGTGATGCTCTTCCTGGCGTCCTGTCAGGCGCCGTCCGCTCTCCTCTGGCTTCTGGCCTATACCCCCTCCGGGGCGGAGCCGTCCGCCATTGCGTGCCCGTCGCCCCAGAGCTGCATCGCGGTCGGACAGTCGGGGCTCTTCCTGGTCTCCCAGAACGGGGGACAACTGTGGATTCCGGCCAACAGCGGTCTCGGGGCCGCTCTCGCGAACTTCAACCTCACTTCGATCGCCTGTCTGTCGGGAACCCAGTGCACCATCGTCGGAAACCAGGGTCTGATCCTGCAGAGCACCAACGGAGGACAGAGCTTTTCGATCACCAATGTGACCACCAACGGAAACCTGACCTTGAACGAGGTCGTCTGCCAGAGTTCGGGCTCTCCCGCCTGCGCCATCGTGGGGGACAACAACACCCTTTTGCTTCAGAACGGCTCCGGGGCGTCCTGGACGCCCGACCTCAATGTTCTTTCGGCGGCCATCGGACCGGCCAACTTCAACCAGGTCTTTCTCCTCGGGTCCTCGATCTGGATTTCGGCCTCGAATACGTCGGGGACCGGGATGAATGCTCTCCTTTATTCGGGGGACGGAGGTCAGACCTGGACCCTTATCGTCGTTCCCCAGGTCCTCGCTCCCCAGGGGGTGAGCGGGGTGGGCTGCCTCTCGGTCTCCACCTGTTATGTGGACGGGACGGGGGCACTTCTGGAGACGGTCGACGGGGGCGCAACCTGGTCCTCGGCCCTCATCCTGGGGGAGGGCGGGGCCCAGATGCCTCCCTCACTGACGGGGATCTACATCGGTCCCGGAAGCACCATCTTCGCTTATGGACAGAACGGTTCGCTCTATCAGGTCACCGCCCTGGCCGGCGGATCGGTTTCGGGGGAGGCGGCGGCTCCCCAGATCCTTCCGCCGGCCGCTGCACAACTCTCCTTCACCGGCATGGTCTGCCCTCAGGCGCTTTCCTGCTATGTGGCGGGAAATTCTCTTGCCATTTCCGGAGGAATCTTCTACGCTAGCCCCAGCGGGTCACCGGGGACAGGTTCCGCGGGGGCTCCCTGAATTTAAATAAGGAGGACGTTATGAACTTAAAGATTAAACGGCTGGGGCTTGGAATGGCCATGTTGGCTTTGACGACGGTCATGTCAGGATGCTACGGCCAGTTTGCCCTGGTGCATACCCTCTACAAGGCGAACGGGAGCGTGGAGAACAAGTGGGCGCGGTCGGGGCTGACGGCTCTCATGGTCATTCTTCCCGTATATGGATTGGCCGGTCTGGGGGATGTGATCATCTTCAACCCCATCGAGTTCTGGAGCCATGTGAACCCCATCACCAACAAACCCTCCGTGGCCTCCTCCCGAACCCAGGGTCCCGGGGCCGACCCCTCGAAGGATCCCGACGGGTGGCTCTCCCGATCGGACAAGGCCGGATCCCGCATCCTTCTCGCATGGCACTATGATGCCGTTTCCAAGAAGCTCTCGGCCATCCGTGTCGCGTCCGGGAAGGACGGACGTCCCTCTGTGACGCTCTACCGGTCGGCCATGCCGCTTGTCGGCCACCTGGGCACAACACCCCGGGTCAAGGCCGTGACCTTCGACCACGGACGCCCAGTGACGACAACGACCGGAGGGGACATCCTTTCGGGACCGGTCCGCCTGTAAGCGAAACTTCAGAAAGAGGCGGCTTTGGGAGGGGGGAGGCCCGTCGGGCGTCCCCCCTCTTTTTATTGAGGGGGTCAGGCTCCCGGAGTGGAGGAGGGCGTCCGGTCCTTTTCGATGGTGGCCCGGAAGGCTTTCCATCCTTCCCGGACCGCCTCGGCGTAGCGTTCCTTTTTTGCGGGGAGGTCGTGCTTGAGATGCTCGATCCCTTCCTCGAACTCTTCTTCGGCCTCCTCGCGAAGGGCACGCGCCTTGTCGACGATTTTTCTCCGGGTTTCTGCCCCCGAAGCGGGAGCGAGAAGGACTCCGGCGATCGCGCCCAATGCCAGCCCTGTCAAAAAGAGGGCAAGTCCTGTATCATTCCTGTCACTGGCCATGGTGATTCTCCTGTTTGTTGGGTGTAGAAGAGGTGGGGTTCAGAGGCGGGCGTGGTTCTTTCAGGACCTCACGGGCCCTGGACAATCCGGCGGCGACCCCCCGGATGATCCTGAACAGGCTGGTCACGACATGGACTGGCCCTCCACCCGTCTTCAGGATCGGGGAAATCAGGGACAGGAAGGGGTTCCGGGTGAGAGTTCCGATCCCTTCTTCGATTGTCCGGTAATGCTCGGTGGTTCTCCTGACGACGGGTTCGACCTCTTCGGCCATCCGGCGAAGGCTTTCGACGAGGGGAACTGTGGCCGTCTCGAGTTCCCGGGTCGACGCTTCGACGCGGTCGAGCACCTTGAGCGCCCGAAAAAGAAAAAAGAGGATTCCGGCGACGAGTATTGCCGCTAAAATCACCAGAAGCAGAAGGGCCGTTCGGGTGTCCATGGGCGAACCTTTCCGCGGGTGTGCATGAGTGTGTATGGATGGACGATGACGCTGTCTCCATGGTACCGGAACAAGGAATTTTTTCAAGATTCTGGCGCGGGAACCCCGGAGGAGGGAGTCTGTGAACACTGACCTCTTCCGGAAGCTGACCTTTCTTCTCCCGACCGCCATCGTGGTTGGCATCCTGTCGGGCATCGTGCTCCTTTTTTCGCGCACCCCCCCCTCTGGCTCCCCCGTCATTCCCCGGGAGGACCTGGCCGATCTTCCCGGGGACATCCTGCACTCCCTGTTTCGCCTTCTCCTGGCCTATCTTCTCTCCCTGGCCTTTGCCTACCTGTATGGGTTCGCCGCCGCCCTGACCCGCTGGGGATCCCGGATCCTGATCCCGGTCCTGGACATTCTCCAGTCGATTCCCGTCCTGGGATTCTTTCCCGCGGTCGTCCTGATGATGATTCCCCTCTTCCCGTCCACGAAGATGGGCGTGGAGGCGGCTTCGGTCGTCCTGATCGCGACCAGCATGGCCTGGAACATGGCTTTTGCCGTCTACGAATCGGTCAGGACTGCCCCTCCCGATCTTCTGGACCTGTTCCGGGGCATCCGGGCGCCCTCCTGGCTGTGGGGCGTCCGCTTTCTCGTTCCCTTGACCCTTCCCAAGGTCGTCTACAACTCCGTCCTCTCCTGGACTGCCGGATGGTACTTTCTGATCGCCTGCGAGATGATCGCCCTGGGCCCCGTCCATTACGAGCTTCCCGGACTGGGAAGCTTTCTGGTGGCCAGTACGGAAAAGGGAAGATTCGGTGAAGCCCTCCTGGGGATCGGGGCCCTGATCGTGACGGTGATGGTCCTGGACCTTCTTGTGTTCCGACCCTCGCTCGTCTGGTCGCACACCTTCCGGATCGGAGAGGTGGAAGGGCCCTTTTCCCGTGTGTCCTCCCCCGTCTACGATTTTCTGGCCTCCTCCGAAGGGCTGGCCCGCCTCAGGAGGAGTATTGCCCGTTCGATGGGCCGACTGGTCCGGATCCTCTGGAGCGAGGGCCGCACTGTGCGGCGCCCCCTGTCTCCCTCCCTTCAATTCCTGCTCCGGGCCGGGGGCGGATTCCTGGTGGGTTTCGTCATCGCAAAGGGGCTTTTCGGGGGAGCTCACGTGGTTTCGGGATGGATCCGGCAGGGGATTCCCTGGGCCGCGCTGGGAGAGCTTCCGGCCGATCTCGTTTTTTCCATGCTTCGTCTGATGGCGGGATATCTGTTGAGCCTCCTCTGGACCATTCCGCTGGCCTACTGGGTCTTCCGGACCCCCCGCCTGTCGCGGATCATCTTCCCGCTGGCGGAGGTGATGGCCTCGGTTCCGGCCACCGCGCTGTTCCCGTTCGTGATTGTCCTGGTGGTCCAGAAGCTGCATAGCATGAACCTGGCCTCGGTGATCCTTCTGATGTCGGGCATGCAGTGGTACCTGCTGTTTAATCTGCTCTCGGGGGTGGGGACCTTTCCCTCCGAGCTCCGCGAGGTCTCCCTCACCTTCGGAATGCGGGGGACACTGTTTCTCCGGAAGGTCTTTCTCCCCTTCCTGATGCCCTCCCTGGTGACCGGCTCCATTACTGCCTTCGGGGGGGGGTGGAACGCCCTGATCGTTTCCGAGTATGTCGTTTACGCCCAGAAGGACTACGGAGTTCGGGGGGTTGGGGCCTTTCTCGACAGGGCGACCTATTCCGGAGGCCATCCGGTCCTCATCGTGGCCGCCCTTCTTGTCATGACCGCGGCGGTGGTGGCCGCGAACAGGCTTTTCTGGGTTCCTCTCTACGATCGGGTGACCCGAAGGTACGGGTATGACGCCTAGCCGGTCCGACTTTCTGAGCCTTAGGAATGTCGCACGGGACTTTACCCGGGAGACCCGCTCCTATCGGGCGATCGACAACCTTTCCCTCGATGTGGAGGAGGGAGAATTCGTTGCTATCGTCGGGCCTTCGGGATGCGGGAAATCGACCCTTCTGAGGATACTCCAGGGGCTGATCCCACCGACATCGGGAGAGGTTTCCTACAAGAACCGTCCCCAGGACGGAGTGAATTCGGACATGGCCATGGTGTTCCAGGGATTCGCCCTTCTCCCGTGGCTTTCGGTCCGGGACAACGTGGCCCTGGGTCTGGTCGCGCGGGGTAGGAAGCCTTCCGAGATCGACCGGACGGTTTCTTTCTACATCGACAAGGTGGGACTGGAAGGATACGAGGAAGCCTATCCTCGCGAACTGTCCGGCGGGATGAAGCAGCGGGTGGGTCTTGCCCGGGCGCTGGCGATCGAGCCCCGGATCCTTCTCATGGACGAGCCGTTCTCAAATCTTGACGCACTGACCTCGGTGACCCTCCGGGACGAGGTGCTGATGCTCTGGAAGGATCCGGAGATGCCGGTCCGGACGATCATCATGGTGACCCACATCATCGAAGAGGCCATCCAGATGGCCGACAGGGTTGTCGTTCTCTCCAGGCGACCGACCCACGTCGTCCGAGAAATCACGGTGGATCTACCCCGTCCGAGAAGCCGGAAACACCCGGAGTTCGAACGGCTTTCGGACGAGATTTTCTCTCTCATTTCCTGATGGCAGACAAAGGACCAATGGCGCGTCATACGACAAGGAGGAAGGGTGATGGAAGGCGAACCTGAGCCTTATACGGGGATCAGTCGGATAATCGGTCTTCTCAAGATCCTGAAGGAGAAGGGAGGGGCCTCCGATCTCTACCAGCTCGGGGTCGATCTCCATCTAGAACTGGGCGAGGAGCTTCAGATCGTGAAGGCCGCCGAATCCCTGGGGTTCGTCATCACACCCGAAAGCGATATCGCGCTCACTTCCCTTGGAGAGGAGATTCTGGAAAAGGACATCAACGGCCGGAAGAAGCTTATCCGGGAGCGTCTGCTGACCCTTCCTCTTTTTTCCAGGGTTTTCGAATGGCTCGAAGGGGAGGAGCAGGAAAGCCTTTCAATGGAGACGCTCAAGCAGAGAATCGGGGAAGTCTTTCCAAACGAGGATGTGGACACCTCCTTTTCGATGCTCGTCAACTGGGGGCGTTACGCCGAACTCTTCGGATACAATGCCGCCCGCGAAGAACTCTATGTCGACAGGGGTGTCTAGGGTTCGGGAGTCTCAGCTGCGGCTTGAGGAGAGAATCTTTTTCTTCTCCTCCTCGAGGTCGGAAATCCGGCGCTGAAAGGCGGCAATCTGGGAGTCGATCTCGGAGATTCGCTCCGATGGGGAAAGGGTTTGCCGGTCCGGATTTTCCGCGAGCCTGCGCTTGCGGTCCGAGAGATAATAGGCTGTCCCGAGCATCGTCAGGACGGTCAGAATGATGGTGGCGTAAAGGAACAGGTGATAAAGGGATTGGTCCATGGTTCTTCTTCCTGTCGGCAAACGTGGAATGCGCACGAGGCCCTGAACAGGGCCCATTGTACCCCGATTCTCCGTGAAGAAAAATCCCGGGAGGTTTTCCGTGTCCCCTGATCCGGACCGGGCTGCTCTCCTGATATGGGGCGTGGCCCATCTGGCCGAACTCGAAGCCCTGGGCCGGAGGCGCCGTCTCCGGGCTCAGTCGGACGAGAGTGTCGCCTCCGCGAGGGACCGGATTCTCGGAGAGTTGTCTCCAAAAGACCGGGAGCGATTGACGGCCCAGCTTTTGACGCTTCTTGACAATTCCGAACGCCTTGGGCTTAAGATGAGTCATCCCGGATCTTCCGGATGGCCCGGTCTCCTGTCGGATCTCTCTTTTCCCCCGTTCCTGCTCTGGATGAAAGGAGACCTCTTGGCGCTCGTTCCTCCCGGAATTGCCGTCGTGGGTGCCCGTGATGCCGGACCGCCGGCCTGCGGGGCGGTTTCGGAGCTGGTCCGGGAGCTTTCCTCTCTGGGGATATGCGTGGTGTCGGGGTTGGCGAGGGGCGTGGACGGGGCCGCACATAGGGGCGCCCTTGCGGCGGCTGGACGCACAATCGCCGTGGTCGGGACAGGACTCGACAGGGTCTATCCGGCCGAACACCGGGCCCTTGAGGCGGACATTCTGTCTGGAGGAGGCCTGCTCCTCTCGGAGTACCCTCCCGGGGATCCGCCGGAGCACTGGCACTTCCCCCACCGCAACCGGCTGATCGTCGGTCTGTCTGTGGCGGTTGTGGCCGGTCCCCATCGCCGGCGGTCCGGGACCTACGTGACGGCGCGCATCGCCCTTGAAGAAGGGCGGGAGCTCCTGGTTTTCGATCGTGAGGCCAGGGGATGGGAAGAGGAAGGGCCGGCACTTCTGGCGGGCGAAGGGGCCCGGAGAGTGTCGGATGCGGAGGAGATCCTCTCCGCGATCTTGTCCCGAGGAGACATTGTATGACAACCTTCAAGAAAGGCATCTGAAAAGTGAGTGTTCGCAAGAAAGCGTCTCCCGCCGTTCCCGCGGCTGCAAAGAGCCGGACATCCCGGAAAAAATCATCGGACTCCTCCCGGTCTGCGGCCTCGGAAGAGCCCATCGTGGAGAAGAAAACCGCGACCGCTCCGAAGGGGACACTCATCATCGTCGAGTCCCCCACGAAGGCCAGGACCCTGACCCGGATTCTGGGAAGCGGGTACAAGGTCAAGGCCAGCGTCGGCCATCTGAAGGATCTTCCTCCGTCCAAGATCGGAGTGGACGTCGACAATGGCTACGAACTCCAGTTTGTGGTCTCGGAAGGGAAAAAGAAGGTTCTCGATGAAATCCGCCAGGCCGCTCGCGGGGCCCGGGAGATCTTTCTCGCCTCCGATCCGGACCGGGAAGGGGAGGCGATCGCCTATCACATCGCGAGCGAGCTGACCGGGCTCAAGAAGCCGATTCGCCGGGTGCTGGTCCACGAACTGACACCCCGGGGAATCGAGGCGGCCCTGGCCGAACCCGGCGAGATCGACCTTCACAAGGTCGACGCCCAAAAGGCCCGCCGGGCGCTCGACCGGATCGTCGGATACACCCTCTCCCCCCTTCTCTGGGAGCGGGTTCGGAGGGGGCTTTCCGCCGGTCGGGTCCAGTCCGTGGCCGTCCGGCTTGTATGCGACCGGGAAAACGAGATCCGTTCTTTTGTTCCGGAGGAATACTGGACCATCTCCCTTTCGATGCGCCCGTCCGATCCGGCCCGCTCCGCCAGCGTCTTCACCGCGCGTCTCGACCGGATCGCTGGCAGGAAGATGCAGATCCCGAATGCCGAGGAGGCCCGGAAGACGGTGGACCGGATCGGCTCGGAAGGCTTCCGGATCGAAAGCCTCTCCGCAGACGAAAAGCGGCGCCAGCCCTCTCCCCCGCTCACGACCAGCCGCCTCCAGCAGGAAGGGGCCAGGCGCTTCCGCTTTTCCGCCAAGAAGACCATGCAGCTGGCCCAGAAGCTTTACGAAGGGGTCGAACTTCCCGGACAGGGCCAGACAGGACTCATTACCTACATGAGGACCGACTCCGTCCGTCTCGCTCCCGAGGCCCAGGAGATGGCCCGCAACTTCATTGCCAAGGCCTACCCGCAGGCGCTTCCTCCACGGAGCCCCGCCTACCGGAACAAGAAAGGGATCCAGGATGCCCACGAGGCGATCCGTCCCACAGACGCCAGCCGAACGCCCGACTCTCTCGAGGGGATCCTCGACCGGGATCTCCTTCGGGTCTACCGGCTGATCTGGCAGAGCTTCCTCGAAAGCCAGATGGTTCCGGCGCGATACCTTCTCACGACCGTCATCGTCGAGGGGGACAAGGGGGATACCTTCCGGGCGACCGGACGGCGAATGCTCGATCCGGGCTTTCTTGTCCTGCGGGGGGAAGATCTCCGGCCCCGGAAAAAAACGGATGCCAACCCTGAAGAGGAAGATGAGGAGAAGGCCGAAGAGGAGAACGAGCTCCCCCTTCTCCACGAAGGAGAGGCTGTGGAAGCCGCCGCTCCCCCCGAATCCCAGCAGCACTTCACCGAGCCGCCTCCCCGCTACAACGAGGCCTCGCTCATCCGTGAGCTCGAGGAAAAAGGAATCGGCCGTCCCAGCACCTACGCCACCATCATGACCACCATCCTCGACCGGGAGTATGTGGAGAAGAAGGAGAACCGCTTCCACCCGACCGAACTCGGGGAGACGGTGAACCGCCTCCTGGTCGATTCCTTTCCCGACCTTCTGAACGTCGCCTTCACGGCCCGCATGGAAGAAGAGCTCGATTCGGTAGAGGAGGGGGAGAAGATTTACCGCGAGGCGGTGGACGACTTCTATCGTCCTTTTTCGAGGGAGCTGTCGAAGGCGAAGGGGGGCGGCATGGCCAACCTGAAGGCCCAGAGCGAGCCGACCACGATCCCCTGTCCTGTCTGCGGTACCCTCATGGTCAAAAAATGGGGCCGTCATGGCGCTTACCTGGCCTGCGGAAACTACCCGGCCTGCAAGACCACCCGCAACATCGTAGAGACGGAAAACGGGCCCGCCCCCGAGGTCCTTCCCGAGGCCGCCGGGGAAACCTGTTCCACATGCGGAAAGCCGATGGTGGTCCGGAAAGGGAGGTTCGGAACCTTTCTGGCCTGCAGCGATTACCCGGCCTGCAAGACCACCCGTCCCTGGCCACCGAAAGGCCACTCCGAACCTCCGGTACCCCTCCCGGCGGATATTCCTCCCTGTCCGGCCTGCGGGGGGGCCATGGTGCTCAAGACCGGTCGCTTCGGAAGCTTCCTGTCCTGTGCCAACTATCCGAAATGCAAGACCACGCGGCCGCTTCCGACCGGGATTGCCTGCACCCGTCCAGGCTGCGGTGGCGAGATCACCCCCCGGAAGGGAAAGAGGGGAACCTTCTACGGATGCAGCCATTATCCGGAGTGCGACCGGACCTACCCGGGTCGTCCCGTGGCCAAGCCCTGCCCGCTTTGCGGCCATGCCTTCCTGGTCGAGAAAAAGAGTGGAAAGAGAACGGTCATCTCCTGTCCCGAAAAAGGATGTGGATACGAGAGCGAGGACGGCGAGGAGCCGGGGATCACGGCGTGAACGACCATGCCCACGTGACGGTGATCGGCGGGGGCCTTGCCGGCACGGAGGCGGCGCTGTCGCTTTCCCGTTCCGGGGTTCGAGTAACCCTCTACGAAATGCGGCCGTCTACCCTGACAGGTGCCCACAGGACCGGAAACCTTGCCGAGCTGGTCTGTTCGAATTCCCTCAAGTCCGTCGACCCGGAGACGGCCCATGGGCTCCTCAAGGAGGAGCTCGGGGCGATGGGGTCCTTCGTGCTCGAAGCCGCCATGGAGGCCCGCATCCCGGGGGGAGGGGCTCTCGTGGTCGACCGGGACCGCTTTTCCGTCGGGCTGACCTCACGCGTCGCGGCCGATCCGAACATTACGATCCTCCGGGAGCGTGTGGACCGGATTCCTCCGGATCGCCCCCTGATCCTGGCGACAGGGCCCCTGACTGCGCCCGAACTCTCCCGGGACCTTCTGGCCCGGATCGGGAGCGACCGGCTGTCCTTCTATGATGCCATCAGTCCGGTGGTTGACGCCTTGTCCCTGGATCGGTCGCTTCTGTTCCGGGGGGACCGCTACGGGACGCCGGGCGAGGGGGATTATCTCAATGTGCCTCTCGACGAAGAAGCCTACCGGATGCTGGTCGGGGATCTTCTCCTTGGAGAGCGGGTCCCCCCCCATGAAGGGGTGGAGGATCGGCCGGATGCGCTCAGGGCCTTCGAGGCGTGCCAGCCCGTGGAGTCTCTGGCCGATTCAGGGCCGGAAACTCTGGCTTTTGGTCCCATGAGGCCAGTGGGTCTCGTCGATCCAAGGACTGGGAGGACGCCTTATGCCGTCGTCCAGCTCCGGGCCGAAAACAAAGAGGAGACCGCCTACAACATGGTGGGATTCCAGACCAAGCTCCGTTACTCGGAGCAGGACAGGATTTTTCGCAAGCTTCCCGGCTTCGCGGAGGTCCAGTTCCTCCGGTACGGATCGCTCCACCGGAACACCTTTCTCGACGCACCGCGGGTTCTGGGGCCCGACCTCTCGCTTCGCGCACTTCCGGGAGTCTATCCGACCGGACAGATGGTCGGTGTGGAGGGGTACACCGAGTCGATCGCCCTGGGGCGCCTCTCGGCCCTCTATCTCTCCCCCGATCCACCCTCCACACTGCCGCCTTCAACAACAGCTGTGGGAGCCCTCCTCCGGGCCCTTCTTCCTTCCGTCTATCGGCCTGGGGGAGAGTCGCCCGGCCCGGAGGAGAACGCCCCCTTTTCTCCGGTCAACCTGCATTTTGGCCTTTTCCCCGCTCTCCCTTCCCGGGTCCGGGGAGGAAAACGCGAGAGAAGAAGGGCCATCGTGGACCGGGCGCGGCGGGATTTCGCCTCCTGGTGGAAGAGCTGCCGGGAATCCCTTTGTCCGGAGGAGACCGGACACCGGTCTCTCACTCCGGAGAGGAGGTAGAGCCATGGGCGGGGAGGGATCGGGGCAGCGTCGAAGCGATCGCGAGCGACGGGGAAAGGACGAAAGGATACTCCGGGATCCCCTTTTTTCCGACTACCGGAGGGATCTCGAGCAGGGAGGCCGCTCTCCCCGGACCATCGAGGCCGTCGGGAAGGATCTTTCCCTTCTGGCGGGTCTGGCGGGAGAGACGCTGGTCGGGGGGGAAGGATTCCTCTGGGAGCGTCTCGACCGTCCCAGGGCCCTGCGCTTCGTCAAGCGCCTTCATGAACGGGGCTACGCTCCGTCGAGCATTGCCCGGATCATCTCCAATCTGCGCGGATTCTTCCGGTATCTGAAAAAGAAGGGCCATGTCGAAGAGGATCCCTTTCGGCTGGTTTCCGGACCCCGGGTTCCCCGGGTCCTTCCGTCCGTTCTTTCCGAAGGGGAGGCCTCGGCCCTCGTGGGTTTCCCTGGTGCAAGCGGGGATCCGGACTATCTCCGGGACAAAGCCCTTCTCGAGCTTTTTTATGAAAGCGGCGTCCGTCTTTCCGAGCTGTGCGGGCTCGTCTGGGGGGACTTCGAGGAAGGATCAGGAGCCCTTCTGGTTCACGGCAAAGGGGGCCGCGACCGGAGGGTGCCGGTTGTCGGGGAGGCCATGGCGGCCCTCGCCGCCTACCGGACATCGCGCGAAAAGGAGGGTGCGTTCAATTCGGCGATGCCCATTTTTGCCGGGAAGGGAGATCGGGGGCTTTCCGTCTGGCAGGTCGGTCGGATCGTCGGAAGGCGATCCCGGGAGGGGGGGCTGGAGAGGAAGGTCACCCCCCACGCTCTCCGACACTCCTGCGCGACCCACCTTCTGAATCGCGAGGCCGATCTCCGGGAGATCCAGGCCCTCCTGGGCCACGCCTCCCTGGGAACGACCCAGCGATATCTTCACACCGGTCTCGACGAGCTCGCGAAAAAACTCGCGAAGGTCCGCAAAGACCCCTGAGAGACGACTCACACAATCCATCCCGGAGAGTTCATGGACAGTGT
>JAJYPO010000053.1 GCA_021795275.1 Nitrospirota bacterium | reverse complement strand
TCCGCCCTGCTTTTCCTGGCCTCCTGCGCCCATGCTCCCTCTCCCGGGTCCATTGCCGGGAAACAACCCGGAACGACCAAAACCTCCGCCATCGCCAGCTATCCCGTTCCGGCGATGCACACGAAAATTTTTTCGACAACCCTCCCGAATGGTCTGGAAGTCTACGTGGTTCCCCGTCCTGACCTTCCATTGATCTCATTTCGCATCGGCCTGAGAGCCGGTTCGGCGGAAGATCCTCCGGGAAAAGCTGGAACGGCTTCCCTTGCCGCAAGTCTTCTTGAACGTGGTACGAAAACTCATGACGCCCTCTCGATTTTCCGGACGATCGACAGTTCCGGGGGATCCCTTGAGGCCTCAGCCGGCCGGGACATGACCACTGTCTCCGGAGACAGCCTCACCACGGAGACACCGGTTCTCCTTTCCCTCGCCTCGGAGATGATCGCTGCTCCGACCTTCCCCCAGGCAGAGTTTGACCAGAAAAAGGCGAACTATATAGCCTCGCTGATCGATGCGGAAAGCCATCCCGGTCCGCGGGGAACCAACCTTTTTTACCGTCTGCTCTTTGGCCAAGGCCCCTATGGCCATCCCTCCTCGGGAACAGCCGCCTCCGTCAAGGGAATCACCCGCCAGGACCTGGTCGATTTCATCTCTGTCCACTATCGGCCTGACCACTCCGTCCTGGTTCTGGCCGGCGACCTGACCCCGTCTGAGGGATTGAGCCTGGCCAAACGGTATTTCGGAAAATGGAGCCCGATATCCCGGACTGGGTCCCCCCCGAACCGGCCCTCCTCTCTTTCACCCCGGGCGGGCGTCTATCTGATCAACAAGCCTGAACTCCGGCAATCGACCGTCTTCTACGGGACCACGGGAATTGCCCGCGAGGATCCCTCCTTCTACAATGCCCTCGTCTTCGATATGGTTCTCGGGGCCACAAATACCTCCACGTTAAACCGGGTCATCCGGCAAAAGATGGGACTTGTCTATTACATTCACACCGGCCTCGACGCCGAACGCTATCCCGGGCCATTTCTGGTCAATTTCCAGACCCATGCCCCCAATACCGCAAAGGTGATCAAGGCAATGGATTCCGTTCTTGACATGGCAACAAAGACCCCACCCTCCCCTGAAAAGGTTGAGGCGGTCAAGAATGAACTGATCGGAGGCTTCCCCTTCCTGATGAACACCACATCGAAGCTCGCCTCCCTCCTTCTCGTCGTCTGGAGCGACAATCTCGGCCTCACCTATTTCACCGACTACCCCGAGAAGGTCCGCCAGGTTACCCAAGCCTCGGCTCTGGCCGCCGGTCAGAAACTCCTTCGTGGAAAGACCTTCGTCACCGTGATTGTGGGACCCCAAAAGACTCTGGAAAAGACAGGAATAAAGGGACAACCCGAGCCTCCTGGACTCTGAAATCCCGGGGGCCCTCCTTCAAAAGGGCCCCTTCTCCCTTCAATACAAATCCCCCTTGGCCGGAGGAGGCCAGTCTAAAGGGTCATACCGTCGGCGAAGCATTCGTCGATGCAGGACTCTGGCAGACAATCCAGGCGATAAACTCCTTGAAAAGACGAGGAAGGGGGGCCCGGAGGACTGTTTGATGTCTGGGTTTCGGGATAGGAAAGGGCTTGAAGAGGTCGGTTATCGAGGGGAAAAAGAATAGAGATAACGCCAGGAGACAGAGGTTTCCGGATCTTCGACATTGAAGAGAGCGGGAATCGTATGGCCTTTTTCGTCCTGAAGTTCAAAGACCACGAGATGGTAGGCAACAAAGCGGACCTGGGACCGGTGTGTCAGGGCCAGACGCCGGCCTTGGGAAACCATGGGGGGAAGAAGAGGGGAAAAATCCTTGATTCCCATGGCGGTATTGGTGGTATCGGACTCGAAGCTTGCAACGCCGGAGGGATTTTTCGCGGGTTCGGAGGGAGAGGAAGCGGAAGGAGATGGGACTGAACGCACGCCGGCCCTCATGAGGATCTTCATGTGGCGAAGTTCCCCTTGCAGGTTTCCGATCTGGATCTGTTCATAGGTGACAATGCCGGATGAAACAAGGAACAGGAAAAACGTTCCCCCTATGACCAGCCTCCGTTCGTTCACGACCGATCCCCTTCCTGCTGTCTCTGCCCGTTGCTACTTCTTCTTGTGACGGGATTGTCTCCGAAGTTTCTTGTACTTGTGTTTCCGGATCTTCTTCCGACGCTTCTTGATGACACTTGACATGCGCTCGTTTTCTCCCAGGAAAAACTTCCGGCATTACCGGAAAGGTTCCTCCAACACACTGGACCGTTGCCTGTCGCAAGACCTGCCTTCGCGACTCTTCTTTGGATTGAACACAACAAGTTTCGATCCTAACGCACTTTCAACTCAAAAATCAATGACATTACCGGGATTCCCCTCGGGGCAGGACAAGAATTTCCCCCGGCCGGAGGCGATGTTCCCGTTCACGGGCCTGTCGCTCCATGGCAAAGGGATCGGACCGAAGGGATTGCACCCGACCCCCGAGGACCCGGACTCGTTCATCGATCCGGACCAAGGCATGGAGGGCCTCCCTTTCCTTGAAAAAATAGGAGACAAGCGGCCCAACCCCGGTCGTTCCCGAGAAAAGGGCCGACACCGTCCAGATCCAGAGGCCGGCCCCGACGGCCCAGTAAAACCACAGCTGGCCCTTGCCCTTTTCCCGGGTCTCCATTTTCACGGGCCCTCCCATCGGTCTGTCCTAGCCCCGCCGGACGAGGGAAAGGCCGGCATACCGGGCCGTGTCCCCCAGAGCCTCCTCAATCCGGAGAAGTCTGTTGTATTTGGCTGTCCGTTCCCCCCGGGCCAAGGACCCTGTCTTGATCTGGCCAGCTTCCGTGGCCACGGCCAGATCAGCAATAAAGGTATCCTCGCTTTCACCGGACCGGTGGGAGATCATGGCCCCCATTCGGTGGAAAAGGGCCAGCCGGGTCGTTTCGATCGTTTCGGTCACGGTCCCGATCTGGTTGAGCTTGACCAGAACGGCTGTTCCCGCCCCGTTTCTTATACCCTCGGCAAGAATGGAGGGGTTGGTCACGAAAAGATCGTCTCCTACCAGCTGGACGCGGGATCCCAGGCGTTTCGTCATGGCGATCCACCCGTCCCAGTCATCTTCCGCCAAACCGTCTTCAATGGAGACGACCGGATATTTCGTCACGAGCTCCTCGTAATAATCGACGAGCTCGCCCGAGCTGACACGTCTTTTCCCCCCGTCCAGGAGATAGACCCCGTCCCTGTAAAACTCCGACGAGGCCGCATCAAGAGCCAGGGAGACCTCCTCTCCCGGGCGATAACCGGCCTTCTCGATCGCCATCAGAAGAAAGTCAAAGGCTTCGTCATGGGAGGACAGGGAGGGTGCAAATCCCCCTTCGTCCCCCACGAGCGTGGTGAGCCCCCGGGCCTTGAGAACCCCCTTCAGGGCGGCAAAGACCTCGGCACCCGTCCGGAGGGCCTCCGAAAAACTTTCCGCACCATGGGGAACGATCATGAATTCCTGAAAATCGAGATTGTTGTCCGCATGGGCTCCCCCGTTGATCACGTTCATGAAGGGCGTCGGGAGCGTCCGGACCAGGGCTCCGCCCAGCCACCGGTAGAGATCGAGGGCCCGTTCGGCCGCGGCGGCCCTCGCCACCGCCATGGAGACTCCCAGCATGGCATTGGCCCCCAGGACTGACTTGTTTTCGCTCCCGTCGAGTGAAATCAGAGTCTCGTCAATCAAGGCCTGGTCTTCGGCCGGAAGGCCCTCGAGGGTATCCCGAATGAGCCCTCCGACATTTTCGATGGCCTTGCGGACGCCCTTTCCCCCGAAGCGTTCAGGATCATGGTCCCGGAGCTCAAGCGCCTCCTTGGCGCCGGTCGATGCGCCCGAGGGAACGATCGCCTGCCCGGTGGCCCCCGATGCAAGGGTCACCTCCACTTCGACGGTGGGGTTTCCCCGGGAATCGAGAACCTCCCGGCCATGAATACGATCGATCTCACTCATTGACATCTCCCTTCGCGAATCGTTCTTGGTATCGCTCCATCGAGAGCGGGATTTCTCCGGAAAAGTTCCGGTCTTTGAAATGATTGTGGCAGTAGGCGCATTCATGGGACCGAAAGTCGAAATCCTTGTGCGCGGAGCGGATATAGCCGTGAACATGACACTTGATGCAGTTTTCGTTCGGAACAACTCCCGGTCCGTAGACCAATCTGGGTCTGGGATGACCCAGAAAATGGGTTCCGAGTTCCACGATCCCTGTCATCTGGGCCGAGACCGCCCCGACGATTCCACGACCCGAATGGCAATCGATGCACCGTCCATGCTTCTTCGCCGCCCCCGATTCTTGCCAGGTTTTCCCGTAAAACGTCATTTCATGGCAGGAAAGACAGAAGCCAGGCCGTTCCTCCAGCCAGCGGCCGCCCAGAGAGGAGAGCGCCCCCCCCAGAATCATCGCGACAGCGATCCACAGGACGGCCTGGGTCCGGGTTCTAAAAGCCATGGGTCTCTCCTGAACAGGTTGGGACAGGCTGCCGGCCAGGTCCTCAGGATCGGTCCGTCCCCATTTTGAAGGAAAGAAGGCGTTTTGACCAGTGCCATTTCCCGGTGGCCGACCAGCCTCCCTCCCCCACGAAACCCACCCCCTTGGCATAATACTCATAGAGGACCTGGGTTGAACGACGGCTGATGAGGTCATAAGTCAGCTTGCGGCGGACCACCCAGCAGACGAAGGTTCCTGCCGGAAGGGTGATGCGGACCTTCCCCCACACCCGGTCGTGAATGGTGTTCTGGCCATCTTCGCCTTCCCAGTGGTCTCCCTTCCGGAAGGGCAGACGAACGCGCACGAGAGGCGGATGGTAATGAAAAACCGCCTTGGAGAAGGCCGAGGTGCTGGAAAGCTTGGCATAGTTTCCGGTCGACGGATCGAAGGAAAAGGTGGAGATGATGGTCTTCGCCGGGAAGTTCAGGTAGGCAATTTTCCGGACAACCTCGACAGTCCGGGGGGCGGTGGCCGCTTGGGGAAGTGGCCGGACCGTCTCGACGACCCGGATTTTGCCCCCCAGCCCCTCATAGGTCTTCTCCATGGGAGCCATCGGAAGATAGGAAAAAGGATCCCCCGCGAAGGCGGCGGTGGTTGCCGGAAGGACTGCCGCCATTAAAAGCGCAGCAAAAAACAGACGCATGGACTTATCCTTTCAGCTTGTCCCGGAGAATCTCGTTGACCTTTTCCGGATTGGCCTTCCCTCGGGATTTCTTCATGACCGCCCCGACAAAAAAACCGAACAGGCGATCCTTCCCCCCACGGTAGGCTGCAACTTCTGCAGTATTTTCAGCAAGAACGGCCTCCACAAGGGCCGAAAGCTCCCCTTCCCCGGAGACCTGGACAA
This sequence comes from Nitrospirota bacterium, assembly GCA_021795275.1. The sequence continues at coordinate 7,626 of JAJYPO010000053.1, read as the reverse complement.
GCCCTAACTCCTCAACCAGAGAGACGGGAGTCTTTTTTTCCTCCGCTGCCCGGCTGTAAACCTCTTTGGCCTGGGAAAAAGAGAGGGAACCGGCGAGCACCCTTTCCAGAAGATCCACCGCGTGCATCACGGCGGTAGGTCCGGACAGGACCTCCTCTCCCCGGCGGTTGAGCTCACGGAGCACTTCGGAGAGGACGAAGGAGGTCCAGCGCTCCCGGACCTTCCTTAAACCCTCCTCCTCCGCGACGGCAGACCGGAAACGGTCCAGCCCTTCTTCAAAATACCGGGCAAGGGCCTCCTCGGCCACAAGGATTTCCGCATCGGCCCGGGACAATCCGATCTCGGCACAAAATCGTTCCACGCGCTGTTCGGGAAGTTCGGGAAGGGACAACCTCTCCTCCTCGACGAGGGAGGGGGGAAGGACAAGAGGGGGGAGGTCCGGCTCCGGGAAGTACCGGTAGTCGAGGGCCTCCTCCTTGCTCCTCATGGGTTTGGTCCGCCCGGACACGGGATCGAAGAGACGTGTCTCCTGAAGGATCTTCTCCCCCGATTCCACAGCTTCAATCTGGCGTTCGATCTCGTAGAGCATCGCCTTGTGGACAAAACGGAAGGAATTCACGTTCTTGATTTCGACCCGGGTCCCGAAGACGGAGGTCCCCGCCCGGCGGATCGAAAGGTTGATATCGCACCGGAAGGAGCCTTCCTCCATGTTGCCGTCCGAGACCTTTGTCGCTCTCAGAAGCTGGCGCAGGCGTTTGAGATAGTCGACCGCCTCGTCCGGACTCCTGATATCAGGCTCGGAGACAATTTCGAGGAGGGGAACCCCCGCTCTGTTCAAATCCACATGGCTTCTGTCGGGAATGCCCGCGTGAAGGTTCTTCCCGGCATCCTCCTCGAGGTGCATCCGGTGAATGCGGATCATCCGCTCTCCTGCCTCCGTCTTGATCCGAAGCGCTCCCCCCGTCAGAAGGGGCCGGGCATACTGGGAGATCTGGTAGCCTTTCGGAAGGTCAGGATAGAAATAGTGCTTGCGCTCGAAGGTACTGACAGGGGAGACCCGGCATCCGGCGGCAAGCCCCGCCCTGAGACCCAGACGGACGGCTTCCCCGTTCAGGACGGGAAGCGTCCCCGGATGGCCGAGACAGACGGGACAGACCAGGGTGTTGGGAGGCGCCCCGAAGCGATTTTCACAACGGCAGAACAGCTTGCTTTTCGTGAGCAGCTGGGTGTGGACCTCAAGGCCCACAACCACTTCCCATTGTCCGAAAAGGGAGACGGAAGACTCGGTCATGTCAGGCCTCCTTCCCGGAATCCAACAGGATGGCCCGCATGGATCTCCGGAAGGGGCATGGGGTAAAGACCGGAAATCTTGTCGGCCACCTTCAAAAGACGGCCTTCCGACCAGGGGGGGCCAATCAGGTGGGCCCCGACGGGCAATCCCTGGGAGTCGAGCCCCACAGGCACGGAAAGGGCCGGCAGTCCTGCCAGATTGGCCGTAATCGTGTAGACATCGGAGAGATACATCGACAGGGGATCCCCGGTTTTCTCCCCGAAAGCAAAGGGAGGAGTCGGCGAGGTCGGGGTCAGGATCATGTCACAGTCTTCAAAGGCCTGGAGAAAATCCTGCCTGATGAGGGACTGGACCTTCCGGGCCTTGCGGTAGAAGGCTTCCTGATAGCCGGCTGACAGGGCAAAGGTTCCCAGGAGAATCCGGCGTTTCACCTCATCTCCAAAACCCTGGTCCCGCGTCTCCTCGTACATCGCCCGGAGGTCGGCGGGGTCTTTCACCCGGAAGCCGTACCGGACCCCGTCGAAGCGAGAAAGATTCGAGGAGGCTTCTGAGGTTGCCAGAAGATAGTAGACGTTGATCCCGAACCGGGAGTGGGGGAGAGTGACAGCCACCTCACGCGAACCTGATCCGACCAGAGAGTCCCGGAGTTCACCGAGACGGTCGCGGATGGAGGAATCCAGTCCCTCTCCGAACAGCTCTGCCGGAATCCCGATCCGGAGGCCGGGAATCTCCGTCGTCCGGAAATCTGACCGCATTTCGGAGGGGTCCCGGTCGGCCGTCGTCATGTCAAGGGGATCCCGTCCGGCCATCGCGACCAGCGCCTCAAGCGCATCGGACGCCTCGACGGCAAAGGGGCCGATCTGGTCGAGGGAGGAGGAAAAGGCCACCAGTCCCGACCGGGAGATTCGTCCGTAGGTCGGCTTCATGCCCAGGACCCCGCAAAAGGCGGCCGGTTGCCGAATCGAACCTCCGGTATCCGAGCCGAGCGACAGAGGGGCGAGTCCTGCGGCCACCGCTGCCGCAGACCCCCCCGAGGAACCACCCGGAACCCGGGCGGGGTTCCAGGGATTTTTCGTAGGTCCAAAGGCGGAATTCTCGGTCGAGGATCCCATCGCGAATTCGTCGAGGTTGGTCTTGCCCAGGACGATGGCCCCGAGAGACAGGAGACGCGACACCGATGTCGCGGTCCGGCGGGAGACGTATCCGGAAAGGATCTTGGAGGCGCAGGTCGTGGGAAAGCCCTCCATCTCGAGATTGTCCTTGACCATGACAGGATACCCGTAAAAAGGGGATTGGGCCCCGTTCCGGGCAAGCCGGGCATCGAGCTGGCGGGCCCGGTTGATGGCGTTGGGATTGAGCGAGAGGCAGACGTTCAATGAGGCGTTGAGCGACTCCGTCCGGGAGAGGAAATAACGGGTCACCTCCTCGATCGTGAACCGCTTGTCGTCCCGTCCCTTGGCAAAGTCCGAAAGTGACGTGAAAAAAGGATTCTTCACCGGCCCTCCCCGTTGTCAGGGCCTGCCGTTTTCCGGCTCTTGATCGCGTTTTTTCCGTCGACCATCACAATGACCGGACGGTGGTGGGGAACCTCCTCGGGAGAGAGCATCCCGTAGGAAAAGATGATGACGCGGTCTCCGACGGCCCCTTTCCTGGCGGTCGGCCCATTGAGACAGATGGTCCCCGATCCCTTTTTCCCCTCGATGACATACGTGGAGAAACGTTCCCCGTTGTTGAGGTTGCTGATGACCACCTCTTCATAGGGAAGAATCCCGGCCGCCTCCATGAGGTCGGTGTCAAGCGTCAGGCTCCCCTCGTATTCGAGTTCGGACTGGGTCACGGTGGCCCTGTGGATCTTGGAACGCAAAAAGGATCTCAGCATGTGTCACCGACCTTCTTCAAGAATTCGTGGAACCTGGAAAAAAGCTCCGGAACGGTCCGGAACTCCGGCCAGGGCCCCCTCGGTTGACAGGGAGGGGGCCGGAGTGTCCGGAGCCAAAGGCGTCGGAGAAAGAGACTCTCCTTCCTCCGCCACCCCGGAGATATCGACCGTGGACAGGCCTTCGACATAGTTGAGGATGGCGGAGAGCTCGTAAGTCATCCTGGCCACCTCGGCCTCCGACAGCGCCAGGGCCGAAAGCCGGGCGACGTGAAGGACATCGGATCTGGAAAGATTCACAACAAACGTCCTTTCAAATTGAGTGACCTTTTTCAGGAATCCCCCGAAAGGGAGATACCTCCAATTATAGCAATATTTTCTGCCCCCAGAAAAAAGTCCGGAGGCGGTGCCAGATGCCGAATTGCCTTACCCTTCGAGAATCGTCAGGTTGGCCACTCTGGCAAGCAGGGTGCGGGACGCCCCGTCGGAAAAACGGATGACCACCTCGAGATCGGGGTCCGGAGAAAAGGCATCCATGACCTCCCCCGGACCAAAGCGGGGATGAAGGACCTTCCGGCCGATCCATTCGGGACGCCGGGCCCGGACTTTTTCCGGATCACTCCTCCCCGGCTCCCAGCGAGAAGGAGTCTTTTGGCGGACCATTGGCCGATCCGGGACAGCTCCCTCCTGACGCGTTTGGGCGCGGCCGGAAGCCTCAGCCCACGGACGCCGGAATTCCCGAGGAGGGGGGAGGGGGGCTTCCCTTTCAGGTCGTGCCACGAAGGGAAGGTCGCCTTCGACAAGGTGCGGGGGAATGTCGCGGAGGAAGGGGGAGGGGGGATGGGAATGGGTCCGTCCATAGATCCGCCGTGTCTGGCACCAGGAGAGATGCAGGCGGAGCCGGGCCCGGGTCATGGCCACATAAAAAAGCCGCCGCTCCTCCTCGATGTCCGTGGGGGATTTCCCCCGGATGGGAAGAATCTGGTCCTCGAGACCCACGACAAAGACCTGGTCGAACTCCAGCCCCTTGGACTGGTGGATCGTCATCAGCGCGACCCGGCCTCCGTCATCCGGCGTCCCCGGTTCCTGCTGAGCCAGGGCGATCTCCTCCAGGAAGGCCGACAGGGGAACCCGGTCTTCCTCGGGGGCAGGTCTCACGGCCTCCGACATGCGCAAAAGTTCAGAAATGACCCCCAGCCTTTTCTCCCGTTCCTCCGGGTCGTGGCTTGCCGTTGCGACCCACCCCCGATAGTCGGTCCGGACAAGGACCTCCTCGAGAAGGGTCCGGGGGAGCTCACCCGAACGGGCCCGGTCGCCACCTTCCCTGAGAAGGGCGGCGAGGTCCTGAAGGCTCCCCCCGCGCCGCTGTTCAAGGGCCAGGCGTTCGAGGAGGTCCGGGGCCGTTGCTCCGGGCTGGTTTTCTCCCAGCCTCCTCAGGATCTCCTGCGCCTTCTCCCCCTGTCCCCGGGCCGGCACGTTCAAAATCCGCGAGAGACTCACCCTGTCGAAGGGGTTGGCCATCACCCTAAGATAGGCCAGGAGATCCTTGACCTCCCGACCCTCGAGAAATCCTCCTCCGCCTTTTCGATAAAAGGGAATTCCTGCCAGAGAGAGCGCCTTTTCAAGGGGAAGGGCCTGGGCATGGGTCCGGAAAAGGACGGCCGATTCTCCCATGCGTCCCCCTCCCTTTGTCCATTCACGAAGCATGCGGCAGACATACTCCGCCTCCGCCTCCTCAGAGGAGAGCTCCTTCATGATAACGGGAACTCCCGTTCCCCGGACGGCCTGCACCTCTTTTTCGTAACGCTTTCCGTTTCGGGCGATGACCGAGGATGCGGCGGAGACGATCGTGGGGGTGGAGCGGTAGTTCCGCGAAAGAAGGACCCGACGGGCTCCGGGATAATTCAGGGCAAAGGAGGTGATGTGGGTGATGTCCGCCCCCCTGAACTGGTAAATGCTCTGGTCGTCGTCTCCCACGACCGTCACGTTGGTCCTGTTCCGGGAGAGAAGTCTGATGAGTTCCTCCTGGAGTGGATTGGTGTCCTGGTATTCATCCACCAGGATGTGGTGAAACTGCTCCCGGAGCTCCCCTGACACTTCCGGGCTCCTGCCTAAGAGGGCGACGAGACGGAGAAGAAGATCGTCGTAGTCCAGGGCCCGGCTGGCCTCGAGTCCCTTTTCATACTCTTCGTAGCAGGTGGCAAACCAGCGATTGGTCCCAAATAGACGTCGGGCGAGGTCGGGACCCGGCCCTTGCCGGGCATTTTTCCAGCGGCCTATCTGACGAAGGACATCCTGGGGGTTCACATCCTCGTCGGAAATCCGGTGGCGCTTCATGATCTCGCGGACCAGGGCTTTCTGGTCTCCGGCATCGAAGATGGTGAAATCCGGAGAGAGTCCGGCCGTGCCGGAGAACCTCCGAAGAAGGCGGGCCGAAAGGGAGTGGAAGGTTCCCACCCAGGGCAGTCGTGCGCCCGGGAGCCTTCTGGTGATCCGCTCCGTGAGCTCTCCCGCCGCCTTTCTCGTAAAAGTGGCGACGAAAAAGCCCTCCCCTCCCAGTCCTGACCGGTCGATCAGGGCGATGAGCCGTTCGATCACGACCCGGGTCTTTCCGGAGCCAGCCGGAGCCAGGACAAGAAGGGGCCCCCCCTCATGAAGAACGGCCGCTTCCTGTTCCGGATTTAAAGGAATTTCGGGAGATTCGGATTCGCTCAAGAGGATTTGGCTCCCCCTGATTCGAGTATGCGCGAGAGCCACAGCCCTGCGAAGCGGTCTGCGGACTCCTCCTCCTCGTCCTTGGCGACAAAGAGGATTTCCCGTCCTGACGGAGAGAAGGCCGGGCGGCAATTCACGAGCTTTGCCGTGGCATCGACGGGAAGGACACGGTTCGGCGCCCCTCCTGAGACACGCTGGAGAAAGGGTTCGGTCGGCCAGGTCCAGAAGGGCTTGGAATCGGGTTTTGTCCGGAGATAGAGAAAGGAATCTCCGGTGGGAGACCAGAGGGGGTAGAGGCTGTACCCCGTCTTGACCACCGGAACCGGGGTTCCGGTCTCCGTGTGGTAGAGGGCGATCCCCCTCCCGCCCGCTTCCAGCTGCATCTCCATCAGAACATCCTTCCCGGTTCCCGCGAGCAGGGGATAGAAGAACTCGCGGTGTTCGAGAAGGATGTGGTCCTCTCCGCCCTCAAGATCAAGCCTGTGAAGAGTGTTTCGTTTCTGGGGATTTTCGACGCGCCTGTCGCGGGTGTGAAACCAGAGGGAGCGGCCGTCAGGCGAAAAGGAGAAGTGGTCGAGATGCTCGGAGGTCCGGAAGATTTCCCGGGATGCGGAACCGGGCTCCCAGAGATAAAGGAGGCATTCCTCCCGGAAGCGGCCCTCCTTGAAGCGGACGATGTAAGCGAGCCTGTCTCCCGCCGGGGACCAGTGGAAATCCCCCAGCACCTCCTCGTGGACGTAGCGCTCCGAAGGCCAGTCGATCACATTGACCGAATTCTCCCCCAATGGACCGCAGACCAGGAGCTGGTCACCCAGGACCATGTGATGGGTGGTCTTCCAGAGAATCTTCCTGGTATAGGGCTTCCAGCGCTGGCGTGTATGGATCGCCAGAAGACGTCCAGACGGAGAAGGAAGAAGGGCCTGGGGACGGATCGCATCGGAATCGAAGGGGAAGGGGTCGACCGCTCCGCTTAAGGTATCGAGCCGTTGAAGGGACCAGCGGGCTCCAAAATGTTCCCAGTTGGGCCGGTCCTGGTGAAAGGTGACATAGCGGCTGTCCGGCGACCAGGCATAGATCAGTTCATTGGCTCCCCGTCCTCTTTCCCGATAGTTGACCGCCACCAGGTTCTTGCCCACGTCATGAAGAACCTCCCGGCTCTTGGCATCGAGAATGGTCAGGCATCCCAAATCCCTGGTCTCGTGAATGGTGTCAGGGTCCGTCAGGCGGACAAAGGCGATCTTTGAGCCATCCGGAGAAAATGAGGGAACCACCACCTCGACCTTTCCGGGAACGAGAGGTTCTGTTTCTATTGTCCAGTCATTGGTCATGACGAAAGGCTCCTCAAGGTTTTATTCGACGGTCACGGATTTGGCCAGATTTCGGGGCTGATCCACGTCATTTCCTGCGATGGAAGCGGCCCGGTAGGCGAGGAACTGGAGCACCGCCGAGGCGTAGAAAACTCCGTCCCACCCCGACGAGGCGGGCAGGGGAAAGGTGGGGGCGGGATCCTCGGCACCGCTTTCTGCCTGGCCGATCGTAATGACGGTTCCGCCACGGGCTTCGATCTCCCGGATATTGGAAATTTCCTTGGGGCGAAGCCGGATATCCACAAGGGGTGCCACAACCAGAACCCCCGGCTCCACCAGGGCGATGGGACCGTGCTTGAGCTCCCCCCCGGGATACCCGTCGGCCGGACGGTAGGTGATCTCCTTCAGCTTGAGGGCTCCTTCGATCGCCAGGGGAT
>JAJYPO010000052.1 GCA_021795275.1 Nitrospirota bacterium | reverse complement strand
CCCGGGAAGGGGCGGGTCTCCGGTCGGTGCGGGGCGGCCCCTCTTTCCGGAAGGTCCCGGAAGAGCGGGAGGGACGCCCGGAACGCTCCGGGGGGGAGGAGCCTTCTTCGGAAAAGCGTCTTCGGGGACGGTCATTGTCCGATTCCCGGGAAGGGGCGGGTCTCCGGTCGGTGCGGGGCGGCCCCTCTTTCCGGAAGGTCCCGGAAGAGCGGGAGGGACGCCCGGAACGCTCCGGGGGGGAGGAGCCTTCTTCGGAAAAGCGTCTTCGGGGGGGGAAGTTTTCGAATGACTCCCGATCCCGGTCCTGATTTTTTCGACTGCGGACAGGACGGTCGTCTGACTGGCGATGGCGTGAATCGAGGGTTCGAGGAAGATGAGTGGGTGTTTGCCCTGCAAGGAGAGAGCGTATTTCCGAGGCTGTCACGGTCCGGTACTCTCCCGGCTCAAGTCCCGCCAGGGTTAATGGGCCGAATGCCGTTCGTACCAGTTTCAGGACAAAATAATTGAGTGTTTCAAAAAGGCGGCGGACTTCCCGGTTGCGTCCCTCCGTCAGTGTGATCCGATACCAAGCATTGGAGTCGGTGTTCCTTTCTGAGACGAATTCAAGGGGAACTACGGCTCTGCCGTCAAGTCGGATGTCGCCACGAGCGATTCGTTCCACGTGAGATGGAGAAACTCCCCCCTGGATCTTCACCAGATAGGTCCGGGGAATGGCGTAACGTGGATGAAGAATCCGCTGAGACAGATCTCCGTTATTGGTCAGAAGAAGAGCTCCCTCGGTCTGGAAGTCCAGGCGGCCAACATGGAGCAGGGGTTCGATATTGGGAAAAAATTCCCGCAGGGTCGGCCGGCCTTCCGGATCGTGCAGGGTGGAGACGACCCCCCGCGGTTTGTAGAAGAGGAAAAGAAAGGGGTCCGACTCCCTTCGAAGCGGCTTCCCTTCAACCAGAACGATGTCGGTCTCAGGGTTGACCCGGGTTCCTGGTTCGGTAACGATCTGTCCGTTTACGGACACGAGTCCCGATGCAACCAGCTGTTCGGCCTTTCTTCGGGAGGCCACTCCCCTGTGGGCGAGAAGTTTGTGAAGGCGGACGGAGTCGGTCTCCGGAGAATTTTTTCCGGAGGACGAAGAGGATGGTTCCTCTCCAAATCCAGGAGGGTCTGATGGGCGATCGGAGTTCATAATGGTCCTTTATTCCCACTCGATGGTGGCGGGGGGTTTGGGAGAAATATCAAAAACGACACGGTTGACACCCTCCACAGAGGCGATGATGCGGTGGGATATGCGGCCCAGGAGTTCGTTAGAGAGATAGTGGACATCGGCGGTCATCCCGTCGACCGAGCGGACGGATCTGATGGCCACGACATGTTCGTAGGTCCGTGCATCCCCCATGACACCGACTGACTTGACGGGAAGAAGGACGGCAAAATACTGCCAGAGTTCCGAAACGAAGGGAGATTTTTCCACCTCGTCGCGCACAACGAGGTCGGCTTTTCTGAGAATCGAGAGTCTTTCCGGTGTGATCGAACCCAGAATTCGTATAGCCAGACCCGGCCCTGGAAACGGCTGGCGATTGACGAAACGGTCGGGAAGTCCAAGTTCACGCCCCAGCCGTCGGACTTCGTCCTTGAAAAGCTCGCGGAGAGGCTCCACCAGTTTGAAGGGCATCCGGGATGGAAGCCCCCCCACGTTATGATGAGACTTGATGACCGTTGAAGGGCCTCCGAAAGAAGAAACGCTTTCGATGACATCGGGATAAAGGGTTCCCTGCGCCAGATACCGAACGGACCCTCTTTTTCGGGCCTCTCGGCTGAAGACGTCTATGAAGGTCTTTCCGATGATCTTCCTTTTCTTTTCCGGATCGGAGACCCCTTTGAGACGGGTAAGAAAAACAGTCTGGGCATCCACAACCTCAAGGGGGATGCCCAGGGTGGTCAGGTCGGCCTGGAGCGCTTCAAGTTCTCCCTGCCTCAAAAGCCCATTGTCAACGAAGATGGCATGAAATCGCTCTCCCAGAGCACGGTAGCACAACAAGGCGGTGACGGTTGAGTCGATCCCCCCCGAGAGGGCGCACACCAGATGATCCGCCTTGACTGTGGACCGGATCTCCTCCACGTGACGATCGAGATAACCCCGGATTGTCCAATTGGGTGTGATATGGCAGATGTCCCGCAAAAAATGGCGCAAAAAGTCCAGTCCGGAGACGGTCTGGGTCACCTCCGGATGAAACTGGACCCCGTAGATCTTCCTTTCGGGATCTTCCATTGCGGCGATGGGGGTTGTCTCGGTGCTTCCCGTGACACGAAAGCCTTGCGGAAGATCCTGGATCCAGTCTCCATGGCTCATGAGAACGGGTGAGGCAGGGCGAAAAGAATCCCAAAGGGACGACGCATTTGACGAAGGAGAAAAGAGATGGACACCGTATTCGCGGATCTTGGCTCTTTCGACCTGTCCTCCGGCGACGTGGGCAATGATCTGCATGCCGTAGCAGATGCCAAGAGCGGGAACGCCCAGTTCGAGCAGTGAAGGGTCGAGGGTCGGAGCCCCTTTTTCGTACACGGAGGAGGGTCCACCCGACAGGATGAGTGCGCGAGGGTTGCGGTTCCGGATCTCGGACGCCGGGATCGTGGCTGGAAGAATCTCCGAATAGATCTCCATCTCCCGGATGCGGCGGGCGATGTTCTGTGTCAGCTGGGATCCGAAGTCGAGGATCAGGACTGGCGAGATAGTCAAGTCAGAGGTTCTTTCTCAAGAGGGTCGGAAAGGGCCGGTCAGTTTTCGTCCCATTCCCGGCGATAATTCGGCGCTTCTTTCGTGATGATCACGTCGTGGACATGACTTTCTCGAAGCCCTGCCGGAGAAATCCGAACGAACCTGGATTTTTCCTGGAGTTCTCGGATCGTCCTGCAGCCGCAGTACCCCATACCGGAGCGAAGTCCTCCTGATAGCTGGTATATGAGTTCTGAAAGACGTCCCTTATGGGGAACCCGGCCCTCGATTCCTTCAGGGACCCACTTTTTGGATCCGGAAGGCTGGTTGTAGCGATCTCCTCCCCCCCTCTCCATCGCCCCGATCGATCCCATGCCCCGGTAGGTTTTGTAGGAGCGACCCTGGAAGAGGATCGTTTCCCCGGGTGATTCCTCGGTTCCGGCAAACAGGGAGCCAAGCATGACCGCCGAAGCCCCGGCCGCCAGTGCCTTGACGAGATCCCCTGAATATTTGATACCTCCGTCAGCAATGACAGGAATGCTCGCCTCGCGAGCAACCTGATAGACATCGGAGATGGCTGTCAGCTGGGGAACGCCCGCTCCGGCAACGATACGGGTCGTACAGATCGATCCAGGTCCGACACCAACCTTCAATAGATTGGCTCCCGCCTCAATCAGTGAGCGCGCTCCTTCCTTCGTGGCGATGTTTCCCGCCATGACGGGGATCTGGGGCCAGCTTCCCCGGATCGTTCTGATCATGTCGATAACCCCGGCGGAATGGCCATGCGCGGTATCGATCACGAGCATGTCGACCTGGGCTCTGGCGAGGAGCTTGGCCCGTTCGAGTGCGGCATCCCCGACGCCGATGGCCGCTGCGACGATCAGTCGTCCACGGGGATCCTTTGCGGAGTTCGGATATTTGATCTTTTTTTCGATGTCCTTGATGGTGATCAGACCGTCAAGCTCATTCTTCTCGTTGACGACGGGGAGTTTTTCGATATGAAATTCCTGAAACAGCTTTTTGGCTGCGTCCAGTGTCGTTCCGACAGGAGCAGTGATCAGGTTTCTGGAGGTCATGACCTCCGATACTTTCCGGGTCAGAACCGTCTCGAAACGAAGGTCCCGGTTGGTGACGATTCCCACGAGCGTCCGATTGCGGACAACGGGAATACCCGATATCCGGAAGGTCTGCATGAGATCGAGGGCTTTGCCGATCGTTTCGTCCGGCCCGATTGTGATCGGATCGGTGATCATTCCCGATTCCGACTTCTTAACTTTGTCCACCTCATGGGCCTGATCCTCCGGGGAAAGAGCCCGGTGGATGACGCCGATTCCGCCTTCACGTGCAAGGGCAATGGCCAGACGCGCTTCAGTGACCGTGTCCATCGCCGCCGAAAGGATGGGAATGTTCAGGCGAACTCCGGAGAAAAGATCGATACCGGTATTGGTTTCAGCTGGGAGAAAGTCGGAAAACTGTGGGACGAGAATAACGTCGTCGAACGTCAGCCCCATCGGCAGGTCATCTTGCAGCATGTTTCCCTCGCTTTTTCAAACTGTTTATCTTCCTATTTTACATTATCTGATGAATGGGGGTCAATTTTGAATCTCGGAAGTCGGAAGATCCTTCGGGACGACAATGACCATTACCGCGTCAAAAAGGGTCAGAGCATGTTCCTGCGCAAAAGATCGACGAACTGTTGCGCTGTTCGTCCCGACCGGGATCCCCTGTCTCTTGAAAAACGTTGGCCTTGTGTCAGGATCAGAAGAAGCGGGTCTTCTGGAATGGCGGGTACCTCTTGGGTCGCCTTTTGCCAGTCTGCCCAGAGTGAAAGCCAGTTGTCAGGAACGAAGGGAAGGATCTTTGTCGCGACGGCTTTCGAGAGAATGAGTCGGAAATAGCCTTCCTGATCGGGTTCGTCGAAGAAGAGTGTCAGGCCAAAGCGGTCGTAGAGCGCGAGTGCGTCGTCTCTGGTCTCCTGGGGATGCAGGGCATCCGAGAGGCCCTGCCGGGATTCCGAGACCAGGTGGCGGATATTGGATGTGACGATCAATGCCACATTGACGGGGGTTGCCATGATTCCTCCGTCCAGAATGGCCTTCATCTGTCGAAAAGAGTCGTCTTCCTCTCCAAAGACCAGATCGTCCAGCAGTAAGATAAAAAATTGCGGAAAGGTGGAAAGGAGATCGATCAGGGGAGCGAGATAACCTATGCCGGGCTTCTCGACCTGGAGGAGGCGAAGAGGTTCCGAAGCGGTTTTCTTGAGGTTCCATTCATTCCAAAGAGCAGCTACTGTTGAGGTTTTTCCTGTCCCACGATGGCCATAGAGAAGGGTTGGAAGGGGAGAAAGACCATGGGAAAAGCCAGAGAGGTTCCTGCGGAGTGAATCAAGGATGGTTTCGCGTCCAAGGATATCCTCCGGCAGCAGCTTTCTTGGATGATGGATCGGGAAAAGGAATGGGTTACGGCCGGGGGGGGCTGCGAGGCGAAATGCCTCATGGTGGCCGCCCAGCACCTCGTTCCAGGAGCCGTCCTCAAACATCGAAAAAGAAATCGCCCGCCCCGTTTTTTTCTTTTTCGGGAGCAACATCTGTTTCGAAGGTGATTTTTTTGAACAGGAGCAGGTCATAGAGTCGGCCGGCCTGGGTCCGGATATCGGGAGCTTCCAGGAGGAACTGGCGTTCGGTTGCAGTAAACGGAAGGAATGCCGACCAGTGATGAAGAAGGGAGATGGGTTCACGGGCCGACTCCTGAATCCAGGCAAGCTCGGAGGTCAGATCCCATTGGCCAAGGACCTCATTGACAACCGAGCGAATCCTGTCGAGGTCGGACTGTGCCAGTGGCCAACGGTTTTCAGGGCGCAGGACCGAAACGAGAGCCGTTCTCCAGGATTGGTGATCCAGTTCCTCTTCGATGTCGAAGGTCGAGATTCCGAGCAGGGTGATGTAATAACGACCGTCAGGAAGCCTGTTGCTTTGCACGATCTTTCCAAGGGTTCCCCTGCGTTCGACCGGAGGGGACTGCTCGTACTGGTCCTCCCAGCCATCCTTCAGCAAGGTCATTCCGACAAGGTGTTCCCCCTCCAGGGACGCTTCGATCATCTTCCGGTATCTCGGTTCGAAAATGTGCAGGGGACGAAGGGTCTTTGGAAAAAGGACCACATTCGGAAGCGGAAAGAGCGGGATCTCGATGGGCATGGTAACAGGACCCCCGATTTATAAAGTGCGGTTTCTGTCGAGTGCAGTCTTTGAAAATGATATCACGAATGATTGCTTCCGGATAGAATTCCGGGGTCTTGCCTCAATCCTCCTCGTAGAGGGTGTATCCGGAGGAGTCTTTCCGGATCACCCCTCTGGCATCGGGAAAGGCGGCCCCGAAAAGGGCCAACCTCCCGAACCATATTGTCGTATCGGAGGAATAGGGAAAGATCTTGAGCGAGCCGGGGATCCTTCGCTCAAGGGCTCCCAGAGCCTCGTTGTAGGTAGGGAAGGTTCCGATTTTCAGGAGGTGAGTGCTTGTGACCAGCCTGCTTTGAAATTCTCTGGATTTAAGTTCATGTGAGCCATAAAAACCTGCGGCAGTCAACAGGAGAACGGCAAGGGTGACCATCGCCACGAACTGTTTTGTGAAACTTTGAAAGGCTGCGGACCAGCTGGAGCTGTCGCTTCTGGAGAAAAAGCCCACCGGGATTGTCCTTGGTCAGGGGTTTGTATCGGGGCAGGTCCTCATAATGAAAAGGCCTGCCTTGTCTATGTTTCCGAATTTGGCGACTGGAGTCAAGCCTCGTGTTCTGATAAGGTCTTCGTGAGATTCGGCGAAGTAGAGGAACCAGGGAAGATCGCACCTCAAGGAGGAATCTTGGAAGCGGAAGCCCCGGATGAAGGAGCAGAAAGCCGGTCCTGGCACATCGTGGAGGCGGGTTTGGCCGATGTCGAAATCATGGCCGACTTCTGGGTCAGACTGATGGAGGAGGAAGCGCCACCATTCTTCTCTTCCGGGGCCACCGGGCGCCGGCGGGCGGCGGCGGCTTTCGGCCGGATGATGGCCCAGCCGGATTCCTACAGGGGCTTCCTTGCGTTCGACGGGTCGGACCGTCTGCCGTTCGGGTTCATTCTGGGATCGGTCTACGACAGGCTCTATGGAGAGCCGCGCAGGGCTGGAAACATCCTTCATTGGTATGTCATTCCCGAAAAAAGGGCGATTGGGATGGGGGAAGCCCTTTTTCAAAAACTTATGGAGTGGTTCGAAAAGGAACAGGTCGAAGTCCTCGAGGTCATGGCCCGGAAGGAGGAGGCACGGACACGGGCCTGGAGAGCCCGGGGGTTCGAGGGAGTCCTCGATCTGTTCATGCGGAAGCCCCCCTGGAATTCCTGATATTAGACTTCGGGAAGATCCTCTCCACGTCCGGTAAAAAGCTTTCCTTCCCAGCGGGCGAGAAGGTACCCGCGGATGAAGAGGTCGAGTTTTCCGTCCAGGACTTCGTCTACCCGGGAGGTCTCGATGCCGGTCCGGTGGTCCTTGACGATCTGGTAGGGCTGCAGGACATAGGATCGGATCTGGCTCCCCCAGGCGTTTTCCTTTTTGTTTCCGGCCCCTGAGATCTGGTCCAGTGCTTCTTTCTTTTTCTGTCTCTCGAGTTCGAAGAGACGGGCCCGCAGAACCTTGAAGGCCATTTCGCGGTTCTGGATCTGGGACCGTTCGTTCTGGCTTGAAATGACGATTCCCGTCGGCATGTGGGTCAGGCGAACGGCTGAGGAGGTTTTGTTGACGTGCTGTCCTCCGGCGGAGGAGGCCCGGAAGGTGTCAATCCGGATATCTTCATCCCGGATCTCGACGGTGACGTCTCCTTCGATTTCGGGATAGACGAAGACGGATGCAAATGAGGTATGGCGGCGCTTTGCCGCATCGAAGGGAGAGATCCGGACGAGCCGGTGAACGCCGCTCTCGGCCTGGAGAAAGCCGAAGGCGTTTTCTCCCCGCGCCCTGATCGTGGCGCTCTTTATGCCTGCCTCGTCTCCGGGAAGAAGATCGATGACCACGGCCTCGAGCCCCCGGCTTTCGCACCACCGAAGGTACATCCGGAGAAGCATCTGTGCCCAGTCCTGCGACTCGGTCCCTCCCGCTCCTGGATGAATCTCGATAATGGCGGGGTTGTCTGCATACTCGTCCGAAAGGATCTCCTCAAGCTCAAGCTGATCGATCTTCTGAACGAAAACGGGAAGGGTCTGGGATGCCTCGGCGAGAAAATCCGGATCGCTTCCCATTTCGAGAAGCGATCCGATCTCTTCTTCCTGTTTTCGGAGATCCGAAACAAGATCCCTTCTTTTTTCGATCCGGCGTTTTTCCCGCAGAAGACGCGTCGCCCTTTCGGCGTTTTTCCAGAACTCGGGGTCAGCCGTCTGGGCTTCGAGCTGTTCAAGTGTCAGGGACAGGTGTTCCGGGTCAAAGATGCCTCCGAAGCTGATCGAGTCGCTCCCGGTTTGACTGATATTCGTCCCGCAATGCCTGGATGTCGATATGGCCCTGTGTCACTTTGCTATCCTTTCAAAAATGAAGTCATGGATTGCCGAATTCCGATCCTACCAGAGCTCCCGCGATCTCTCAAGGCAAAAGGGCTCAAGTCAGATTTGTGGATTCTTGTCGATTCTTATCAATGGAATCATGAGGTATGTCTTCGGGCCGGATGGACGCTGGCCGTTTTTTCATAGGGAGCAGTCCCCAGAAGAAGAGAACCCCCATCAGTGAAAATTTGAGGATCCATTCCCCATAACGTCGATAAATGGTCACATCCCCGGGGCCCGGGCGCGGGACGGGTATAGTCCCCTCGAGAAGGGCGGGCTTGAAAAGCGGCCCTCGCATGAGGATGGTTCCATCTGGAAGGACAACTCCGGAAAGGCCGGTGTTTGCGGCTCGGAGCATGGGAACCCCGTTTTCCAGGGCCCGCATGGCTGACTCCCGGAAAAGCTGGTAGGGGGCGCTCGTGTCTCCAAACCAGGCGTCGTCGGAAATGACCCCCAGCAATCGGCTGGTCCCGAGGTCCTTGCGGACGAGGGAGGGGTAGAGGGCTTCATAGCAGATCATGGGGGACAAGGAGAAACCACCCGGAAGATCGAAGTGTCCGGGACGCCCCCCCCTGGCCATGTCTCCGGCCACTCCTAGCAGGGGGCGAAGCCATCCGAAAATCGCTGGTAGCGGCAAAAACTCTCCGAAGGGAACGAGGTGCTGCTTCACGTAGTCGGCGCGGACCCTTCCGTCGGGTCCGAAGAGGACGGCGGCGTTTGTGAAGGAGATGCCCATGGGCTGGTCGGGGTCGGGAATTTCTCCTATGGACCCTGTGACAAGAACATTGTCTGGAGAGAGAAGGGAGACGAGATCCCGGGCAAGAACCGGGTGGGAGCTGTTGTAAAAGACGGGCAGGGCCGTTTCGGGCCAGATCAGAGTGTGCGCTCCATGGACGATTCCCTGCTGGCTCAGGCTCCGGTAGATGGAGAGATCGGCCTTCAGGTGTTCGGCTGACCATTTCTGGTCCGGTGGAATATTGCCCTGAACCAGTGCAACGCGAATCTGGTCATGCCTTTCTTTTTCTGTTTCACCGGAGAGCCTGTGCCCCACCATGTTCCAGAGTACGAAAAAGGATAAAAGGAGAAAGAGTCTTCTTCCGGCGGATGGTTTTCCAAGGGATGCTATATGGGCAATGCCCTCCCATGCATAGGCCAGAAGAAGAGATCCCTCCGCCACAAGAAATGACAGTCCGGTCGTTCCGACAAGTCGTGCGGGGAGCGCAAGGTCCCGATGGCCGAAGAGAAGAGATCCGAGAGGATTCCAGGGGAAGCCGGTGAGAATTTCTGTCCGTCCGGCCTCGGACAGAATCCAGAGCGCGGGTGCCAGGAGGAGGGCTCGCGGAGAGAGCGCGTCTCCTCCCTCTTTCCAGAGAGGCAGAAGAAGGGTCCCCATTCTGAAAAAAGCAGGAAAAAGGGCCAGGTAAAGGGAAAAGAGAAGGAGTCCCCCGAAGGCAAGCGGAAGAGGCAGATGTCCGTAGTCGCCCATGGTCACCAGAAGCCAGCGGATTCCGATGAGGTTTGCCGCAAGGCCAAAGGCCATTCCCTCGGCAAAACCGCGGCGGAGAGAGGCTGGCCTCAAAAGGAAGAACGGGAGAAGGGCGGGAAAAATGATCCAGAAGTAGGGGACCGTCAGTTTCTTCTGGTCGAAAAGAAGACCGAATATGGCTCCGGAAAGGAGGAATAAGGGAAGCCTGAAAGACCAGGCTGATGAAACAGGAGTCGGATTGCGGAAAGCTCTGGGGAGGGACATGGGGGGAGAGTACCACGGAGGGAGGTCGGTCGCAATGCGGGACATCCCTCGGAGAATGTTTATGTTCCGGATCTGTGGATTTCGGGTGTGAATTTCAAGATAATGAAACATCACGCGGTTCTGCCATTCCGCTGCGGTTTTGGATCATTCACAATTTAGACCGGGGAAGAGCCTGTGGACATGGTGCGGAAAGAAGGGTCTGGAAGAGAGGGAGTCAAACGGAAGAGGAGTTTTGGCGCACTTTTCGGCGGGATCCTGTTTGTGGCAGCCCTTGTCTGGGCCCCGGGTCCTGCGGGGGCGGGTGATCTTGGCGCTTTTCAGTCCAGCGTGATTTCGACGGACCTGTTTTTGTCATGGATTCCCGCACAGGCAAAGGATCTTCACCTGACCTCCACCCAGGTGGCCGCACTCAAAGAGGTTCAGGGGGATTTCAGGGGAAAGAGCGCCGAAGTCGGCCGGCGCATCGAGCGCAACGCCAAGATTCTCGGCAAGGAGGTCGGGAAGTATCCGATCGATCTTTCGAAAATCAAGCCCGCCATCGGCGAGATCAGCAATCTCCGGGGAGAGCTGACCTATCATGCCATCAAAAGCCTCTACCGGGTTCAAACCATTCTGAATCAATCTCAATGGGATCAGGCCAAGGCCGAATGGGCGCACATCCTTGCGGCGAAAGCCCTCGAATCGTCCCCGTCTCCGTCTAAGGGAAAGAAGTAAGACCTTTTCCCCCGAGGTCCCTAGGGGAGGTGGACCAGATTGTATCCCCCTCCCTGTCCTTCAATCCACCAGTTCCCCGGCCAGAGGCCGCCCGGAACGCCGCCTGCCGTCGTTGTCCCGTATGTCGGCGGGGGCAGAAATTCCTGAGAGATCCGGGGATTGTTCCCCCCAAAGAGATGGTCCAGAAAATAGCCGAGGGTCCCTTCATTCAGGAGCTGCGACCGGGGACTTTGGTCGTTGCCGAGCGGAGCAAGACCGAGGGGGCCTATATTTCCAAGCGGCGAGCCGGATGAGAGAGCCGCTGATGCCGGATTTGGCTGTGCAGGAGGGGGCGTGGAGGCCGATGACGACGTGGATGCCGGGTCACTTCCTCCGATGGTCTGTCCTCCGAAATTGAAGGCGCAACCCGAAAGGCCCGCAAGAAGGAGTCCAACGGACAAGGACAGGACAGAAGAACGGAGAGTCGGATGCATGGAGAACTCCTATTGAAGGGTGGGTCGTTGCCCGGAAATTCTTCTAGACTATCATACACCAACCCCCGTTCCGATGGGAAAGACCCTGGATTTTTCAGTCAAATAGCATCATTTTTCGGAGGGTTTGTTGAAGTTTGACCTCTTTTCGGAATATCTCTCCCGGATGGAAGGGACGTCAGGACGGCTCGAGCTGGCGAAACAGCTTTCCGGCTTTTTGGCCGAACTGACCCCCTCCGAGACTCCCCCTGCGCTTTACATGGTCCAGGGTCAGCTGCTCCCGCCCTTTGCGGGAGAACCGATGGGGATGGCCTCCCGACTCCTCCTTAAAGCCATGGAGCGGGCACTGGATCAGACGGAAGGGGAAGGCAACCCGTCGGATCTGACCGCTCTACTGGCAGAGTCGGGAGATCCTGGCCTTCTTGCCGAGCGTCTTAAAATGGGTCGGGCGCACGGGCACATGGATCTGTCGGAGATTTACGACGCACTTCTTCAGATTTCGCGTCAGAGCGGATCCGGGTCCCAGGAGGAGAAAATTTCGCGCCTGGCCTCTTTGTTTCGTGCCGTTTCCCCACTTTCCTCACGCTATCTGGCCCGTTTCGTCATGGGGCGTCTTCGGCTCGGAGTCGGAGACTCCACCATCGTCGACGCTCTGGCCCGGACCGTTCTCGAGACGCCTGAGGCAGAGGAGAAGCTCTGGAAGTCGGAGATGAAGGTCGTCCGGCAAAAGGTCGAAGGGGCCTACAATCTTTGTTCCGACCTTGGCAGGGTGGGGGAGGTTCTTCGTCGTGAGGGGCTCGAGGGTCTCGGGACCATCCGTCCATCCGTCGGCTATCCCATCCGGATGGCTCTTTGCGAACGGCTGGGCTCCGGAGCCGAAATCATCGAAAAGCTTGGCCGTGCCGCTGTCGAATCGAAGTATGACGGATTTCGTTGCCAGATCCATTGTGACGGATCCCATGTCAGGGTCTTTTCCCGGAATCTGGAGGAAACGACCGGCATGTTCCCCGAGTTGGTCAATGAGGCCCGGACGATTCTGGGTAGCCGGTCGGCGATTTTCGAGGGGGAAGCCCTTGGGTATGACGGGGAAAATGATTCCTATCACCCTTTCCAGGTCACTATTACCCGGAAGAGAAAGCACAACATCCTCGAAAAATCCGAGGAGATCCCCCTCAAGTGTCTCGTCTTCGACCTGCTCTTTCTGGATGGAGAGCCGGTCATGGAGCGTCCATTTTCCGAGCGTCGACGCCTTCTGGAGGAGATATTCCCGGTCCATCGAAGAAAACTCTCAGAGCGGGAGATCCCTCCGGACCAGGTATTCGGAGCCTCGCGCCTGATTGAAACGGACGACCCCCATACGATCGATCTCTTTTTCGACGAAGTGGTGGAGGAAGGGTTTGAAGGGATCATCGCCAAGCGGCTCGACGGCGTTTATACCGCCGGTTCCCGGAATTTCAACTGGATCAAGCTCAAGCGTTCTTACAAGGGATCCCTTTCCGATACCGTCGATCTGGTTCTGATCGGGTACTACCGGGGAAAGGGTCTCCGGACCCGCCTTGGAATCGGAGCGGTCCTGGGTGCGGTATTCGACCCAGAGAAGGGGGAGTATCTGTCCGTGGCGCGCATCGGCTCGGGACTGACGGAAGAAAAGTGGAAGGAGCTCAGGGAGATGCTGGACGACCTGCGGGTCCCTGAACCTCCTTCCGGAGTTCGTTCCGGCCTTGTGCCGGATTTCTGGGTCTTACCAAAAATCGTCGTGACCGTCCTGGCCGACGAACTGACTCGCTCCCCCGTCCATCTGGCCGGACGGGAAGAGGGAGAAGAGGAGGGCTACGCCCTCCGATTCCCCCGGATGGTTTCGGGCCCCCGGGCCGACAAGGGACCGGAGGAGGCGACCACCGTCGAGGAAATCCGGCGTCTTAG
>JAJYPO010000251.1 GCA_021795275.1 Nitrospirota bacterium | reverse complement strand
AGACCCGGTCTGCCAAGGCACGGAAAGGGTATCATCGGAATTCTCTGTCATGGCTCCTCCCATTTTTCCATCTTCGGAATATCGTCACTTCCGGTCCACCGGCGTTCGGCGTATCGGCCTCTCCAGGCTCACTGGAGCCGAGCCACGAGCAGTCAGAGTCCGGCCCGGGACAGGAGGGGGAGGATCCCTTCCGTCACCACCCTGTCACTTTCTCCCAGGTCCCCCCGGATTTCCGCATCTCCCCCCTGGTGACCCAGGACAGTGACCGGAACCAGGGCTGGCCCCCTGCCTCCTCTCACGATAAAGAGCGCCGTTTTTCCCTCCTTTGTTCGCACGACAGCCCTTTCGGGAACAAGGAAGACCGGACCCGATTTTCTCCCTTCGACAGGGATCCGGATCCGAACCCAGGAATCCGGCCGGAAACGACCTCCGGCATTGTCCAAGGAGATTCGGAGCGGAATTGTGCGCGTTCTGGGATCGATGAAGGGCGCGATCCGGAGAATCCGGCCGGAACCGGCCGTTCCTCCTTCATGGAGCGGAAGGATCGAAACCGGCGTTCCTCGCCTGAACCCCCTCTCTTCGCCAGGATACAGGAAAGCCTGCACCCAGAGCCTGGAAAGGTCGGAAACCTCGAAGAGGAGGTCTCCTTTCCGGACCTGGGCGCCTTCGGCGGGTCCGACGCGGATGAGCGTTCCCGTAAGGGGGGAGCGGACTTCGTAACGATCGACCGGCCGACGCGTCCGTTCCAGCCGTTCTATTTCCCTCCGGGAGGCCCCGAGGAGCCGAAGCTTCTGTTCGGCCAGAACACGAATTCCGGCGACACGTCCCCGCCCCTTTGCGCCCGGTTTGTCGAGAATGCTCGAAAGCTCGGATTCTGCGCTCAGGAAGTCCGGGCTCTTGAGGACCATGAGCGTCTCTCCCCGCGAGACCCGATCCCCCGGGAAGACCCGGATCGATACGACCGAAAGGGCCGGGAGACGGGCCATCACCTGGGCGGAAGCGGCCGGATCGTAGGCCACCTGGCCCAAGAGGGTACGTACGGGCGGTCCTGGGGCCTTCCGGAGGGGAACTGTGACGATCCTCGATGCGGGAGGCGGGGGTGAGGGAGGCTCCCTGTGCCGCTGGCATGCGGCCAGAATTCCCAAGAAGATCACGGTGCAAAAGATACGCGTCATTCGGGAGACCTTTCAAAAGAAGCCGCGAACCAGGAGGTCCCAAGAATCGGCAGGAGGAAAACAGAGGAAAGGAACGAGCCCGCGAGCCCCCCCAGCACCGCGATCGAAAAAGACCGCTCCATGTCGAGCCCAGCTCCCGCCGCTACGGCGAGCGGGAGCAAGGCCATGGCGTTTGCGGCGTGAGTCATGAGAAGAGGGACGATCCGGTCAGAAAGGGACCGGATGAAACGCTCCCGGGAATCACCAGGGGACTGAATGGCCCGGTCGATGACGAGAAGCCCGTTTTCTGCGGAAATACCGGCGACCAGAACAAGGCCGACGAAGGAGGAAAGATTGAGGGAATGGTGAAAAAGGGCCAGGGTGAGGAGCGCCATTGCCACGGAGAAAAAAACCCCGGTCAGAAGAATGACAGGCGGAGCGAATCGTCGGGCCAGAGCAAAGATCACCCCGACCACAAGAAGAATGGCAAACAGAAGCGCCAGCGTCAACTGGCTGAAGCTTTTCTTCTGCCAGGTCGCATACCCCCCCAGATCGACCCAGACGGAGGGTGGAAGGGAGAGCGAGGCCATGGCGCGATCGATACTGGAGGAGACCGTGCCGAGATCGGCCCCAGACAGGCGCCCCGACACCGAAATGACCGGAGCGAGGTTCAAATCGTCAAGCTCGGATCGCTGCGGCTCGTCGGACCAGCGGGCGATGCGGGAAAGTGGAATCAGCCCGGTCGGAGTCCCGACCGGAAAATGCCGGATTCCCTCGAGCGTCCGGAAGGGCTGGGGCGCGTCCATCACTCGGACGGGACGGGGGATCTCACCTTCCATGACCGTCGTCGTCGGACGACCCCACAGCCCGGTTCTCAGGTCGTCGATGACCTCGCGCGGGGTCAGATGGTAGGAGGCGGCCAGTTCGCTGTCGATATGAATGCGCGAGGCCGGGGGCACGGGTCGTTCGCTCCGCGCCACATCGACCACCCCCGGAACCTTTTTCAGAAGGGCGATCACCGCCGGAACGGCCTTCTCCATGCGAGACCTGTCCGAGCCATGGATGCGAACCACCACCGGTGCCTCCGTCCCGATCAGATCGTTCAGCATGTCCTCGAGAATCTGGGGAAATTCCACCGAAAGCTCCGGCTCCGTCTTCCGGACGTACCGGCGCACCTGGTCGATCACCTGGAAGACCGTCCTGCGACGATCATCCGCCAGGCGGACGATGATGTCTCCCTTCGTGGGCTCTGTGATATAGAACCCCATTTCGGCCCCCAGTCTCCGGGAGGTCGAAATCACCTCTGTCACGGTGTGGAGATAGGCCTCGATTCTGGAAAAAGCCCGGTCGCTGTCCCCCAGTGAGGTCCCCGGTGGAGCATGAATGTCGATCAGGAAGGCGCCCTCGTCCATTCTGGGCATGAAATTCGTGGCCAGGTCGCGACGCAGAAACAATATCGACGTGACAAAGAAGACGAGCAGAGCCGAAAGCACTCCCCACCGGGGCAGTGCGAATATCTTTTCGAGAAAGCGTTCCATTCGCCGATGAGAACCGCTTGCCCGTTCCTCCCCCAGAAAGGAGGGGGTCACGAACAGGTTGACTGCAAGAGAGAGAAGGAGCAGAAGGAGAAGCGTCAGGGCCAGGGGCATGAAAAAGGCTCCTGCGAGCCCCCCCAGTCCGAACAGGGGAAAAAGCACAACGATCGAGGCCAGAGAAGAAAAAAGAAAGGGCCGGAGAAGAGCGGGGAGTCGACGGCCTCCTTCCAGGATCACGACGAAGTCGTCGATGACGAGGCCCATACCGGCCGCCAAACCTCCAAGAGTCAGAAGATTGATCGACTGATGGAAGAAGGAGAGGAGGCCCAGGGCCAGGACAAGA
>JAJYPO010000250.1 GCA_021795275.1 Nitrospirota bacterium | reverse complement strand
CGACATAATGGTCTGCCGGGAATCGCTCCTCGATATCGGCGGTCATCTGTTCCTTGTGGATGTAGACCAGGACCTTTCCCTCCGCGGCGGCCCAGAGCCCCGAGCGCTCGATCTTGCGGGGCTGGAAGACGGCATCCCCGTCGGAGAGGATGACGACCTCCCCCCTCTTCCGGAGGTCAGAAATCACCTCGAGGGCCTTCGGATGAAGGAGTGTGGCAAAGGGGTAGTCGACCATCCAGGACGACATCTTGAGAAGCCGGGGATCGTGAAGCTCCTCCTCCCGGTAGAGCTGGAGGGCCCCCAGATAGTCGGCATATCCGATCCGCTTCCACCGATCGATGAAGAGGGTCCAGTAGCGCTCACGGGCGGAGGGCCCGTACTCTTCCTCCAGGTGCCGGACCAGATCAGCCTGGAGCCGGTCGTTGTCCAGAAGGGTGTTGTCGACGTCGATCAGAAAGACTCTCCGGTTGGACATGGCGCTCCTCGGTTTGGGGTCAGGGTATCGGCTCTCCGAAGGGGGACCCGACCCCTTCCCAGAGGGCAAAGTCCCTGAAATCGAAGGCCGGCGCCACCGTACAGGTGGCGAGGCTGAAGCTGCCGAGGGAGCGGGCCTGTTGCCAGGCCCCGGCCGGAACGACCGCCAGACAATGCGGGGGTTCCCGGTCGAGCTGCCATCTCTCGGGAACGCCCTCCCGCCCGAAGGAAAGGAGGAGCGGCGCCCCCCCGACATGATGCCAGATCTCGCAGGAGAGGACCCGGTGCCAGCGGGTCTCGAGGTGACCGGGTATCAAAAAGAGAATGACCGAAACGGCGCCCCTCACGCGCTCCGGCCCTCCGGTTTTCACCTCTTCCATGGAGCGGTGGATCTCCCGGTAGTACCCTCCTTCGGGGTGGGGATGGAGGGAATGCTCCCGGATCAGACGGAGGATCTCCTCGTCTTCCGGAGGGTCCTTCTCCGGCCCGGGCACCTTCAGAACCTCAGACAGATCTTGCCGGTGAAGTTCCCCTCCTCCATGACCCTGAAGGCCTCGTGGGCCTCCGGGAAGGGAAGGACCCGGTCGATCACGGGATGGAGGCCGTTTTGGACGATGGCTCCGAGCATGGCCTCGAAATGCGCCCGGCTTCCGACATAGACCCCCTTGAGGATTAGCTGTTTTGAGAGGAGAGGGAAGACCGGGATCTCCGCCTGTCCCCCGGAGAGGACCCCGATGACCGCCACATGGCCTCCGGGCCTGGTGCAGGCCAGGGAGCGGGAGAGGGTTCCGGCTCCTCCGACCTCGACTACGTGGTCGACTCCTTCCCCGTCCGTTCTTTCCAGGACCTCCTTGTCCCATTCGGGCCGGCTCCGGTAGTTGATTCCCGCATCGGCCCCCAGCCGGGCGGCCTTTTCGAGCTTGCTGTCGGAGGAGGAGGTCACGATGACCCGGGCTCCGGCCATTTTTGCGAACTGGAGGGCGAAGAGGGAGACGCCTCCGGTTCCCAAGACGAGGACCGTTTGTCCCGGACGAAGGTCTCCCTGGACGAAGAGAGCGTTCCAGGCGGTGACGGCGGCGCAGGGAAGGGTGGCCGCCTCCTCGAAGGAGAGGACGGACGGGATTTTGACGACCCCCTCTTCCGGGAGAAGGACCTGTTCTGTGAGCATCCCGTCCCGGTCCCCTCCCAGGGCCAACGCCCGGCGGGGGGGCGGGCCATCGATCCAGTTCTGGTTGAAAATCCCCGCCACCCGGTCGCCGACTCCGACACGGGAGACGCCGGGTCCGGTCGCGATCACCGTCCCTGCTCCGTCCGAGAGGGGAATCACAGGAAGCCTGAGATTGGGGTATTGTCCCTTCAGGATGAGGAGGTCCCGGTAGTTCAGGGACGCCGCCCTCATTTCGATGGCCACCTGGCCCGGGCCGGGGACGGGATTCTCCCGTGTGGCGGGCCGGAGGCCCGTGATCGTTCCGGGTTCCCGGATTTCAAAGACCTTCATGGTGATTCTCCTCAGGTTTTCACAGCTCTCACAAGGAAGACTAATGGAATGCCCCGGGAGTTTGCAATGGGGACTTTGTCGCTTCGGGCCCCTCTTGTGTTAAAATCGGTTGCGGGGTTCTATCCTGTCCTACCTTCATGAAAGGAACGTGATGCCGGACATCTCCTTTGCCCGTTTTTTGCCGGGAGGGCGCCTTCTCCCGTTCGTGTCGTTTCTTGTTTTCGTGCTGGCGTTCCCCCTGGCCTCGGGAGCCTCCTCCCTCTCTGACCGGCTCGGGATCTCCCTCTTCGACGCCCGGGAGAAGGCCCCGGAAATCCGGGCGCCTGACCTTTCCGGCCGGATCCTCCATCTCTCGGACTACCGGGGAAAAGTGGTCCTGCTGAACTTCTGGGCGACCTGGTGCGACCCCTGCAAAAAAGAGATTCCCTCCCTGATCGCCCTTCAGAAGAAATTGGCCGGACGCCCCTTTGTCGTGGTCAGCGTGGCCTTGGACAGGCAAATTGCCCATATTTCCCCTTTTGTCCGGAAATTCGGGATCGACTATCCGGTTCTCGAGGGCCGAAAGGGAAAGGTTGATGCCCGCTACTTCGGGCTGGGACTTCCCCAGAGCTACGTGATCCTTCCGGACGGGACTCTGGTCGGACGCGTGGTCGGCGGTCGGGACTGGAGTTCCTCAGGGTTTGTCGACTACTTCCGTTCCCTTGCGGGGAGGAATTCAGGCGGTGGGACAACCGGGAGCGCCAGGGGGAACCTGTGAGAAGCCTTCGGGTGGGACTTTTCCAGATCAATGCGGTCGTTGGCGATCTTGATGGAAATACGGACAAGATCCGTCGCCATCTCAAGTCAGCCGCCTCCCGTCATCTCGACATCGCCGCCTTTCCGGAACTTGCGATCACGGGCTATCCTCCCGAGGACCTTCTTCTGAAGCCCACCTTTCTCGAAAAAAACCGGAAGGCCCTCTCGGACCTCCTGAATGTGGCGCCCGAGATCCTTCTCATCGTGGGTTTTGTCGAGCAGGCCGACGACATCTACAATGCGGCGGCCATGATCTACGGAGGAAGGGTCGTGGGGATCCAGCG
>JAJYPO010000249.1 GCA_021795275.1 Nitrospirota bacterium | reverse complement strand
GGCGACGGAGTTTCTGTCCGGCATGATCACCCTGATCGAGCGGCTTCTCTCCGTTGGGGCCGCCTACCCTTCGGGAGGCGATGTCTACTTTCGTGTCCGGAGGTTTCCCGGCTACGGGGAGTTGTCTCACCAGGTTCTGTCGGATCTCCTGGCCGGGGCCCGCATCGAGCCGGGAGAGGAGAAAGAGGATCCCCTGGACTTTGTCCTCTGGAAGGGGGCCAAGGAAGGGGAACCATCCTACCCGTCCCCCTTTGGAGAGGGACGGCCAGGATGGCATATCGAGTGTTCGGCGATGAGTCTCCATTATCTGGGTCCCACGTTGGACCTCCATGGCGGAGGCCTGGACCTTCTCTTTCCGCACCATGAAAACGAGCGGGCCCAGAGCGAGGCGGCGACCGGGGTGACCTTTTCCCGGATGTGGGTGCACAACGGCTTTGTCACGACCCGGGAGACGAAGATGTCCAAGTCCCTGGGAAACACCCGCCAGATCCGGAATTTCTTTGAGGAATCCCCCTATCCGGAGGAGGTGACCCGGGAGTGGCTCCGGTATTTCTTCCTCTCCACCCACTACCGCTCTCCCGTGGACTTTACCGACCAGGCCCTGGCATCGGCGAAGCTTGCCCTGGACGGACTCTACCAGTGCCTGGCACTCCTTTCGGAGGCAGAGGAGACGGGGCAGGGGGCGGAGGATGATGCATGGGAATTCCGGGGGGCCTTCATGGAAGCCCTCTCCGCCGATCTCGATACCCCGGTGGCCCTTTCTGTCCTGCATGCGGCGAAGAGCCGGATCAACCCCTGGCTTGCCTCCGGGCGGTTGGGCCGGGCCCCGGCCGATCCCGGGGCTGTCCGGGCCCTCTTTGAGCTGGCGGGAAGGACGATGGGAGTCCTGCGGGTCGATCCCTCCCGCTGGGTGACCGGCCTTCGGGAGGCGGGATCAAAGGGCCCCTCCGGACTCACCGAAGAGGAGATCGCACATCTTGTCACCCTTCGGGAGGAGGCTCGGAAAAATCGTGACTTCTCCAAGGCCGATGCCCTCCGTGACCGGCTTAAGGAGTCGGGTATTGTGCTGGAAGACCAGCCGGGAGGTCCCCCACGGATTCGGAGGATCTGACCGAAGGATCGGGACTGGTGGGGGGGATCCATCCTGTCATGGAGCTCCTTTCAGGAAAGCCTGACCAGGTGGTCCATCTCTACCTCCGGGATGACCATCACCATGATTCCAGACGCCGGGAGATCATCCGGACAGCCCGCTCCCTGGGCATTCCTCTCGACTTTCTTCCCGCCATGGCGTTAGACCGGATGGCCCCCCGCGACTCACCCCACCAGGGAGTGGTGGCCCGGGTCCAGGAGGTTGCGACCTTCGCCTCGGTCGAGGATTTCCTCGATGCGAGCCCCTCCTGGCCGCCGTCTCCCCTGGTGGCAGTGGACGGGGTTCAGGATCCCCGGAACCTCGGAGCCCTCCTTCGCACCTGCGATGCCGCCGGCGTCGCGGGGATCCTTCTGCCCAAGCGCCGGGTCGCCCCCCTCTCGGGGGTGACGGCCAAGACCTCGGCCGGCGCCCTCTTCACCCTGCCGCTCGTCCGTGTCGGGAACCTTTCGATGAGCCTGAGAACCCTGAAGAAGGAAGGCTACGGGGTGGCCGTTCTCGATCTGGAGGGAGAAGAACTTCCCGAGGGGCGTTTTCCCCCGCCCCTCGTTCTGGTGGTGGGCTCCGAGGAGAAGGGGGTCTCGCGGCCGGTCTCCGAGCTCGCCGACTGGCGAATCCGCCTTCCCATGCGGGGGCGGGTCCAGAGCCTCAACCTCTCGGTCGCCGCCGGCATCTTCCTCTATTCCCAGATGGCCCCCGAATCCCGCTAGCGAATGTCTTGTGAACGCCCGTCCGGGGGGGACCGAAATCCGGGGAGGATTCTCTTCTGATTCCCATGGCAGATCGCAAGGGACCAGAGGATCGATGGGCCCTTCCCCCTGTTACGAAGCGGGTGCCGGACCTCCTTCTCTCATCGAGCTTTTAGACGGCCTCCTCCCGGATCCTCCCCCGACCTTTTAAAGCCCTGGGGGAATCGGGGGAAAGGATCCCTCCCCCTGGCAAAGAATTCAGGTGAAGGAGGGTGGCCTCTCGGTCAGGAAGGAAGGGCAGGCTATCGGTCACGAGCCTTGGGCATGGCCCACCTCTTGTGACAGGACCTCCGGAGGCGGAAGGATCGGAGGAAGGGGCGTGGGGCCCCCGTCTTGTTTTGGGTGTGATGGCAAAATTTTGGCCGAGAGAGGCCTCGGAAAGTCTTCTTGCCAAAATTTCTGGACTCATGAAAAGGGGCTCCGGCAGAGCCCCTTCGGGGTTTACGGGAGAAGTTTTCCGTAGAAGCCGGGTCCTTCGAGGAAGCTTTCAAAGGCCCGGAGCATCTCCTTTATCCGGAGAAGTCCGCGGGAGAGGAGGGTTTTTCTTGAAAGTCCAATAAGTCTGGTGAAGAGGGACATGGCGAGACTCCTTTCGTTTCTCCGGCCTTTGTGACGGAGTGAAAGATCCCCTCCGGATCGACATGGGAGGAGAGGTGTGAAACGTGAGGCCGAAAGAGACGGAAAGAGGAAGAAGGAGGAAGGAATCGAGAGAAGGGAAAGCTCACAAGGTCAACCCAGACCCGGACGCCCTCCTTTTTCCAACCCCGGTCTTTCGGCGGTTTGTCTTTTGCGACACGAACCAGCGTCCATACGGGACAGCTCCTTTGAGTGAGGTGATTTCAAATCCGGCCCCATGCGAAGATGGAAGAAAACCTTCTTCGGAGGAGAAACTTCCGGATCGATCAACCAAACGATTATTATAGGGGGAATTTCATGTTTGTCAATCAAGGAGGGAAAATTCTGGCCCGGGTCGGGCGCTTCTTCCGGAAGAGGTCCGTTTTCCCGATCCTTCTTCTCTCCTTCGGGGGGGGTCTGCTTCCGGGAGCCGGCGTCTACGGGGCCCCGCAGGACCCCTCTCTGGGGGCGCTCGAACGCAAGGCCGAAGCCGGGGACCTTCCGGCCATGGTCCGGCTGGGGATGAGGCTCGACTACGGACAG
>JAJYPO010000248.1 GCA_021795275.1 Nitrospirota bacterium | reverse complement strand
TCTCTCTGGAACCTTCCTGCAACCAGAGCCTCCTCCAGAGCCTCCTCCAGGCCATCTCGGCCTCCCGCTACTGGGCGCCAGAGCTCGACCTGGGAGACGTCGTCGAAAACATCGCACCGGTGGTTCCTTCCGGAACCTATCACCTTCAGGGGCTGATCGCCGACACCGGCATCAGCGAGAACAACCCCTCCCACTCCGTGACGGCCGCCTCCCCCTCTCCCTTTGACGACACGGCGGTCACGGTCTCCGCGAGCGGGGGGATCACCTCCAAAGACGGCTCCGTCTCGGGGCAGATCACCGGAAACTACCTGACACTTTCCCTCACGACGGGCGGGTCCACGGACTCCTTTTCCGGCAAGGTGGGGCTTCTTCCCTCAACCTTCCTCTCCCAGACAACAGCAGAGGGCTTCAGCCTCCGGACAGGCGGACAGGACGGAAGCGGCAATCTCGTGAAGTTCGACGCGGTCCTGGTTCCCCAGGGGGCCACGCCCAACTGGAGCGGGATCACCGGAACCTCCGAGGACGGAACGGGGTGTTCAAGTAGCCAGATCGGATTCCGGATGCATGGTCTGGGACCGATCGTCGGCGGATATACCTACAACCTCTGCGCGACGCCTGGCAGCACCTCCCTCACGATCGCCAACGGGTCAACGGGCGAAGACGATTTCAATAAGGTTTCCTCGGCCTTCCTTTCTGGAACCCTTTCTCTTGTTACCCTCACGGGCACGACCGGAACGGCCTCCTATCCCTTCATCCTGACGGGGAGCTCCGTCTCGCTGGTGACCGGATCGACCGGAACTCTGGACTTCGTCATGGGGGCAAACGAGATGATTTACGTCGTCTCCTCCGAGAACACCGCCTTCCTCATGAACGACAATCCCCTGGACAAGCTGGCCGAAAACTCCCAGAATTCGGACCACTGAAAAAGGTCCCAGGACTCCTTCCAGCAAAAAGGGGCCGAACCCAGGCGGGTTCCGGCCCCTTTTCTTTTTAACGCCTTCTCCAAGGATTCCATCCCTTCAGTCGGAGTAGCGCTCCGACCGGATCAGGGGGCCTCCGGATGAAACTGGGGAAGTTCCGCCACCAGCCCCCGTGAGCGCCGGATCGGAAAATCCGCGATTTTTTTCGGGGTCATTGGGCAGACCCGGGCCCGGCAGCGTTTGTCGAGGATATGCTCCCGCCACTCCTCCTCGAAATGCTGGATGGAGCTCAATGGCACATTGGGCGCCGTCGTTCCCAGACCGCAGATTGAGGCGGTCTTCATATAGTCCCCCAGGGTCTTCACGAAATCGAGATGGGAGGGCTCTCCCTGCCCCATGACGATCTTCTGCAGGACCTCGTGGATGTCCTCGGTTCCGTCCCGGCAGGGCGTGCACTGGCCACAGGACTCGTGATGGAAAAATCCGGACATCCAGTAGGTCAGATCGACCATGCAGACCGAATCGTCCATCACGATCAGAGAGGCGGCCCCCAGCAGGGAACCGGCCTGGGCAACCGTCGGGTAGTCGAGGTTCAGATCGAGCTGGGGAGGATAGAGCATGGAACCGGCGGAACCCGCGGGAAGAACGGCCTTCAAGGTCCGCCCCCCCGGAATCCCGCCGCCCAGGTCTTCGATGACATGCCGGAGGGTCATGCCAAGGGGCACCTCGTACAGGCCCGGCCGGCTGATGTGGCCTGAAAGGCAGAAAAGCTTCGTTCCTGCGGACTTGTCGTCGCCCAGCGCCCGGTACCAGGCCCCCCCTTCCCTGAGAATCCGGGGGATGGCCGCCAGGGTTTCGACATTCTGGACATCGGTGGGAGATTTCCAAAGGCCGATGTCGCTGAGGCGCGGCGGCTTGTTCCGGGGAACCCCCCGCTTTCCCTCGAGGCTGTTCAGGAGGGAAGAGTCCTCCCCGCAGATGTAGGCGCCCGCCCCGCGATAGACTCGAATGTCGAAGCTCCATCCCGAACCCAGGATATTTGTGCCGAGATAGCCCTTTCCCCGCGCCTCCGACAAGGCCTTTTGGAGGATGGCGTAGGAGTGGGGATACTCCTCACGAAGATAGATGTATCCCGCATCCGCTTCAATGGCATAGCCGGCCAGGATCATCCCCTCCAGAAAGGCATGGGGATCCCTTTCCATGATGTATCGGTCCTTGAAGGTCCCCGGCTCTCCCTCGTCGGCGTTCGCGACGATATAGTGAGGCCTTGGGTTCTTCCGGACCGCCTGGAGCTTCTTCGCGGTCGCGAAGGCCCCGCCCCCCCGTCCGGCAAGCCCCGAGGCCTCGACCTCCCGGAGAATCCTCTCCGGATCCTTCGTGGTCAAGAGCTCCCGGAGAGCCCGATAGCCTTCAGCTCCTTCGTAGCGGTCGACCCATCGGGTCTCCCGCTCTGAAAGCCCCGTGAAGACGACGGGGGCGTTCGCGATGGGGGGACCGAACGGAACAGCGGCCTGGGACACGGCCGTTCCTTTCCTGTAACGACCAAGGATCTCCGGGACCTCATCCGGACGGACCCGGGGATAGACATCGGCATCGATCTGAAGGGAGGGGGCATCGACGCACTGCCCGAAACACTGGGCAGGCTTCAGGGTAAAGAGTCCATCCTCCGTCGTTTCGTCAAGCGCCACCCCCAACTCTTTCTGGAGAATCTCCAGGAGGCCCTTTCCGCCGCAGAAAACGCAAGGCGTGGCGAGACAGACGCGGACGGTGTGGCGTCCCTCCTTGTGAAAGGAAAAGTACTGGTAGAAGGTTCCGATTCCCAGAAGGTCCGACTGGGACATTCCCGTCAGCCTCCCGATGTGCTCCAGAGCCTCAGGACTGATATATTTTTCCTTTTCCATAAAATAGTGAAACATGGGAAGGACAGCCTGCTGGGGGGTGTCCCATTCCGAAAGAATGCGGGAAAGCTCTCCCGTGTGCTTTTCACCTGAAGACTCCATTTTTCCTCCTCATTCATGTCTTGACGTCAGGAATGGCTTGTCTATCATGCCCAATTCGAATTCCGATCGCAAACAGGTCCGGGGAAGGGAAGGAAGGGGCTTGTGATTTTCTATCGATCTCATCAATAATAGACAAAAATTGGATTTCG
>JAJYPO010000247.1 GCA_021795275.1 Nitrospirota bacterium | reverse complement strand
CGATGTTCCGAGGTCGGAAGCCTTCGCCATGGCCCACCGTATCACCTTTCTCATCAACCTCTCTCTCCTCCTGGGGCTTCTGGGAGCCACTCTCTCCCTTCTTTCGGGGACTGTCAGCCCCCCCCCGGAAAGAGCTCATCCGGGCCCGCCGCCAGGAAGTCCGGCCTGAAGGAGGGATTTCCCCCGGGGTCACCGAACCCCCACAGGACCCCGCAGGTCCGCACTCCGGCCCTGGCCCCGGCCTCGACATCCACAGCGCTGTCCCCGACCATGAGGACCCGTCCGGGGTCAACTTCCCGTCCTTCCACAACATAAAGGATCGGCATGGGGTGAGGCTTCCTTTCGGAACAGGTATCCCCTCCCACGATTTCCACAAAAAGACGGTCGGCCCCCAGCCGTTCGAGAAGGGAGCGGCACAGTCCCTCCCTTTTGTTTGAGACCACGGCCGAAGGGACGGAAAGCCTCGCGATCCCTTCCGCCATCCCGTCATAGAACCGGGTGTTGTCCGCAAGGTGGATGCGGTACCATTCCAGGAAGAGATCGATCGCCTTCTCCACCGTTCCCGGAGAAGCCCCCAAAGGAAGCGCCTCGGTCACGAGATGCCGCACACCCTGGCCAACCATCCGGGAAAACCGGTCGAAAGGGACGAGCGGATACCCCAGGGCCCTCATGGCCACGTTCGTCGCCTCCACCAGGTCCAGCCGCGAATCCACGAGCGTCCCGTCCAGGTCCCAGAGGACCAGGTCGTAATCTGAAAGTCTCACTCTTGGGCCTTCGGCCATTCTTTTCTCCTCATTCTTTTCACCGATTGCTTCCATTTCCGTCTTCGGGGGCCTCCCGCAGGACATCCCCCAGGCGGTTGAAGAGGACGACCAGGAGAACGATGAGCCCTCCCGATGCCAGAAGCCAGGGGGCGCTGTTCATCGTTTCAAGCGACTGGCTCTCCGCCAGGATGTTTCCCAGACTCGGATGGGGTTCGGAGAGCCCAAGCCCCAGAAAGGAGAGACCGGCCTCCCCCACGATGAAGGCCGGGATCGAAAGCGTCACGCTGACCAGCAGATAGTAGCGCATGTTGGGCAGAAGGTGGCGGAAGATCACCCGGGCGGGCGAAGCCCCCGCCGCCACGGCCGAAAGGATGAAATCGCGCCCGGAGAGGGAGAGGACGAGGCCCCGCACCACCCTGGACAGGGAGGCCCATCCGATGAGGCTCAGGGACCCCGTAATGATCAGGGTGATCGCCTCGGAAGAGAGTCCGTAGGGAACGATGGAGCGGAGTCCCATCAGAAGATAGAGGGCCGGGACCGCCATGACAATCTCGGAGAGACGCATCAGGATCCGGTCCGTCCAGCCACCGGCATACCCTGCCACCAGCCCCACCACGGTCCCGATGGAAAAGGAGATCGCCACGCCCAGGAGAGAGAGGAGGAAGGAAAAGCGCATGCCATAGAGAAGCCGGGAAAAAAGGTCCCGTCCGAAGAGGTCTGCCCCCATCAGGTAGAGGCGGCCCGGACTCCGGGCGCATACCAGATGGCGGGAGGAGCGGAGGATCCCCCACATCGTGTAGGCCTCTCCCCGGCAGAAAAAACGCAGGGGAACCGTCCGACCGGACTTCACATACCGGCGCCGCACCGGATCCTTGAGCGCGAGAACCGGAACCACGAGGCCGCCCTTTCCCATTTCAGGCCAGACCGCAGGGGCATAGGGAAGGTCGAACCGGACCGCATCGTAGCGGTAGGGCGCCAGAAATTCCGCAAAGAGGCTCGTGATACCCAGGAGGAGCAGCAGCCCCCCCGATACGCCCACCCTTCGCAGAAATGACCCTGCCCTCTCCTTCATGTCCTCTCCCTGACCCGGGGATCGAGAAGATAGAGCATCATGTCGGCAAGGAGGTTCCCCAGGAGAAGGAGAACTGCTCCCATCAGGACCCCTCCCATAACCAGATAGAGGTCACGGGTCATCACCGCATGGAGCATGAGACGCCCCATCCCGGGCCAACCGAAGATCATCTCGGTAAAGGCCGCCCCGGAAAGAAGGCCGCCCAGCTCCATGCCGAAGAGGGTCACCAGGGGGTTGACCGCATTCCTGAATAGATATCGCCAGAAGATAACGCGCTCGCGCAGGCCGAGCCCCCTGGCGGCCGTCATGAAGGGCTGTGAGAGCACTTCCAGAACGGACGAGCGCATGAGGCGGTAGAGCACTCCGAAGCTCCCCAGGGCCAGGGTCAGGGAGGGGAGGAGCAGATGCCGGACAAGGTCAAGAAGGCGCTCTCCGGATCCCGCACCGGAAGATAAGGCCGAGCGGGCCCCTCCGATCGGAAACCATCCCGTCTTTTCGGCCAGGAGAAGTCCCAGGAGGGCCAGGAAGAAGGAGGGGACGGAAATCGAGAGATAGGAGAAGGAGAGAAGGGTCCGGTCGAAAAGACCCCCTTCCCTTCGGGCCCCGAAGACCGCCAGGGGGAGGGCGGCTCCCCAGGAGACAAGCACGGCGGTGACGGTCAGGAGGAGGGTCATCGGAACCCTCTGGGCGATCAGGTCGGAGACGGGAACATGGTAGGAAAAGGAGTATCCCAGATTCCCATGGAGGAGGGCGCGCATCCAGTGAACAAACTGGGTGAAGAAGGGAAGCCCCAGTCCGTACTGCTCCTTGAGAGAGGCGATCACGCGCGGGGAAATCTGGGGATTGAGGGCCATCTGGGAGAGAAAGTCCCCCGGGGCGAAATCCATCATGACGAAGGAGAGAAAGACGATTCCCAAAAGAACAAGGAGCATGTGGGAGAGGCGGAGGAGAAGGGCCCTTATCACCGGATCACCAGTCGGGCCTTCTGGGTCACAAGCGAGATGTGGGGGATCACCCCGCCCAGAGGGGTGGGATGAATTCCCCCCAGGGTCTCTCGGACCGCCGTTATGGCGTCGGGACTGACAAGATCGACCATCGGAACCTCCCGGGTGGCGATCTCCTGCCATTGGTCATAGATTTTCTTCCGGCGCCCGACGTCGAAGGTTGCGACCCCCTGGTCGAAGAGACGGTCGACCTGGGCCTCCCAGGGGGTGGAAGGGCTCTTCTCTCCGGGGTTC
>JAJYPO010000246.1 GCA_021795275.1 Nitrospirota bacterium | reverse complement strand
CGTGACGCGCCCCTTGCGGGGCGTCTCCCCTCGGGAATGTTGCCGACCGGCGTTTGGTTCCGGCCTGTTTCGCCCTTGCCCTTACGGTTGTCTACAACCGGAACGTCCAGGGTCCGGGGCTGAGGAAGCACCCCGGAGTGGGTCTTGAACCTGTCGGCAACGGAGCGGATTGGCTACCGCTTTCCCTGGTCAACCCGAGCTTGTCGGACTTCCTTTCAAGCTCCGCCGTTCACGGCGGGGTGGCTGACGTCTTGGCTCAATAAACGAAGCGTTCGATCCCCTGAATGATCAGAATCAGAATGAAAGGGGACAGGTCGAGACCGCCCATCTTTTCGGGCGGAACGAGCTTCCGTATCGGAGCCAGAAACGGCTCGGTGACATAATCCATAAACCGGATGATCGGGTTGTGCGGATCGGGACGCACCCAGGAGAGGAGTGCGCGTATGATGATGATCCAGGTGAACAGATTCAGTATTGTCGTGAAGAGTCTGATGAGATCCTCCTTCGATGCAGGCTAAACGTTGCGGGACAACTCCCGGGAACGGACCGCCATGGCCCGCACCGCTTCGATCATGGCCCCCCGAACCCCCTGACGCTCGAGGGCCGCCAATCCTTCGATCGTTGTCCCGGACGGAGAGGCGACCTTCGCCTTCAGGAGCTCCGGGAGGTGTCCCTTTTCGGCCAGCAGGGCTCCCGTACCCAGAAGGGCCCAGGAGGCCAGCAGGGTCGCAGTCTCCCGGGACAACCCTTCCCGGACTCCTCCATCGGCCAGGGCCTCGGCGACGAGAGCCAGCAGGCCGGGCCCCGAACCGGCGATGGCAGTCGCCGCATCGAAAGAATCCTCCGGGATCCAGAGGGCCCGCCCCATCCCTGAAAAAAGGCTGTAAATGAGAGTCTGCTCGGAGTGTGTCACCTCCTGGGAGGCGGCCAGGAGGGTCATGCCCTTGCCGGCAGAAAGGGCGAGATTGGTCATGGAGCGCACCCAGCGGAGGTTCGGGGCCCTTCCGCGAAGATGGGATAGCGGGACGCCAGCCATGATGGAGACCGCAAGAACGCCCGCAGGAATGGCCGCCAATGCTTCCGACACCTCCGACTCGGATTTCAGAAAGATGCCCGGCTTGACGCAGAGGAGGATCAAGTCGGGACTCCTTCCCTTTTTCATCAGTGCAGGAAGAGAGGGCTCTCCTTCGATCCCCTCCGCCTTCAGGAGCTTCAGGACCTCCGGACTGGGATCGGCGACCGCAAGGGACGGCCGAACACCGGCACGATTGCTCACCAGATGACGGGCGATGACGCCACCCATCTGGCCCCCTCCGACAACCCAGACGGACCCGGGAGAGTCTCCCTCGGCAAACGTTTTCGAAAGATGTCCGTTTTTCTGATTTTTCTTGCCCGACTTCCGCGTATCGCTCACACAATCCCTTCCTCGAAAAGAAGGCGCCCGATCCTCACCTCCGTGGCTCCGCAGCGGATCCCCTCCTCGAAATCCTCGGACATGCCCATCGAAAGCTCCACGAGATAGGGCCAATGTTCCTGGAGTCGGATCCACCATTCCCTTGCTTCTTCGAAAACCTTACGCGTCCTGTCCTGACGGCCGGAAGGATCGGGGATAGGCCCCATGACCAGGAGTCCGCGGATATCGAGACCCTCCAGTGACGAAACCGACTCCACTCCTTTTTCCAGTTCCTCCGGAAGAAAGCCGGACCGCCCGGGATCGCGCAGGATGTTCGCCTCCAGAAGAACAGCCTGTTTGAGACCCTCGCTCGCGGCCCGCTCAGAAAGAAGACGGGCATGGGAGAGATTGTCCAGGGAATCGACCCGGAAGAGCGGTCTGTAATGCTTCCGGAGGGCACGCCCCTGGATCGCTCCGATAAAATGCCAGGAAATGATTTCCTCAAGGGCATTCCGCTTGCCCTCCCATTCCTCCCACCGATTCTCCCCGAGATGATGCACCCCGGCATCGACCAGACTCCGGATCTCCTCGACAGTCCGCATCTTCGTCACACCGACGAGGCGGGGGAGATCCGTCCGTCCCGCCTCCCGGGAGGCGGCTTCCATCCGGGACCTGATCCTAGCGAGATTCGCCGCGATCATCGCATTCCCGCCGGATATAGTTCAGCATCGACCGCCCCTTCCGGCGCGTCCCCCATCCCCGATGGGAAAAGAAAAGATCCGGGTGACATCGGGTACAGAGAGAAATCCTTCCGATATTTTCCGGGGAAACCCCCACCTCAAGTAGCTGGTGGGTCACGAGCTCCCAGAGGTCAAGGGTCCGTCGTCGTCTCTGGACATAGGTCGGAGTTTCCGACTGGACGGACTCCCAGACCTCGGGGCCGACCTCGAAACAGCAGGGTCCGATGGCCGGCCCGAGAACGACCCGAACATGCGCCGGAAGGATCTGCCCCATCTCCGCAATCCGACGAATGCCCGCAGGAACGATCCCGGCCGCGGCCCCTCTCCACCCCGCATGGAATGCCCCCACACACTCCCCTGACTCCGTGGCGGCGAGCACCGGAAGACAGTCGGCGGTAAAGACCCCCACCTCTTCTCCCCTTTCGTGAGAGATGAGCCCGTCTCCCTCCATGGGACGCTCCTGGGCCCTGTACTCCCCGGGAGAAAGGACCCGTGTGCCGTGGGTCTGTCGAAGGACGAGGCATTGGGGACGCGGAGCGCTCCCGATCGTCCCGAACCCATGATCGATACCGATGGCAGAGAGGAGGGGATGGCGGAGAAAGTCCTTCATTCTCCCCGTTTTCTCCAGATGGCGGGCCGCTCGTTGAGATCCCCTTCTGGCTCGGCTTCGACGGGTTGGGTCTCCCGCGAAAGCGGACGGGTGGCCTGCCCCTGTCTTCTCAGGAAGGCGGGAATCTCTTCCTGGCCCTCGGAAGGAAGAGGCTCGGCCGAAGAGCTTTCGGCCTTTCCTGGAGCGCGGTCGGCCGGTTGGTCGAACCCCGTCGCGATCACCGTGATATGGATCTCCTCCATCGGATGATCTTCGACCACCGTTCCGAAGATCAGATTGGCCGATCCCTTTTCGGCCTCCTCCTCGATGAGGCGGGAGGCCTCGGTGATCTCGTTTAAAGTCATGTCCGAGCCT
>JAJYPO010000245.1 GCA_021795275.1 Nitrospirota bacterium | reverse complement strand
GATGGCCAGAACCTCTTCGTTTCTGGCGGGAACCCGGATCTCGGGCGGCTGGGAGTGGAAGACCGTATCGGGATCCTTGAGACCATGGCCCGTGAGGGTACAGACGATCCGCTCCCCTCCCGAAAAGGCCCCGGCCCGTGCCCTCTTCAGCACTCCGGCAAGGGAGGCGGCCGAGGCCGGTTCGCAGAAGATTCCCTCCTTCGAGGCGAGAAGATGGTAGGCTTCGAGAATCTCGCTGTCCGAGACAGCAAGGATCGATCCTCCCGATTCCTGCGCAGCCGTCAGGGCCCCTTGCCAGGAGGCGGGGTTCCCGATCCGGATCGCCGACGCAAGGGTTTCCGGTTTTTCCACCACGTGTCCGAGAACGATCGGGGCAGCCCCTTCTGCCTGGATGCCGGTCATCTTCGGCAAGGTTCCGATTCGGCCTGCCTCCCGGTAGGCCTTGTAGCCGGCCCAGCTGGCCGTAATGTTGCCGGCATTTCCCACGGGAAGGAAATGATAGTCGGGGGCCGACCCGAGCTGGTCTGCGATCTCGAAGGCCACCGACCGCTGCCCCTCAAGACGATCCGGGTTCACAGAATTGACGAGAGCTACCGGATGAGACTCGGCCACCTCCCGGACAATCCGGAGCGCGTGATCGAAAAGCCCTTCCACCTGGATGACCGTCGCATGGTGGACGATGGCCTGGGCGAGCTTCCCGCGGGAGATCTTTCCGTCGGGGATGACCACGAAGACCCGGAGGCCTGCCCGGGCCCCGTAGGCGGCGGCAGAGGCGGATGTGTTGCCCGTCGAGGCGCAGATGAGGGCGCGGGCGCCCTTCTTCACGGCACGGGAGACGGCCAGGGTCATTCCCCGGTCCTTGAAGCTCCCGGTCGGGTTGGCCCCTTCAAACTTGGCCCACAGGCTGACCGGAACAGGAATCTCGCGGACGACCGTCTCCAGGGGGATCAGGGGAGTCCCCCCCTCCTGGAGGGTCACGGCCTCCCGGATATCGGGTGAACCGAAAAAGGAGGCATATTCGGCGATGATGCCTCGCCAGGTGGTCTTCATCACGACAGGGGCCCCTCCATGGAAACATCCTCGATCCGGATAACGACGGTTTTTTCGGTGACATGAACGGAGGTATCGATAATCCCAAGGGCCTCCCGAACCTGGGATTCGGTGGCCCGGTGGGTTGTCACCACGACCGGAACAGAGCCTCCGCTCTCCCGTCCTTTCTGGATCACCGATTCAATGCTGATTCCGCGCTCGCCCAGGACTCCGGCGAGGTAGGACAGGGTCCCAGGCTGGTCTTTGGCCATAAATCGAAGGTAGTATTCGGAATAGATGGCGGAAAGAGGACGGAGGGCCTTTCGTGTCCGGCCCGAAAAGGGAAAACCCAGAGCGGGAACCTGGCCGCGGGAGGAATGGTAAATCCCCCGGGCCAATTCCATGACGTCCCCCATGACCGCCGTCGCCGTCGGATCGCCTCCGGCTCCTCGGCCGAAGAGGAGAAGAGGACCCAGCGCCTGGCCCGAAAGCTCGATGGCGTTGAAGACCCCGTCCACCTCGGCGAGTAAGCTGTTCTCGGGAAGAAAGGAGGGATGAACTCTGATGTCGAGCGAATCCCCATGGTCGGCCGCAATGCCCAAAAGCTTGAGAACGTACCCGAACTCCTTGCCGAACTCAAGATCGATGGGCTTGATATGGCGGATCCCCTCGACCGGAATCTCTGAGAGATTGACCGGAGATCCGAAGGCCATCGTGGCCAGGATCGCGACCTTGTGGGCGGAGTCGATTCCGTCGATGTCGAAGGTGGGGTCGGATTCGGCATAGCCCTGGCGCTGGGCTTCCGCCAGGACCGTCTCGAACTCGAGCCCTTCCCGGCTCATTCGGGTCAGGATGTAGTTGGCCGTGCCGTTGATGATCCCGGCCAGCCTGACAATCCGGTCCCCGGCCAGACTCTCCCGAAGGGTCCGGAGAATGGGAATGCCTCCTCCCACGGAGGCCTCAAAGCCCAGATCGACAGCATGGGTCGCCGCCGCTCCAAAGATCTCCTCCCCGTGCCGGGCCAGAAGGGCCTTGTTGGCCGTCACAACCGACTTCCCTGTCTTCATTGCCTCGAGAATCAGGCTCCGGGCCGGCTCAAATCCCCCGACAAGCTCGACAACCAGGGAAATCCTCGGATCCCTGACCATTTCCTCCCAATCGCGGTAGATCACACAATCCGGAGGCAGAGTCAAAGCTTTCAGTGTCAGGGAATTCTTTTCGCATACTCCTCCCAGAACCAGCGGAAATCCCAATCGTTCCCGGAGGATTCCCTGATTTTTCAGAAGAAGACGCAAAAACCCCTGACCCACCGTCCCGAGTCCGATGATGCCAACCCGGACGGGGGCATTTTTGTCATTCTGGTTTGCCAAACGGTCATCCTTGTCGAAGAGGTGGCTACTCTTTCATGAACGGATTGGACATGGGAAGGGGAATGGTCTTTCCTTCGTCCAGAAGGACCTCCCGGTAGGCCCTCAGGTAAGCCGCAACCGGGGCATCCGGAAGAAAATCGGGCGAAAGATCGGCGTTGTAGACCAGGACCTGAAGCTCCCGGACCTTCCCGTCGGCTCCCTTGTAGTCCCAGATGAGGACGGCATCCTTGGGAAGATTGATCCCCTTGGCCTGAGAGAGAAGCGGGGCATGGATCACGCGGGGAGAGGTTCCCTGGAGAGGTGCGGGAAGGATGTCCCTGAGGCGCCAGGTCGGCTTGGCCCCTATCCCCTTGAATGGCGCAGTCACCAGCACCGCCAGAAGGGCATTGTCCCGGAATTCGAACTGGAACTCCGGCGTCATGCGGCCGTTCTGAAGGGTGGTCGGGGAATAGAAGAGGTACCGGTCGGTCGGATGGGCATCGAAGTCGGTATAGATCCCGCAGGGAAGCTCCGTCGAGCTCCCCTTCCGGGGAACGAGAGTCGGATCCCCCTTCTTGAAGATGGCGAGGATGGCCTCCTGGGTTGTCCCCAGATGCCAGCTCCAGGCCCGGGCCTTGGAAGGATCGAGAAGGAGAAGCGCCACGAGCAGGCCCAGAATAATGAGCCCGCCCTTTCTGTCCCTTGTTTTGGCTGTTCTTTCTGTCACTGTC
>JAJYPO010000051.1 GCA_021795275.1 Nitrospirota bacterium | reverse complement strand
GAGTCGATCTTGCATCGCTCGGGAAGGGTTGATATTCTTGTGAACAACGCCGGGATCGTCCGGGACAAACTCCTCGTCAGAATGGAGGAAGCGGACTTCCGGGAGGTCATCGACGTGAATCTTGTCGGTCCTTTTCGCATGGTCCGGGCGGTCCTTCGTCCCATGATGAAGCAGCGTTATGGGCGGATCATCTCCATTTCCTCTGTGGTGGGAACAACGGG
The DNA here is from genome assembly GCA_021795275.1 of Nitrospirota bacterium. Next base: position 13,285 of record JAJYPO010000051.1, on the reverse strand, counting down.
GAACGCGGGCCAGGCCAACTATGCCGCCTCCAAGGGCGGTCTCGAAGCCTTTTCCAAGTCGGTGGCCCTCGAGGTCGGGACCCGGGGAATCACTGTCAATGTGGTGGCTCCGGGCTTTATCGAAACTGACATGACGGCGGGTCTTCCGGAGAGTGTCACCTCCGGAGTCCTTGATCGGATTCCCGTGAGACGGTTCGGTACGGGAGAAGAGATCGCTCATGCGGTCCGCTTTCTCGCCGATCCGGCTGCGGGCTATATTACGGGTGCGGTCATTCCAGTGAATGGCGGACTCGCCATGCCGTAAGACGGCAACGCCCGGGAGATGTTCCCGGGCGAGACATTTTTTTAGGAGGTTCTCTTTCATGGCTATTAATGACCGGGTCAAAAAGATTATTGCAGAGCAGCTGGGTGTGGACGAGGAAGAGGTCCATCCGGAGTCCCATTTCGTTGAGGACCTTGGTGCCGATTCCCTCGACACCGTCGAGCTTGTCATGGCTCTCGAAGAAGAGTTCGGTATCGAGATCCCCGATGAGGATGCCGAGAAGATCTCCACCGTCCAGAATGCGATCGACTACATCAGCGAGCGCGTCTGATGCCCATCCGTCCCCTTCAGGACCGGCGTGTTGTCGTGACTGGGGTGGGGGTCGTCTCCCCCCTGGGGAATACGGCGAAAGACACCTGGGAGGCGGCCGTGGCCGGCCGGTCGGGGGTCTCGGCCATCACCCGCTTCGATCCGTCTGACCTTCCCGTCCGTATCGGGGGGGAGGTGAAGGGATTCGATCCGGCCCAGTGGATCGACAAAAAAGAAATCAAGAAAATGGATACCTTCATCCATTATGCCGTAGCGGCGGCCCAGATGGCGGCCGACGATGCGGGTCTTGAGATCGGGGACGACAACCGGGAGCGGATCGGCGTCTATGTCGGCTCCGGAATAGGCGGTATCGGAGGAATCGAGTACTACCACAGTCAGCTCGTGGAGGGAGGACCCCGCAAGGTGTCTCCCTTTTTTATCCCCATGGTCCTGATCAATCTGGCCTCAGGCCAGATTGCGATCCGGATGGGTCTGGAGGGACCGAACTCCTGTGCCGTCACCGCCTGCGCCACCGGTGTTCATTGCATCGGTGATGCCTATCACATGGTCCGGCGAGGGGATGCGGACGTCATGCTCGCCGGCGGAGCGGAATCGGCCTTTACACCCCTGACTGTCTCGGGATTTGCGGCTGCCCGCGCCCTCTCCTCAAGAAACGACGATCCCGCCAGAGCCTCCCGACCCTTTGACCGCGACCGCGACGGATTTGTCTTGGGCGAGGGGGCCGGTGTTGTCGTCCTCGAGACCCTCGAAGGGGCCAAGGCCCGGAATGCCACGATCTACGGGGAGGTTCTGGGGTATGGCCTCACAGGGGATGCCTACCATATTACCGCTCCTCCTGACGATGCCTCCGGCGCCGTTCGCTGCATGCGGATGGCCTTGTCCAATGCCGGACTTGCCCCGGAAGATGTCGAGCATGTCAGCGCGCATGCGACCTCGACCTTTGCCGACAAGCTGGAGACAAAGGCCCTTCGGACGGTCTTTGGCGCTCATGCCGACAAGATTGCCGTGACAGCCCTCAAGTCGATGATGGGCCACCTTCTGGGGGCCGCGGGTGGCGTGGAGACCGCGATGGCCTTCATGAGCCTCCGCCACGGGATGATCCTTCCCACCATCAATGTCGATAATCCGGATCCGGAATGCGATCTTGACTATGTGACGGAGGGTGCGCGGCGACGCCCCGTCCGGACAATCCTCAAGAACTCCTTTGGCTTCGGCGGGACAAACGCCTCCCTTGTCATTGCCCGAGTCGACTGAAGAAACCACTCCTCTCACCATCAAAGGGGCCTCGATGCTTCCCCGCTCCCAGTGGATGCAAAATCTCCCTGTTCTCGAAGAGCGCCTGGGCTATCGCTTCTCCTCCCTGGAGCGCCTCGAGGAGGCGACAATCCACAAGTCTTTTACCAACGAGACGAAAAAAGGGGGGGTCCGTCGGGACAATGAACGGCTTGAGTTCCTGGGAGATACGGTGTTGGGGCTTGTGGTGGCCGAATACCTCATGCGCCTCTGGCCGGACTCTCCTGAGGGGGTGCTCTCAAAACTCAAGGGGCGAATTGTCTCCGAGCCCTCCCTGGCGCAAATTGCGCGCAATATCGGTCTTGGCCGCTACCTTCTGATCGGCCGGGGGGAAGAGATGACCCAAGGCCGGGAGAAGAACTCCATCCTCTCCGATGCCTTGGAAGCCGTCATTGCCGCCATCTATCAGGATGGAGGACTCGATGCCGCCCGTCAGTTCATCCTTCGGGAGTTCCGTGAGCTCTTTGAAAGCGCCTCCCGGGGTGAGTCGGTGGCCGACTACAAGACCCAGCTCCAGGAATACTGCCAACGGGAACTTGAAACTCTTCCCCAATATGTGATTACAGGCCAGTCCGGACCCGACCACCAGAAGGTCTTTGAGGTGGCGGTTCGGATTCGCGACAGGAACTGGGGAGAAGGGCAGGGGCATTCGAAGAAGGAGGCGGAGCAGAAGGCAGCCAAATCCGCCCTTGAACGAATTGCCCGAACCACCACTGACCTTCCGGCTCCCGTCGGTGCCACCCCATCGGGGCTTCATTGAGGCCAAGACTCCAAAGGGGAGGCGGGATACCGTTCTGAAGTGTTGGGATGGGTGAATGTTTGAGCGAAAATACAGGCAAGGGTTTCAACCCAAATAAAAAAGGCGCCGAAAGGCGCCTTTTTTGTTGCTCCGAAGCGGGAAGGGGGGCTCTGCTACATCCAGCCGAAGGCGACCTGCAAGGCCAGAATGTGGTTGGGCTCAAGCCCCGGAATAGGGCTCGCCTCTTCGGTGTAGTAAGAGGCATTGAGACGTGCAGCCCAGAGATCGATCCCGGCGCCCACTGTGGGGTAGCCTTCGTAGACTCCGGCCGAGAGGGTCAGAATGTAGGGAAACTTGTATTGCACACCGACGCGGGTGTGGAGCCAGAGGGAGTCTCCGGTGTAGTAGAGGTAGTTGGTGATGTCGACGTAATCGATATCGGCGATCAGTTGCCCAAAGCCGATATCGGGATCGATGCCGACACCGGCATTGATGATCTGAGGAAGGGATCCGGCACTTCCAAAGCTTGCCGTTCCCACATTAAGAATCGAGGCGCCGAGGGTGGGGTTGAGGGGGGCGTCAAAGTGGTAGATCGCGCCGAGGTTGCCCACGATGCCGAACCCGTTGGCAAGATTGCTCGTCAGAGTGCTGGAAAAACTTGAGACCTGGGTGACGGACAGGGCCGGCAGATTGAAGAAGTACTGCTCGAGCCCCATGAGCGTTCCGCCAATCTGGAGGTGGTGGTTGAAGAACCCCATGGCCCCGCTGACGACGATGCCGGTATCTGACAGGGCCGCGGCAGAGGCGAGGTTGTTGGTTGTGGGGGTCGGATTGGCCACCGCCGCCATCTGGTTGTTGGAAAGGATTCCGATGGAGAAGTCGTGGGTGGTGTAGTTGGACCAGTCCCCCACCCGGGCATACATGGTCTGGCCTGCAACGTTGTTGAAGGCATTGATGTAGCCGGAGGTATTGCCCGATCCGAGCCCCTGGATGCTGTTGTAAAGGTTGGGGTAGAGGGTGGGGTAGGAGACTTCGCCGGAGATGTTGAGGATGGCAAAGGTCGTGTCCTGGATGTTGTCGAGACCGGCCGGGTTGTAGAAGGGAGCGTTTTCGTCGTTGGCCACGGCGGTGAAGGCGCCTCCCATACCCTCGACGGAGACTCCCTGGTAGAGCATGGGGAACTGCTCGAAGAGAGCCGTTCCGGCGACTCCGGAGGGTCCGGCCAGGGCGGGGCGGGAGAGACAGGAAAGGATCAACATGATTCCGAAGAGGCTTCCTGCTAACGGGATTCTGAAATGGTGCATGGTCGTTTTTTTCATCATCAATGATCCTTCAATCGTGTTCGGTTCGGGGTCAGAGCGTCGACAAAAGAGAAGTCAGCGCCGCAGACGAAAAAGAAATGCTTCCTGGGGCCGTTGTGGATTGACTCGAGGGGGTGCAATTGGATCCGCCTGTTGCATAGCAGTTGAGGCTGTTCAGAAATTGGTTGATGGGTCCGACGATATTGGAGTTGTTTGAGGTTCCGAAGGAGGTGAGAAAATAGGGAACAACATTGACGATATTGGCATTGTTGATGGTAATGGAGGGTGTTCCTGCGCCGGAGACCGAAAGGCTGTCGAGGATGGCTCCCATATTTGACAGTTGGGCCGAGGCGATTGTTTGACTTGTGATGCCTGAAAGAGAGGCGCACCCGGTCAATCCTCCCCCGTCTTTTGTGCAGACCTCCCAGGCATTGTTGGCGTAGGCAATTCCGGTGTCATATTGCGCCGCCGCCAGGATGTAGAGCATGTCGGCCACAATGATGGTGGAGGAGTCGGGACAGTTGTCGGCGACGGAGGTCGGGCCGGTGCAGGGGGTATTCGCCAGGATCTGCACGGCGGTGGCCAGGTTGTCGAGATAGGTCTGGGTGCAGGTATTGTTGCTGATGCAGGGAACGGCCTGAAAGACGGCCTGGATGATCGCCGTGGTGGATGTGCTGGATCCCCCGTTCACGAGATTCAGGACGCTCGAAAGGATCTGGGAGACGGTGGCGCCCCCCCCGCTGGCTCCGGTAATGGAGGTCGTTCCGGTCACGGAGGCGGCTGTGCTTGAGTTCCCCATCGCCATGTAGGCGTTGGCCAGGGTGTTTGCAATGTCGGATGTCTGACAGTTGTTGTTCGGACAGAAGGGAGAGAGCACCGCAATCGCTCCGGAGTAGTTGCCGTTGGCGATGTCGATGCCGGCGATCTGGTTGGCGGCGGTGGCCGAGGAGGGGGAGCCCGAGCCGTTTCCGAACATGTTTCCGTTTCCTCCGCAGGAGGCGAGGGAGAGTCCCGCTCCCAGGAGGAGAGCCAAAAATGTCACCGATTTGAGGCGGAGAAAAAAGCCAGGCATGGAGTCGGTCCTTTGCGCGATGGGTGGGAAGGATGTCCTTGTTGACGAGGCCTTCGATGGGCTATGATCGTGAGGACAATCCTGCTCTTTAGAAAGTGGTTGCTCCTTCCTCAGAGATCCATCAGGTTACGTTGAATCTCTTATCGGAAGAAGATGTCTGAAAGATGAGGGGAAATGTGCTATTTATAGACAAAGGATAATCTTTTCAAGAAAGCATTAGCATTTTATCAGAACGTGTCAGGAATTCAAGTCAAGGGGAGGTCAGAAGCGTGGGAGATCAGGGGGGCGAGGGCGCTTATGCCCAGGCGGGAGTCTCGATCGATCGCGGGAATCGGTGGGTTGAGGCCATCAAGCCGCTCGCCAGAAAGACGGATCGCTCAGGAATTGTTTCGGGCATCGGGGGGTTTGGAGGGGTTTTTCGTCCGGATTTCGCCCGCTACAGTGATCCGGTTCTGGTCTCTGGCACCGACGGGGTGGGGACCAAGCTCCTTGTGGCCCGATGGGCGAAGAGATTCGATGGGCTGGGAATCGATCTTGTCGCCATGTGCGCCAACGATATCGCGGTGATGGGGGCCGACCCCCTCTTTTTTCTCGACTATTTTGCCACCGGCCGGCTGGATATCGAGGAGTCCCTTCCTGTGATGGAAGGCGTGGTCAAGGGGTGCCAGGAGGCCAACATGGCCCTCCTTGGAGGAGAGACGGCTGAGATGCCCGGGCTTTATGCTCCGGGGGATTTCGATCTGGCGGGATTTTGTGTCGGAATTGCCGATCGAGAGAAAATTATTGACGGGAAAACCATTCGCCCGGGGGATGCGGTCTATGGCATCGCCTCTTCGGGGATTCACTCCAACGGATTTTCCCTGGCCCGCCGGGTCCTCCTGGAGGGAGAAAAGGTGGAGCCCCTGTCTCCCGTTCCCTTCGAGCCGGAAACAACGTGGGGGGATCTTCTCGTTACGCCGACCCGGATCTATGTTGCTCTCATGGCGGGAATACGCGAAGTCCTTTCTGTGGGAGCCTTTGTCCACATTACCGGAGGAGGCCTGACAGAGAATATCCCGCGGATCCTCCCGGAAGGAACGTCCGTGCGTGTACGGACCGGGTCGTGGCCAGTTCCCCCGATCTTTTCCTATATTCAGGACAAGGGATCCATCGAGCTTGAGGAAATGCTCCGGGTCTTCAATATGGGGGTCGGTCTTGTGGTGATTGTTCCGGGACGGGAGGAGACAGCTTTGACCTCGTACCTTGCATCACAGAATGAGCGGTACTGGAAGATCGGAGAGGTCGTTGCCGGAGGGGGTGAGGTGATTTATGCCGGATGAATCCCGGCTTCGTCTGGCGATCTTTGCTTCGGGACGGGGGTCGAATGCCCTGTCCATCATTCGGGCCTCGAAGGAGGGGCGGCTTCCCCAAGTTGAGCCGGTGATGGTCGTCTGCGACAAGGCGGGGGCTCCCGTGGTGGCCCGCTCCCGGGAAGAGGGGGTTCCCGTCGTTGAAGTCCTCCCTCGGGACTTTTCTTCGAAGGAAGAGTACGAACGGGCGATCCTTGATGTCCTTCGGGAAAAATCTGTCGATGCGGTGGCCCTCGCCGGCTACATGCGTCTGATCGGTCCGGTGTTGATCGGGGCCTTTCCCGATCGGATCCTCAATATCCATCCCTCCCTTTTGCCCTCGTTTCCGGGGCTGGCTGCCCAGAAGCAGGCCATCGACTATGGGGTGAAGATCACCGGAGTGACCGTGCACTTTGTCGACCTGTTGATGGATCACGGCCCGGTCATCTTGCAGAAGTGCCTTCCGGTGCTCCCCGAGGATACTGAAGAGAGTCTTTCCCGAAGATTGCTTCCTGTCGAGCATGAGGCCTATCTTGAGTCTCTCGATGCCCTGTCCCGGGGTCGCCTCAGGATTGAGGGCCGTCGGGTTCTTTGGCTGCCTGATTGATGTCTGTCCTGCCCTTGTGGTAGTCTTTCTCTCGTCTTTTCCGCCTTACTCGTTTTTCTTCCGTCTTTTTTGGGGGGTTAGCTCAGTTGGGAGAGCGTCAGGATCGCACCCTGAAGGTCAGGGGTTCAAATCCCCTACCCTCCACCAACTTAGACGATTCTAAGTTGGGATTGTGCCATATTTGTACCATGAGTTGAGTTTTCCACAAACCTTGCAAGATGCTCATGGGTCAGGTGAGCATACCTTTGCACCATCTTGTAATCCGACCATCCTCCCAATTCCTGAAGAACATGGAGCGGCGTTCCCGATTGCACATGCCATGAGGCCCAAGTGTGTCTCAGGTCATGCCAGCGGAAGTCTGTAATTCCGGCCCGTTTCAAGGCACTTCTCCAGGCCTTTGTGTTCACCTGACCCACCGGCTTTCCCTGGAATGTAAAAACCCTCCGATCATGCTTTCCCTTTTGTTTCAAGAGGACTTTAATGGCATCCTGATTCAGGGGCACCCCGATTGCTCGTCCTCCCTTGGCTTGATCTGGGTGGATCCAGCAGAGAGCCCGTTTCAGGTCGACCTGGCTCCATTCGAGTTCCAGGATGTTCCGCTGGCGAAGTCCGGTCGCCAGAGCAAATCGTGCCAGATCGGCTTGATGCTCAGGAAGATGGGTGAGAAGGATTCTGGCCTCCTCATGAGTGAGCCATCGGATCCTTTTGGAAGCGGTTTTGACTTTTGGAATGGCCGGAACATGATCGACCCATCCCCATTCGAATGATTTGTGAAGGACCGCCTGGAGTGTTTCCAAATACCGGTTCACCGTTGTGGGAGTGACGTCTATTCCCCTTTCGGCGGTGATCTCAGCGATCAGGGACCGGTCAATGTCCTCCAGAAGTTTTCCACGGAGGAATGTTTGGAGCCATGACAGCCTTATAGCTGCATTTTTCTGTGTCCGGGGATTCTGTAGCCCATCGAGCCACCGAAGCGCCGCCTCATCCCAAATCCGCTTGGGTTTTTCTTTGAGCTGATCCTGGCGCCAAAGCTCAGCCTTCACCCGGTCGTGATACTCTTGTGCCGCTCTCCGGTCAGTTGTTTGAGCCGAGCGTCTAACGCGCTCTCCGTTCGGGGTGGTGAAATCGATCCACCACGTTTTGCCTCTTTTGTAGAGCATAATGCCTCCATGACGGGGGCCTGCCGGTTCTTACGATACCGCGATCTTATGAACTCCTCAAGGTCTGATTCCAGAAAAATCCATCGTTTCCCCAACCGGGCTGCCGGGATTTTTCCTGCGGCGGCCATTTGGCGGAGGGAGTTTGGGGATAGGAAAAGAAGCTCGGCAGCTTGGGTTAAAGTCAGTGTTTTCATGTTATTGACAAAGAAGGATTATTGTGTTGACGGCCACCAGATAATCGTCCAGGGTAAAGACCTTCGAGGCTCTTTTCCGGATGGCGAAGACCGGGGCATCGACAACGGGCGGTATCAGTCCCTCGATCCGGCTTCCATCGGTGACAAGCTCCCCTTCGACGATCGGCGTCTCGACCGTAAGGGTGAGACCCAGGCTTGACGCCACGCGGTTCAGAATGGACTTGGCCTCCAGAGCTTTGATGGTCACGTCCGTCTTGCGCATCCCGGATCCGAGGACATCGATCCAGACAGACCCGTCCGCGTTCAGCATGATCTCGATGCAGTCCGGATCGTCCATGAAGGGTTGAATGGCCGCACTTTGGAGGCGAAGTCCGGCTTCGGTGCGGGTCTTAAGATCGACGACCTCAGACATCCTCCGCTCCTTCAGAGTCGTCCCCCGACGAGCCGCCGGTCTGCTGGGACAGTTTTTCTTCCTCTGCCATCTCCTGAAGAACGTCCTCGTCGGGAGGCAGCGGCGCGAAGGCAGCCGCCTCCCCCTTACGAATGCCCGTCAACAGACGCTTCGCCTCCTCGTCGGATTGTTTCTGAATGTCCGCCGTCAGGCGTGAGATCGCCGCGTCGTCTTTCCCATTCTTCGTGGAACCCTCCTGGGACAAAAGCGTGCGCAACAGGGCCGTCTTGACGAAACAAAGAAGCCGGATCGATTCGATAGGGTACGCATCCGCCACATTCCGGGATGTTTTTCCGAGAATGGCCAACGGATCCGAGGATGAGGCGTTCACCAGATCCTGAACCAAATGGCCCAGAATCTCGGCCGGTGACATTTTGACCGAGGCGGCGTAGGCTTCAAACGCCTCCAGGGCGGCATCCTCAAAAGAAAGCTTGAGCGTTTTCAAAAGGAGACCTCCCGATTAGGAACATTCTTTCACGAAAAAAGGCCCGAAAAGCATTTTGTCCGATTCCGGATCGGAAAAGTGGCTTTTGTCCGACAGCCTCAAAAATCGTCCGATCCGAGTTGGAGCCCGCCCTCCAGTTCGAGGTCTCGATTCTGTGACTCTTTCTGGCTGGCCGACTGGGCGAAATCGAGGGTGACCTCCCGATGGACGGCCTGTTCGGGGGTCAGGTTTCTCTCCTTGGTTCTCTCGAGTTCTCTTTCCTGTTTGTGTTCGACCTTTTGTTGGCGTTTCACAAGATACTTTTCGATCTTGTCCTCCTGGTGATCGAGATAAAAACGCCAGCGGCGCCAGAAGTCGGCTTCGATTTCGAGTTTGGCCTTGAAGTCGTCATCGACGCCCTGAAGTCTCTGGAATTCAGTGATATTGACCTCGCGATACGACCCGTTGATGTTTCGTTCGCTCCGGTAAGCATCATAGGTGGGCGTCAGGAGATGGCCCTTGTCGGGATCGATGTCGCCAAAACGGGCGACCCGGATAAGACCCGTGCGCCGATCGACAAGGATCACCTGGTTGGCCCGGACGTAGGGAGCCAAAGGATCGACAGGAATGTAAGAAAGGGCGACCACCTTTTGAGAGGATATGTCGCGGTTCAGCTCGAGTTGGGCGAAGGAGACCCCTCGATAAAAAGCCGTCGAGTGTCTCATGTCAAAATCGTAACGGCTTTCTTCAAGGCCGGGAGGAACGAGCCGCGTGTCGAGACGGAAGCCGCGAGACCTCAACTCGTCCAGGGACAAGACATACTTCCTGGCATGATGGAAGACATAGAGGCGCGGCGATGATCGCTTGAGGGAATACAAGAGTTCATCATGGGCAGGAAGAATCTTGTAAACATTTTTGTGACCATCGATCAGTTCAGCCATACGGACGGTCGACTTCATGAGAAACTTCATTCTCTTCACTTCTTCGAGGTGCTCGATCTGGTCATAGACCGTTTTGAAAGTGCGGTGGGCGGGGTTGAGGTCGAGGATCCTGTCCTTTGACATGCGGTAGCGGATCCGGTCGTCGATCGGCGTCCAGCGCATTTCGTGGGCCACATGGTTAAGAGTGGGAATGTCAGGCCGCCGCCCAAGATCACGGATGAGGTTGACCCCGAGACGGAAGGGAAGGGTGCGGGTCAGGCGATACTGGGGAATGTGATAGGAAATGTAGGCTCGGTTACGATTTCTGTCCCAACCCTTATACACCTCAGGGATCACGAGGTGGACATGACGCAAGGCCGTGTCGTTGTGTTCTGCGCCAAGCAGGATGGCGTCATGTCCGCGTCGTTGCATGTAGGCGCGAAAGGCCTCGATCACCTTGGGAGTGAGATCGTTGACCAGAAATCCAAACTCCGGAGACACGGCCACTTTCCAAAAGGGAACATCCCGGCGGAGACGGAGGATCTCTTTGTTCAGTTGCTCGGCATAGCCAAGGGGATCCGGGACGGGTTGCTTATTGAAGTCATAGAAGGTCGGATAACTGATGCCATATGCCCCTCCCTTGCGATACATATAGTTCACCGCCTGAAAGAAATCGGCGGTCCGAAAAGACAACTTCGTGACGCGTGTCGTCACACGCTGTCTGTTGGCGGGGTGATAGTTGATCATGGCATTCGAGACAAAGGCGCGCAGATGTTTTTCCAGAATCATGGAACCCTCCTGAAGGTTAAAAGAGGATGAACGATCCCGATGATGTCGGAAGGCGCAACGGGACCAAAATAGCGACCGTCGAACGAGAGGTGGTAGGTCGGAGCCAGGAGAAGGTAGCCAGAAAGTTTTCCTGAAAAGGTAGCATGAGGAACCGGGTTGCCGCGCGTGTCGACAGCCAGCCTCCTTGTATTGGGAATCGTCTGGCCGTTGATCACGGTCCCATTCTTTCCGAGCACCACCCGATCTCCAGGAACACCGTAAACACGTTTGAGAACAGGGATGACATGACCCGGGCAGGTCGACGAGGCTTTGAGGTAGGTTCGCCGGAAGGCAAGCCTGGCGAAGTCCAGGGGGATGCAGGCGGCAACAAGATCACCTCGACGAATTTGCTGGGAAGAGGAGAGATCGAGAAGATACAAACCAAAAGGCTCTGAGTCGGAGATGTTGACCATGACCGATAGTCCGAAGAGAAAACGCATGGTCAAAAAAGCAAACATCAGAATCAACGAAGGCCACAACAAAAGCTTCCTTGAAAATTTCATGGACCACCCCCCAATCAATGAGAAAAATCTTAACGACTTTTTGGGGAGAAACAGGGAAATGTCCGATGAGAAAAAAACATGAAAGAAATTAGAAAATACCCGGTGGAAAGTATAAAAGTACGAAAAACAAAAGCCAACAAACACTCTTGAAATTTGAACAATCAATGGTGCGGGAAAATTATGAAAAGTTGCATATTTTAATTGGCTTATGAATTTCGTCAAAAGAATGATGAAATACGAAACTCAAAAACAACTATCAAATTATTAAAAAACAAAAAACGAATATTTTGTCCTTTTTTGAAAAGACGCATTTTGTCACTTTTGCCGAAATCGTACAAATAAAGAAAATTTATATACAAAAAATGGCCGAAATACGATCTAAGAGAAGTGGATTAAAACTATTTCTGCAAAGGAAAAATTACGACAAAACAATGAACTTTTTTGAAAAAATGAAAAGGTCGATAGTTTTAACTCTTACTAACACGATTTACCGAGTCACGCAAAACATCACCACAAAAGAAAAAAAAGAGGGTCGGGAAATTTACTTCTTGTACTCTTATTCATTGGGAGGGGGTCACAAAATTTTCGGACAAAGAACCATCAAAGAAGTGGGGATCTGCTAGCGTAAGGGGGTGAGTAATTTTTTAGGGATAACACACCAAAGGAGGGGGATTTGAGATACATAAAGATCGTGTCGGTAGGGGCGGGAATCGGGGCCTTTGCCTTACTAATAGGCGGCTGGGCACTGATAGTCACCCTGCTTTTTCCTGTAACATGGATGATACTGGAGAACAAAAAAGAGTACTGGACGCTGGCCATCGGATATTACATCGGCGTGTCATTGGAGGATCCGTGGCTGATAAAAAAATTTCTGGAACATTTTACGCCTCACCATGGAAACATTAACGGCTCTCTCGGCGTTTTTGGAACGGGCATTGCCGTTCTACTGCTGTCGTTGACGTGGGTCTTTCCAAACCCAAAAACATTCGGGGAAGAGTATCGGTATCTCACGGGAGGACTCAGCTTGCTCGTCGTCCAGTGTGCGCTTCCTCTCGTGCCTGGCTTCGAGTTAAACGGGTACGCAAGTCCTTTTGTGAGCGCAGGACTTCTGTTTCCGGGGACGGGATATGCCGGAATTATCCTCGAAGTTTTGGCGATCACGGGCGTGGCTCATCTGGTCAAAAGCGATCTGACTCAGACGAAAAATCGGACAAAAAACGTCACGATTCTTGCCGGAATTTTGCTCATTCCCCTGTCGATCAATGTGTTTTTTGCGCAAAAATCGCACGAAAAAATCGATGCAATCGGGAAGAAAACATTGATGGTTATCGACCCAATCAACAATGCCTCATCGTTTTTGCAGACGATTAAAGACATCGATACGGGCATCAATGACCACGACATAACCGTGTTGCCGGAGGGGGAAATCGGCGTGTTGACGCCACAGAAAATCATGGCATTGGACAAGATGAACGCCTACGCTCTGCTCAAGAAAAAGGCCGTCATCGGAACGGGAACGCTGGTCACCACAAAAAATCAGGAAGCATTCATTATCGGATTGGGATTCTCAAAAAACGTCATGTTCGAACCGGAGCGATATGTCATTCCTGTGATCAATCTCATAGGAAAAGGCGACTTCGAGACGGAAAAAGAGTCGGGAGGGAAGCCGATTCAATGGAAAGATACAGTCATTCTTCCGAGCGTCTGCTTTCAGGATGTTCTTTTTGGAGAGCTTCTCAAGACAAACTTCGAGGCGAGGAAGATGAGAGGAAAGAGGATTGTGGCCGAAATTGTCACTGACCGCCCTAATGGAGCCACCCCTGACCGCCTTAATGGCGCCACTTGGAGGGTGTGATTTTGGCTCTTGAACCGG
>JAJYPO010000244.1 GCA_021795275.1 Nitrospirota bacterium | reverse complement strand
AGGGTGGTCGCCTCTCAGATAAAGATGGGCGGCGACAAATCGGGGGCTGTCGACGACCCCCGGATCCACTCCTTCCTTGACGAGCCACCGGCGCCAAAGGGGTTTGGGGATATCCATCTGGATTCCGGTTCCGTCTCCCTCGTTCCGGATCTGCCCGGCCCGATGCTCCATCTTTTGAAGGGCCTCGAGAGCCTCGTGAACGAGGCGATGGGAGGGGCGTCCATCCCTGGAAAGGACCGCGATCACGGCGCAGCTGTCCCTCTCCTGATCGGCAAAGGATCCCGAGAGGCTCGGAATGTCTTGGGGGGAAGAGACGGAGGTCATTGGGGCGATTTTCTCGACGGAAAGCTCCGCGGCATCCGTATCCGGGGTCATCGGTCGCTCCCCTCTCTGATCGTGGAGCCGTGGTCGAGGCGAGGGGAGGGGAAAGGGGCAACGAAGGGGGTGACAGTCATCTTTTTCTTCTGGTCCTGTTCAAGGATCGGAAAGAGATCCGAAATATGGATGTGACAAGGAAGCGAAAGGGCCCGGTCACGTGAGGTCGTCTAAAATCATAAGGTCTTCGTCGACATCGCGAAGGCGATTGCGGTTATGGCGAAACCGTCTTGAAATTATAGCCGATGAGTTTTTGGGATCGCAACCACAACAGAAGCCGAAGAGGTGCCGTGGCTCGCCGTGAGTCCGTTTCCGAACGACCTCCATTTTCCGAAAATGGAGCCTCCCCTTCTTTTTCTGCGGACGAAGGTTCCGCGGACGGGTCCCATGAGAATATAATCATCGAAGCAACTCCTTGTGAAGGTGACAGAGCGGAGAGAAGGGGCATTCATGGCAAAACAGGGGAGCATACCCTCTTTTTTTCTGAGCGGCCGCTATCGGCAGCACTCCCTGATTTTTACCGAAAGACTTCTTCAGTCGATGGTCCGGGAAAAGTCCCCGCTTCTCGTTTTCTTCGAGACACACATCCATCTTGTCTACTCATCAATGGTTCTCGGAGCCGACAGGAACGACAATTCCCTTTTGCTCGATCCTCTGAATCCGGACGAGGGAAACGGCCACCTGGTGCCGGGACATTCCCTTTTCCTCCATGGCAGAAGCTCCGGGATCGAGACGGGGTTCCGGGCCCGAATCCGCGGGATTTCCGAGATCTCCTCCGGACGGGCGATCCTTCTCGAATTTCCCTACGAGACCTACCATTGTCAGAGGCGGGAAACCTTGAGGGTTCCCCTCCCCATCGACCTCCCCCCGATCAGGATCTCAACCAGAAGCGGCCATCAGGAGCTTGCCCGCCTGGCGGATCTTGGCGCCATGGGCATGCGCCTTCTCGTGGGAGCCCGCGATGAAAAGGGGCTCCCCCAACGGGCCTTCCGGGAGGACCAGATCGTCCTGCTTCCCGGGATCGACCTCGGGACCCTCTCTCTTCCGGCCATGACGGCCAAGGTTGTCCATTTGGAACAAGCCGGGTTTGAGTCGGGGCTTCCGGTTCTCTCTCTGGGGCTCCGGTTTCTGGATCTTCCCGAGGAGATTTCCGAATCCCTCGCCACCTATGTCATGAAAAAGGATGTTGAACGCCTGCTTATGGCGCGGGATGAGCATCTCGCCTGAAACAAACGGGTGCGGGGACGGTTTCGGTCGATTCCAAAGCGCCCCTTCGGATATAATGGGGCTGACAAAAAATCCGATTTGGCATTTTTCTAACCCTGTGAGGATCGTCATCCATGGCATCGAAAAAAGGCGTGGCTCTCGTCAAGACGAAGACCGTGAACGAGGGAAAAAACGGACCGTCCCTCTTTTTGACCCTGACCTTCCGGGGAGAGGGAAAGGACGATCCGCCGGTGGATCTTCAGGCCCGCCTCTGGGAAAATGTTGCTCATGTGGAAGCGGGAATCCGGACAGGGGAGCTCGTCATGGCCGAAGGCCAGCTCATCAACTACAACAACGAGACCCAGCTCAAGCTGTCCCGGATCGATCCTCTCAAGGCCACCCGCGAGGAGATCGAGTCCTTCATCCCCCGCAGCAAGGTCGAATCCGGCAAGGGCATGGAAAGGATCCGGGAGTACATGGACTCCCTGACCGATCCCCACCTGCGCGCCTTCGGCCAGGCGATCGTCTCCGATCCTGAGGTGAAGGAGCTCTTTCCCCGGGCGCCGGCTGCCAAGAGAAATCACCATGCCCTGGTGGGAGGGCTGCTGGAGCACACCCTCGAATGCCTGGCCATGGGAGACGCCATTGCCCCGATCCTCTCCCTCAACCGGGACCTGCTCCTTCTGGGCCTTTTCCTTCACGACATCGGAAAGTGCTGGGAGATCTCCTCCTCCGCGGGATTTTCCTACACTGATGAAGGGCGTCTGGTGGGCCACATGGCCCTGGGGGTCGAAAAGTGCACCCAGGTCGCCAAACGGTGCCCGGAGTTTCCCGAGAGAATTCTTCGTCTTCTCCACCACTTCATCCTGGCCCACCACGGGGAGCTCGAATACGGCTCTCCGGTCCTTCCGGCGACCCCCGAGGCCATGGCCGTCCACATGATCGACAACCTCTCGGGTCAGGTCTTTGCCATGCGGCAGGTGGTCGCCGGAGCCGACGGATGGGGATACGAAAAGAACCGCGGCGCCTTCATCTACAAGGGCGGATCGGATCCGGCCAAGGTCGACCGGACCCCCCTGGGAGAGGGGGCGCGAAGGGTCTTCGATCCGTGACGCCTTCCCTGCTTTCATCGGGCCTGATCTCCGACCTTCGCCGTCTTCTGGGGACCGACAAGGTCCTCTCCGCCGATGTGGAGAGAAAGGCCTACTCCTACGATGCGGGAATCCACCGGGTCGATCCGGGGGCCGTTGTCCTGCCCGAAAGCTCCGACGATCTCGAGCGGCTGCTCTCCTTTTCGGCAAAGCACGGGATCCCCCTGACCGCCCGGTCGGCGGGAACCAACCTGACGGGAGCCGCCATCGGCCCCGGGATTTCCGTGGCCTTCACCCGCATGAACCGGATCGGCCTTGAGGGGCTCGACCAGGGATGGGTCGAGGCGGGTCCGGGGGTCATCCTCAAAGAGCTCACCGACGTTCTCGCCCGCCGCGGGTATTTTTTTCCTCCCGATCCCTCCTCGGCCCAGGCCTGCCA
>JAJYPO010000243.1 GCA_021795275.1 Nitrospirota bacterium | reverse complement strand
AATCCGGCTTCTTTTGGAAGGAAAGACCCAGAAGAAAGAGGTTCGGCGGTGCGGAATCGGAAAACGGAAACAACTAGGGCAGGAACTGTCCGAAGTCAAAGCCTCCGGAGAGGACAATAAGACGCAAAGGCCCACACGCCTTCGCGCATCCTCGGCGAAAGAGGAACGTCCGCTCGTGAGAGCGGAAACCCCACCTACAGCGCAAAGCGCTTAGGTGAGGGAGAGTTCATAAACCGGTTCTCCCAGTCAAACGACATTCCGATCAGGGATTGAGAAGGATTCGGGTCTTCGGATTTTCTGATCGATCGAGTCAGGGGCCTTGCCTGGAGAACAAAAGGATAGTGGAACAGATCCGGAAATTTCTTCTCTTAAAAGGGGGGATGGCGTCCTGCCCTGAATCTTCCGGAGTGATTGAGGGCTCAGGCAGGCTCGGGGCCGAGGGGGCGGATCAGGACCCGCTAAGCCAAGGGCCGGAAGATTCCTGACCCAGAAGCCCAGAATCCGGGAGGAGCTTAAAAGCGGGCACTATCACCCGCAAGCGGGTCGCCGGGTGGAGATCCCGAAACGGGAGATACCATCAGTGGTCAATCTCCTGATCCAACAGGCCTTGCTGCAAGTTTTTCAACCGTTGAAAGACGCGACACTCTCAGAATTCAGCTATGGAATTCGACCGGATCAGAGGGAATAGAAGTTGATGTCGGTCAGATAGACACATACTCAACAAGGCTGGTCGGATTCGGAATGTTTTGATGATCTTCCCGCATTCCCTCCAGATGAAAAGCGATCGCCTCCTTGATCGATTCCTCTGTCTCTTCAATCGTTGACTCGGTGGCAATACAGCCGGGAAGATCGGGAACATAGGCGAATAATTTGAACGGAATAGTTCTCTGATTTCTTCTCCTTAAGGGAGAAGGACAGGAGTCGTCCGGGCACCGTAACAGCCGGAGCCCGGACGCGCACTTCTGCCTCCTGTCCTACAGGGAAACGATGGAGGGGTGGCTCGTGCCCTTGAAGACGTTCCGGGTGTCCACGATGAGGGGAACGACTCCGAGGAGTGCCTTGTAGTCCACCTTGGTGTGGTTGGTGATCACCACGGCGCAGTCGAAGGCCGCAAGAACCCCGGGCTTGGCGATGTCGACCGAGGAGAGGGTTCCCTTCCCCCATGTGAGGGTCGGGAAGTACGGATCGGAATAGGAGAGGACCGCCCCGGATTTCTCGAGAAGGGCCATGACGTCCAGGGCCGGGGATTCCCGGAGATCGTTCACGTCTTTTTTGTAGGCCACCCCCACCACGAGGATCTTCGCGTTCTTGAGGCACTTGGCCTGTTCGTTCAAGCCCCAGGCCACACGGTTCACGACATGGTGGGGCATGGAGCCGTTGACCACGCCGGCAAGTTCGATGAATCGGGCCTCGAATCCGGTCTGCCGGGCCTTCCAGGAGAGGTAGTGGGGGTCGATGGGGATGCAGTGGCCCCCGAGCCCCGGCCCCGGATAGAAGGGCATGAAGCCGAAGGGCTTGGTCGCCGCCGCCTCGATGATCTCCCAGATGTTGAGGTTTAAATTGTGGCTCATGAGGGCGAGCTCGTTCACCAGGCCGATGTTGACGCTCCGGAAGGTGTTCTCGAGGAGCTTCACCATCTCCGCCGACTCGGTGGAGGTGACCGGCATCACCCGCTCCACGATCGATCCGTAGAGAAGGGAGGCGAGCCGGGTGCATTCCGGGGTGATCCCCCCCACGACCTTGGGGGTGTTCACGATGTTGAAGACGGGATTGCCCGGATCGACCCGCTCGGGGGAGAAGGCCAGGAAGAAATCCTTTCCGACCGTGAATTGTCCCTCCGCCTCAAGGGCGGGAAGCATCACCTCCCGGGTCGTTCCCGGATAGGTCGTGCTCTCGAGGATGATTAGCTGGCCGTTTTTGTTTCGGTTGGCGACCAGGTTGTCGAGGGCCGCCACGATGTAGGAGATGTCCGGATCCTTGGTCTTCCGAAGGGGCGTGGGGACGCAGATCGAGACGGTGTCGACCCCCGTGAGGCGGGTAAAATCGGTGGTCGCCTCGAGGGTCCCCTTCCTGACGCATTCCGAAAGCTCCGTTGTGGGCACGTCGGGAATGTAGGAGATCCCCCGGTTGATCTGGTCGACCCGGGGGGCATCGAGATCGAAGGCCACCACCCGGAACCCCTTTTTCGCAAATTCGACGGCCAGGGGAAGGCCCACGTAGCCGCATCCGATGATGCCCACGACCGCCTCGCGGCCATGGATTTTCTTTTCGAGAGACATGAAGGACTCCAGGTTTTAAAGTGTTGGGTTATTCGACCGTCACGGACTTGGCGAGATTTCTCGGGCGGTCCACATTTTGTCCCCGGGCGCAGGCCGTGTGGTAGGCCAGAAGCTGGAGGGGAACCGACGACAGGATCGGAAAGAAGACCGGAGAGCAGTCCGGAAGGGAGAGTTCGGTCGAGACCACCGGGGCCATCTCGGCGAAGGCGCTCTCGGAGGAGATCCCCGTGATGCGCGCTCCCCGGGCCAGCGTCTCCTGCATGTTGCTCACCATCTTGGGAAGAAGGCGCGGATCGGGGGAGATGAGGGAGATCACCGGCGTGCCCTTTTCGACGAGGGCCAGGGGGCCGTGCTTGAGTTCGCCTCCGGGATAGCCTTCGGCGTGGATGTAGGTGATCTCCTTGAACTTGAGCGCCCCCTCGAGGGCCAGGGGGAAGTCCGCGCCCCGTCCGAGAAAGAGGACGATGGGGGCCGAGGCCAGGTCTTCGGCCATCTCCATGATGGAGGAGGCCAGGGAGAGGCTCTTGTCGAGGAGCCGGGGAAGTCCCAGAAACTCCGAGAGAAGCTCCTGATAGGAGAGGCCGGTCCTCTCCCGAAGCCGCTCCTCGGGCGCCAGGTGGATCGCCATGAGCGTAAGCAGCGCGATCTGGGAGAGGAAGGTCTTGGTCGCGGCCACCCCGAACTCGGGCCCCGCTTCGAGGAAGAGGACGGCATCGGCCTCCCGGGCGATGGTGCTCCCCGGGACGTTCACGAGCGCCAGGGTCGGAACCCCGGCCTCCCGGGCCATGCGCACCGCGGCCAGGGTGTCGGCCGTCTCCCCCGACTGGGTGAGCGCGACC
>JAJYPO010000242.1 GCA_021795275.1 Nitrospirota bacterium | reverse complement strand
GATCACGGTTATTGCCGGCTCCCTCGAAGAGGAGCTCGCCCGTCGGGATTTCTCGGTCAATGCCATGGCGATGCGTCTGAGCGGAAGGGGGGGGCCGGGGGCCTTCCTTGTTGATCCTTTCGGAGGGTTGGGTGACCTCTCGGCCGGTCGACTGCGACGTCCCTGCCGGGTCCGGGACCCTTTTTCGGAGGATCCGATCCGGGTCCTGCGTCTGGTCCGATTTGCCGCAACGCTGGGATTTGTTGTCGAGCCGGAAACACTGGATCTTGCAGGACGGTCCTGCGGACTCCTTGCGGGGGTGGCGGGGGAGCGCCGCCGCCAGGAGCTCCTGGCCTTCTTTGGCGGACGGTGGCTTCGGAGACTCCCGGAGATTTTCCCGATGCCTTTTCTGGGAGAGGTCCTGTCGCAGGCGGGCGGGTTCGCGACTCCCCTGTCAGAAAAGGCCTGCGCGAACGTTCCGTTCCTCCTGGCCTTGGCTGAGCGCCATTCGCGGCAGGATCCTCTCTTCCGGTTGTGGGTCTTCTATCGTGGGATCGGGACGGAGGCGGGGGCGATGGCCAGAAGCCTTCCTTTTAGCCGGAGCGAACGCAGACGGCTTCTCCGGTGGGACCGGCTCGTCGGCTTTCTCGAAGAGCAAAGGGCCGGGCCCTGGTCGGCGGCGGACCGCTCTCTTCTGATGAACGACGACCACCGGGAGAGGATCGTCCGGATGGTGGAACGAACGGTCGAGCCACGGGCCCGAAAGGCCTTCCGGGGATGGTGGAACGAGGTCGTGGCGACGCTTTGCCGGCCCTGGGAGGAGGTCAGGGGGATGTTGTCGGGATCAGAATAGGGTCAGGGGTTAGCGACGACGGCGCAGGAGAGCATGGCGAGGGGGGTGGAAAGCGAACTTGGAGTCAGGACGGTCGTGGCACCGGTCAGCCCCCCCGAAGCGTTCGTCTGGGTGGCGTACAGAAAGCCGTTGGCCGAGGGGGTGTAGACCACCCCGTCGATCGTGTCGACACAGGGGTAGTTGACAGGGGCCGTGGATGGAAAGGTGACCTGGGCCGTCGCGACCTTGGTGTTCGGGGCGATCGACTGGAGCGTGGGAGGGTTGGTTTCAGTAAAGGAGGCATAGAAAAAGACGGTGGTCGGGTCGAAGGCGACGCCCAAGGGGCATGCTTGCGTGGTGCAGGCATAAGATGTCGTCAAGGGTGAAAGGATTGGAGTCGTTTCTGTTGGCGAGACCGGGATTTCCTGGGGCGTGGTCAAGGACAGGGGTGACGTAGTCTGGGTGGTCGAAACGGTCAAAAACAGGATACAGGGCGAGGAGCCTGAAACCGCGCAGTCGATGGCCGGTTCAAGAGGATAGGCGGAAGAGGATGTGGAACCCGTTGTGCAAGAAGAGGTCTTGGAAAAGGGAATCAGCCCGATGTTGCTGGAGGAGGCTGTTCCGTCTGTCAGGATCAGGTACTGGCTGTCCGAGGTGACGGTGAGTCCCGTGACCTTGAATCCGGTACACGATGATGTTGATAGTAGAGAGAAAGGCGGGATGGCTGTCAGGCTTCCCCCGCTCCCGATGGTCCATGCCGGGACGGAGGCGGTTTCTGTCGCGGCCAGAAGAAGCGGGCCGGTCTGTCCGGACGGGATCCCCGGGGTGGCAGCGATCTGGAGAATCCCGGAATTGTTGACCAGCGGCTGGGTCGACAGGGGATCGAGCGTTCCGGTGCTCATGATGGAAAACCCGTAGATCCCGCTGGTGGTGGCCACATAGAGGATCCGGCCGGTAGATGTCGCGACAGTGGGACCTCCGCCGCAACCGGAGAGGACGAGAACGAGGCCGAAGAATCCGATAAAGGCCTGAAGGCTTCGGGGAAGACGAGAGGCTTGGCGTCGGAACAACGGCGAAGTGCTCCCCATGGGTTCGGATGTGAGTGTCGAAAGATCCCGAAGGCATTCTATCGAAATCGGGAGAGGGGATCAATTGAATGGATCCTCTCCGCCATCTGACGTGTTTCGTGACTTGAACCGGGGCCCGGCAGCGCGTTAGTCTGGAAAGAAGATCCATCCCTCCTGCCCATCCTTTCAGGGAGGTCATGCCATGTCCCTTGTCCCGATCCTTCGACTTGTCGTGTCGGCGGTCCCGCTCTTCTTCCTGGGCGTGTCCGGCTGCGCCCACAACCGCGTGGATCTCTCGGCCTACGCTCCGCAGGGCCCTTTCCCCGGCGGCTCCACGATGCAGAGATCCTTCGCCGTGGCCCCTCTCGCGGACCATCGGTTCCGCTTCTTCGAGTATGGCTCCACCGGAATGGTGGATACCGTCGGATGGGGGGAGGGAACCGGAACCCTCTACACTCCCCAGAACATTCCGGACCATGTGTCGACGGCCCTCGTCACCCAGTTCAGAGCCTACGGGATGCATGTGTCCTACGATCCGAAAGTCCGCTGCCGGATCGGGGGGAGGCGGGGACATCCTGAGGTTTCGGTGACAGGAACCGTCCGGGGCGTGGTCCTGTGCGGCTCCATCCTGGACTACCAGTTCGAGCTCGACCATCCCCGGGTCGTGTTCGGCTTCATCTCCACGCTGGACATGGCGGCCGGGGCTTCCTTGTCGGCCCAGGCTTCGCTTCACCTCTTTCTGGTCCGGGCCCGGAGCGGGCGGATCCTGTGGGAAGGCGTCGAAACGAGCTCACGGGAAAAAGGAGGAATCCATCCTCCCCATCTCAAGAGACAGGCTGTCGCCTATCTCGACCAAACCCTCTCGCGGGTTCTCGCCAAATCGGCCCGGGCCATGTCCGGTGCGACGAAGTGACCCCTTTTCTCCCGGATCGAATGTCAGGCGGAGGAGCCTCTCGTGATCTTCTGGTTTTTTCGGTAAAATCTGCCGAAAAGAGCAAATGGGACCTTCACGAACCGGCACAGGAGAAAGGATTCAGATGACGGAGGAATCGGGAATGCTTCCGCGGTGCGGACCACTCGTGACGGCCCTGCTGGCGGTCCTTCTGGCGACTCTCCCCTTTCCTCACTTCGCCCGCTCCGACGACTCTGGTGGGGGGGCCATGGGCTTTCCGAGCGGCTCCAGCCTCCGGTCGATCGTCTCCGGGTCGGCCGGCTCCGGCAAGCCTCCCTCCGGAAAACCG
>JAJYPO010000241.1 GCA_021795275.1 Nitrospirota bacterium | reverse complement strand
GGCGGTCATGGGGGCCCTCTCCTACACTCCCGACCCGGTGGCCGCCGCCTTCACCCTGAGACGGGCCTGGATCCGTGGGTAGGGAAAGACGGGGCATTCCGTGGATTTTTCTCATCTCTGTCCTGGTTCTTCTCCCTCTCCGGGCGGCAGCGGGGTCTTCGGCCGGATCCGGGGGAGGGTCCCTCTCCCTTCCCCAGGGAGGACTCCTTCTCCTTCTCCTTCCGGAGAAGGCCCCTGTCCGCACGCTCTCCCTCGAGGGCCGGCGGATCTTCCTCTTTCCCTGGAAGGAGGAAGGGAAATCCGGGAGGCCCCGCCGTTTCAGGGCAGCCCTGGTGGGGGTCGACTTTTCCCGTTCCCCGGGTCTGCTTCGCCTGGACCTGGACCGGTCCGACGGAAAATCGGAGCAACACTTTCTTCGGGTGACGTCCCGCTCCTTTCAGGTCTCCCGGCTCACCGTGGCCCGCTCCTTCGTGACGCCCCCGGCCTCGCTCCTTCACCGCCTCAGACGGGAACGCCGGATGATTGCCCTGGCCCTGTCCCCTCCCGATGCCCCGCTGCGCTTCCACCGGCCCTTCCTGCCTCCCCTTGAAGGAAAGGTGACCCACGATTTCGGGGCCTATCGATTTCTGAACGGACATCCGATGGCCCGCCATTCCGGAGAGGACATCGACGTTTCCCAGGGAACGCCGGTCCGGGCGGCCAATGACGGCGTGGTAAGGCTGGCCGGCTCTTTTTACTATGACGGAAACATGGTGATTCTGGACCATGGAGGAGGACTTCTCACGGAATACCTGCACATGTCGGACATCATGGTCCGGCCGGGGGAGAGGGTCCGACGGGGCCAGGTGATCGGCCATGTCGGACACACAGGTCGCGTGACCGGACCGGTCCTCCATTACGGGGCCGTTCTCCACGGGGCCCATGTCAATCCGATGCTTCTCCCCGGCCTTCTTTCGGGGGCGGTCACATTCGACGGGGTCGAACGATGACGGGAGATCCCTGGTCTTTTGCGGGAATCGACCCTTCTGGCGGGGCCGGTCTTTTCCAGGACCTTCGTGTTTTCCAGAGCCTGGGATTTCGTGGCAAGGGGGTTCCGACCTGCC
This sequence comes from Nitrospirota bacterium, assembly GCA_021795275.1. The sequence continues at coordinate 2,025 of JAJYPO010000241.1, read as the reverse complement.
TGACCGTCCAGAATCTGGATGGCGTTCGGGGGGTGGAGCCGGTGAGGGAAAAGGTTTTCTCAGCCATGATCGAGACGCTGGCCGAAGAAACCTTGCCTGCCTCCCTCAAGATCGGCCTTCTTCCGCTCTCCCTCTGCGGCGTTCTCGAGGGGTTTATCGCCTCCCTTCCCGCCGGGGTCCTGACCGTCCTCGATCCGGTCTACCGTTTTGGTGCGGGGGGGGCAATGACGGGGCCGGAGGAATATCGGGGCCTGGCCAGGATCCTTTTTTCCCGGGTCTCCCTGGTGACCCCCAATCTTCCCGAGGCCCAGGAGCTTGCCGGATGGTCCATGGAGCGGTACCCCGAGGACCTCTCCCTCATGGCCCGAAGGATCCATGAACAGTACGGGGCTCCGGCCATCCTTCTCAAGGGAGGGCATTTCGCGGAGAAAGGACCGAAGGTCGATCTTTTCTGGACCCCGCTGGAGGAGCGCCTCTACACCCACCCGGAGAAGGCCGTCGGTCGCATCCACGGGGGAGGCTGCACCCTGTCGAGCCTCGTGGCCGGCCTTTTCCTGAAAAGGAATGACTCCTCCCTCGAGCCCCTTGTCTTTGAAGCCCTGGAGCTCTACCAGAGGCTTCTGGACACAGTCGCGGGAACGCCGGGACGTGTCCTGGATCCGGATCGGCTCCGCCCGGGAAGGCCGGACGGACCTTCCTGACAGGGGCGGGGATCAAGGCCTGATCCCTCAGCACCCGCCAGCTTCTTCTGCTATAATGGTCGGATACGATTTCCTTAAAGGGGGATCCCTCTCCCCGATTTCTCAATTCCAGGCGCTGGCTTCATCAAGAAAGGTCGGAAATCATGGGTTTCTCGGTTTCGGTCAAGCGGACATTTGCCGCTTCCCACCGGATCGATGGATATCCGGGACTCTGTGCCCGGCTTCATGGCCACAACTGGACCATCGAAGCGGTCTTTGCGACAGACCGGCTAAACAACCTTGGCATGGCGGTGGACTTCCATGAGATCGAACGGCGCCTTGATCCGCTTCTTCTCGAAGTGGATCATACCCACCTGAACGACCACCCCTTTTTTTCCGACAAAAGCACGACCGCCGAGAATATCGCCCTCTTCTTCTATCGAAGACTTTCCTCCTCGCTGGACAGGGAAAAGGCGGAGGGACTCAAGCTCTGCCAGGTCTCCGTCTGGGAGATGGAGGGCTACCGCGCAACCTACGAGGAGACCTGATGGCCGAGGGGGAGGACAGGACGCTCCTTGAGGTCCGTCATCTTTCGGTCCTGATCGAGACCCGAGAAGGGATGATCCGGCCGGTTTCGGATGTCTCCTTCGCCATCGGGCGGGGCGAGGCGGTGGCCCTTGTGGGGGAATCGGGATCCGGAAAGACCCTGACGGGACTGTCTGTCCTCTGCCTCTTTCCGCCCGGGGCAACCGTTCCTTCAGGAGAGATCCTCTTCGAGGGGCAGGATCTTTTAAGGCTTGATGCTGCCGCCCTCAGAATGATCCGGGGACAACGGATCTCCATGATCTTCCAGGAGCCCCAGAGCGCGCTCAATCCTGTTTTGACCATCGGGACCCAGATAAGCGAGCTCTTCAAGAGCCATACCGACCTTTCCGACTCCCAGGTGAGGGAGAGGGTGACAGAACGCCTTCGTTCGGCCGGTCTTCCCGATCCGGAGCGGGTCTTCAAATCCTATCCCCACCAGCTTTCGGGGGGAATGCGACAACGCGTCATGATCGCCATGGCGATCGCCCTCGACCCGCATCTGGTGATCGCGGACGAACCCACCACCGCCCTTGACCCGACAATCGCCCTTCAGATCCTGGCCCTCCTCTCCTCGATCCGGGAGAGCCGGACAAAGGGGCTTCTCTTCATTTCCCATGACCTGGCCCATGTGCGGAGGGTTTCGGACCGGGTGCTGGTGATGTATGCCGGACGGATCGTCGAGGACACTCCGGCCCCCCGCTTCTTCGGGAACGGTCCTCTCCACCCTTACAGCCGGGCCCTTCTCTCTTCGCGCCCGTCC
>JAJYPO010000050.1 GCA_021795275.1 Nitrospirota bacterium | reverse complement strand
TTGTTGGAGTTCATCGCCTTGCGGAGTATCCATATTTTATTGATGTCATCCTTGTCCAGCAATAGCTCTTCCTTGCGGGTCCCGGATGTTGTTGCATTGATCGCCGGAAACATGCGGCGATCGGCGAGATTCCTGTCGAGATGGAGTTCCATGTTTCCGGTTCCCTTGAACTCTTCGAAGATGACGTCGTCCATGCGGCTTCCGGTGTCGATGAGAGCGGTGGCGATGATGGTGAGGCTTCCGCCCTCCTCGATGTTCCGGGCCGATCCGAAGAACCTCTTGGGGCGCTGGAGGGCGTTGGAATCGAGACCTCCAGAAAGGACCTTCCCCGACGGGGGGGTCACGATGTTGAATGCCCTGGCGAGGCGCGTGATGCTGTCGAGCAGGATGACTACGTCTTTTTGGGATTCGGCCAGCCGCTTGGCTTTTTCCAGGACCATTTCGGCCACCTGGATATGCCGCTGCGGAGGCTCGTCGAAGGTGGAACTCACCACCTCGCCCTTTACCTGGCGGATCATGTCGGTGACCTCTTCCGGCCGCTCGTCGATCAGAAGGACGATCAGGGAGATCTCCGGATGGTTTCTGGCGATGGCCTTGGCGATCCCCTGGAGAAGAACGGTCTTGCCTGTCCGTGGAGGGGCGACGATCAGTCCCCTCTGTCCCTTGCCGATCGGCGTGAGGAGGTCGATGACACGCATGGAGAGGTCCTCGGGGCTGTTTTCGAGGCGTATCCGCTCCATGGGATAGAGGGGCGTGAGGTTGTCGAAGAGAATTTTTTCGCGCCCGACCTCGGAGTCTTCGAAGTTGACCTTCTCCACCTTCAGCATGGCAAAGTATCGTTCCCCTTCCTTCGGGGGGCGGATCTGCCCCCAGATGGTGTCGCCGGTCCGGAGATTGAAGCGGCGAATCTGCGAGGGGGAGACATAAATGTCGTCGGGGCCCGGAAGGTAGTTGTAGAGGGGAGATCGAAGGAAGCCAAAGCCGTCCTGAAGGATTTCCAGCACACCTTCGCCGTAGATTACGCCGTTCTTCTCCGACTGGGCCTGCAGAATGGCGAAAATCAGGTCCTGCTTGCGGAGATTGACGGCGCCCTCGATGTGGTAACCCTTGGCGACATCCGTGAGTTCGGCGATGCTTTTTTCCTTCAGGTCCGCCAGATTAAGGCAGTTTTCTTTATCTTCCATCTTTTTGAAAGTCCTCCGTTTTCGTTTCGCTTTTGTTCCGGACCCAAATTTGTCCTCAGTCCTTGCGTTGGCATGGAGAGTGCCGCAACGTCTTCAGGGCGCCCCCCGGGGGCGGCCCATTGGAGGCGGAATCCCAGCCGCATTGTGTCGGGGCAACAAGGACGGTGATCTCATCGGATTTCATTGTCCTCCGATGAAGTCCGGAGATCGCGGGCGCTGTTGCCACGGCGGTATGGATTCTGTCAGTGTCCGTCAGTTTTTTTTCAAATTCTTGTCCAGGGGGGTGAAACCGGTTGGGTTGGTCGATGGGGTTGTCTCTTGGAGTGGGCGACCGGGATTATGGACCGTTCCAGCAATCCGTCATTCAGGAACCGAAAATCAGGCGCTTCGGAGTAGGCGTTCAACTGTGGGAAAAAGACGGATGCCCATTTTCCCTAATCTTTCTGCCGATTAGACCTCAGATTTCTTTTTTTGTCAAGTGGCTTCATCTTGAAAGCCGGGAAAGAATCGATCCCTTCCCGGCCATCGTTTGGGAAAATCGTCTTACTTCGCTGCGGTGTTCAGGAACTCGGGCTTCAGGTTTCCTGCCGCTTCCTCGTGGACGGGCTGCTTGGAAACCCAGTCGGCTGACCCTTCGACGCAGGACATGTCGCCGCCGCATCCGAGGCTTCTTTCATAGATCACGGCTTCCCAGGCCTGCTTTTCGGTGATCTGGCCTGCGGTCACGAATCCGACCATTGCGGGCTGAAGAGGGGAGCCGTTGGCGACAACCCAGAACATTTCTCCGGCAGTGCGGGCCTGCTCGAACTTGGAGTTGGTGAAGTTGCGGGGAGCGGGATCCATTCCGGCCGCACCGGGGCCGTTGCCGTCTCCGGCCGCACCGTGGCAGGTGTAGCAGGTTCCGGCACCGTTGAAGACATCCTTGCCCTTGGCGATCATGTCCTGGGTCACGGCAAAGGGAGGCTTCATGGCCTTGGCCGCCGCGATCTGATCGGCAGGGACCCGGGGTTTGAGAATGTCGAGCTCGCCAGCATTGGCGGACATCGCGGAAAATCCGATGGCGGCCACGCCCAAGACTGCCAGTTTCCATGTTTTCATAAGACCGACCCTCCGTAAGAATTGACCAAAGTAAATTGGCTCACATCGCGGGTTGGAAGAGCGCAAAAAAGCCGGTCCCGGACAGAATCCGGATAAGATCTCTCCATTAGGAGAGGCCATCAACCCGCCTTGGAGACCGACATTGCCCGAGTCTTCCTGTCCTGCAATGAACTGTTTGAGAAGCAAGCCCATTAAATCATTGCATTCTTGACTTGTCAAGAGAACTGGACGAATCTCGGAGTGCCAGGCTGGATCCGGTGCTGTGACCGAATTCCCCGATTGCCCTTTTCCCTGGACTCTAGTAAGATCCGCCCATGTCTTTCTTGCCTGGGGAACCCCTTATCCTTTATATGCCCAACGGGCGCGTCGTCTCCATAGCCGCCCTTCGCCCCGGCTCCAAAACCCATGTGGACGGGACCCCCGTTCCGCACTCTTATCTGATGGAGGAGGCCAGGGAGGGTGTTCCTCTCGTTCTGGAGAAAGGGGGATGGGTCCTTCCACTTCGTCCCACCCACGCCGAATCCCTGTCGAATCTCAAGAGGCGCACACAAATCATCTATCCCAAGGACCAGGGGCTGATCCTTCTCTGGGCCGACATTCGCCCCGGCCAGCGCGTCCTCGAGTCCGGGATCGGAAGCGGAGCCCTGACAGTCTCCCTCCTCAGGATGGTGCGTCCCGGAGGATGCGTCCTGTCGGTAGAACGGAGGGCGGAACATGCCGAGGAGGCGGTCCGGAATGTCGCCATTCTCGACCCTGCGGGACCTCCGGATCATGAACTCAGGATCGGCGACATGTATGACCAGGATCTCTTCGGCTCCGGAGAGCGCCTCTTCGACCGCGTGATCCTGGATCTGCCAGAACCCTGGAAGGCGATCGACAACGTGCGAAAGATCCTTCGTCCGGGAGGGATCCTTCTGACCTATGTCCCGACCCCCCTTCAGGTCCATACGCTCTCTCTCGCGCTCCAGGAGACGGGACATTTTCACCTCATCCGGACCGTCGAGTCGATCGTCCGGGACTGGGAGTTCGGTCCGCAGAGCGTCCGGCCGGCCCATCGCATCATCGGCCACACCGGGTTCGTGACGACCTGCCGATTCGCATCCGAACCGCGTCCGTACATACCCTGGGAAGCCCCTTTTTAGTCCAAGAGGGAGGTATAGAGACCCGGCCGTCTCTGCTCGAAGAAATCGCTTCGGGAGGAGACTTTTTTGGACAGGGCCTCCTCCGGCTCGACCTCCGCGACGAGAAGGGCCGGAGAGTCGGAGGGGGCACGGGCGATGATGTCGCCCCGGGGACCTATGATCTGGCTCTGGCCGATAAAGGTCAGCGGAGCCCGGCCTCCCCGTTCCTCTCGTCCGGTCCTGTTGGCCGTCACGGTGAAGACCCGGTTTTCCACCGAACGGAGAATCATCCCCTGGGGGCCGAACGGAAGGACCCAGTTCGAAGGATGGGCTACCACGAGAGCCCCCGAAAGGGCCAGGGAGCGAAGGGCTTCCGGGAAGAGCCAGTCGAAGCAGATCATGAGTCCGAGGGGACCGAAAGGAGTCTCCACTACCGGCAGGGGGCGGGTTCCCTCGAGGAAGAAATCCCGCTCCTCGTCGAACAGGTGAATCTTGTCGTAGGAGGTCAGGAGTTTCTTTCCATAGACGACAAGGGCCCCGTTCGCGGTTCCTCTGTCACGCTTTATGGGAAGCCCGGCCACCACAACGGCTCCTGTTTTGGAGGAAATCTCCGAAAGGAAGCGGAAGGTCGGACCGTCCTCCGGCTCTGCGAGGTCTGCGACCTCGGCGGGTGAGTCGAACTGGTAGCCCGTGGCGAAGAGCTCGGGAAGGACGATCAGGTTCGCGGAGGGATCGGGGCGGCCCAGAACCTGGCGGGCGACCGACTCCCTGTTCTTTTCCGGATGGCCGAATTCCGGCTGGTTCTGGACGACGGCGATCGTGATCTTTTTCCTTTGATGCTGCATTCTGTCAGTCCCCGGATGATTGTCGTTTCAATTCACTCATGCTAGCATGGGGCGATTATAACATGGCTGTTCGCGGCAAGATCTTGAGGGCGGCGGGTGTCACGTGCCAGGGGAGGAGTTCTTTGCAGGAAAATATGAGCCAGACGCCAGGGCCGGCCGTCGAGGGAGTGTCTCCCTCTGGTGCATCCCGACTCTTTTCTGGTGCGGCTGCTTTTTTCCTGATTTTCATTCTTTTCTCTTTCCCCGGATCTGGCTCCGCCTGGGCGGTCGATATCGACAACCAGGACGGACTCCCAGACTTTTCTGGGCAGGCTGACGTCTCTCCCTCGGAATCGGTCAACCCGCTCGGTGCCCCGGGCCAGATCCTCTTTCAGGCCGATATCGGGTTCGTCCCGGCCAGCGGGCCGACGGTCACGGGGGCGATCGGAAACGAAGGGCTCGGGACGGGCTTTCTGGTGGGAATCGAAGGGGGGTATACGGTTTACAAGAACCTTGCCCTGACTGCCAGCATCTCGGTCCACGCTTTCGGCAACGACACCAACGTTCCGGTTCTGATCGGAGCCCAGTACTTTTTCGCCAACGGAGGCGGGTTTCCGATGACGGTGGCGAACAACCCGATCAATATCGTTCCCTACCTCGAGTTTGCCTTCGGACCGGCCTTCAACTCATCGACGGCCAGTAACGGAATGGGGGTCGGGACGACGGGCTTTGCCTTCCGGGTTGGGCCCGGCATCATGATTCCGTTCGGAACCGTTAAACACCAGGGCGTTTTTTTCGAGATCGACTATGAAAATCAGTCGGGCCCCTTTTCGGGGGCGGGCCTGTCGTCCTCTTCCATGGCGCTCGTACCCGTCAAGATCGGGTATATCACCCTTTTCTGAGCGGAATGATGATCCGAGTTTCCGGGCTTGACCATGTGGCCATACCAGTCTCCGACATGGAGCGGTCGATCCGCTGGTACCGGACCATGTTCGGGCTTGAACGGCGGTTCGAGAAGGAGTGGGGGACAGAACCGGCTTTTCTCTGCGCCGGAGGGACCTGCATTGCTCTTCTGTCCAATGGAGGCGGACTCCCTGAAACGAGTCCTCCCACCGTGAGGCATTTCTGCTTCCGGACAGATGAAGAGGCCTTTGGCCGGGCCCTCGCGGAGCTTGAGTCCTCGGCGATTCCCTTCAGTCTCGACGATCATGGAGTTTCTCGGTCCCTTTATTTTCAGGATCCGGACGGGCACTGGATCGAAGTGACTGTCTACCATGCTGGAATGGAGCCCTGAAGGGCCCGTCTTCCTTGACAATCATCACGGGTGAAGCTTATCTTATGAGCATGAATCCACTTATGACAACCGGCGTCAACACGATATGGTCCGCCTATCAGGCTCAGATGGAGGCGGTGGAGGAGCGGCTTCGCCTCATCCTGAAGGATGTTCTTCCCCTGGCCAGCGAAATGACCTCCTATATCGTGAGTGGGGGAGGGAAGCGGCTTCGGCCTCTCCTGATGATCATTTCCTCACGGCTTTGCCAATCGGAAGGGGATGCCTCCATCCTGCTCGCGGCTGTCGTCGAGATGATCCATACGGCGACCCTTCTCCACGATGATGTCGTCGATAGCGCTGAACTTCGGAGGGGAAAGCCCGCCGCCCATCAGCGATGGGGAAATCAGCCCGCCATTCTGGTGGGTGATTTTCTCTATGCCAACTCCCTCTGGCTTGCCATGGGGCTTCACAACGACGAGGTCAATGACTCTCTGACCCTCGCCTGCAAGAAAATGTCCGAGGGTGAAATCCTCGAGCTCTTCCTCGACCGGAACCTTTCGGCCTCCGAGGAGGACTATTTCACGGTGGCAGCCTGCAAGACGGCGACCCTCACTGCGAGCACCTGCCGTCTTGGAGGGATTCTTGGAGAGGTTCCGGAGTCCGGTAAAAATGCCCTTGAACAGTTCGGATATTTCGTTGGCATGGCCTTTCAGGTCGCCGATGACGCCCTGGACTACATGGCCAGCGTCGAACGCCTCGGGAAGACCCTGGGCCGCGATCTGGCCGAAGGGAAGATGACGCTTCCCCTGATTCACTGTCTTGCGAATGCGCCTTCATCGGTACGGCCCCTCCTGCAATCCAAGATTGGTTCCGGGGTATCACGGAACGAGGATCTTGAAGAGGTTCTTTCCCTGATGCGCGAAACCGGCTCGATCGAATATTCCCTTTCCAGGGCCAGGGAGTTTACCCGGCTGGCCCAGGATAATTTGTCCGCCTTTCCGGACTCTCCGGCCCGACAGCACCTGTTGGCTCTTTCCGACTTTGTCATCGCCCGGGACATGTAACCCGGGATCAATCCTGTCCCCTCAAAACGGAGGCATTCTTGGCAGATCTGATTCCCTTTAAAGGGCTGGTTTACGCGGATTCTCTGAAACCGTCCATGGACCGGTTGACCACTCCACCTTACGACATTATCTCGAAGGAAGCCCAGAAGGCCTTCTACGACAAGAATCCGGACAATGTTATCCGTCTCGAGCTTCCGATTCCCCCGGATCCGGAAACCCCGGAAGACAACCGATACACCAGGGCCCGTAAGGATCTCGACAGAATGATATCTTCGGGTGTCCTCAAGATTGACGAATATCCGGCTCTTTATCCCTATTCCATGACCTTCCGTGATCCCCTTACCACCACAGACCGGACGATTCGCGGGTTTGTCGGTCGAATCCGGCTCGAGGAATGGGAGAAGAAGATCGTCTATCCGCATGAGCGGACTCTGCAGGGGCCCAAGGAAGACCGAATGGCCCTTTTCAAGGCGACGGCGTGCTCCTTCAGCCAGATTTATCTTCTGTATCCCGATGCCGACCGGGAAATCATGGGTCTGCTTGAAAAGATGGCCAAGGAACGATTCCGGTCGACAGATGGAGACGGGGTTGTTCATACGCTTTCTGCGGTTACGGACAGGGCCACTCTCGACGCGGTTGTGAGATCCTTCGCCAGAAAATCACTCTTCATCGCTGACGGCCACCACCGCTATGAAACCTATCTCGCCTACCGGAACTACCGCCGGTCTCTCGAGTCGTCACCCAACCCGAGTGCCCCTTATGAATTCGTCACCGTCTTTCTCGCGGCTCTTGAAGACGAGAATCTATCCGTTCTTCCGACGCACCGGCTTGTCCGAAATCTGTCCTCCGGGGGGCTCGCGTCCTTTCTGTCGGCCCTTGAGGGACGTTCGACGATCACCCGCTTCCCGGCTGCCGAATCCGATCGGTTCCTTGCGGCTCTTCGGGAATCATCCCCGGCGGAAACCGTCATCGGTGTGGCGGTGCGCGATACCCAGGAGCTCCTCGTTTGCCGTCTCAAGGTCGAGCGGGGCGATGGGGTCAAGGGACTCGACACCTATTGGCTTCAGGAAGCCGTTCTCTCTGCGATCCTCGGAATCACCCCGGAGCGTATCAGGACCGAGGATCTTTTGCGGTACGACAAGTCGGCTCCTTCCGTTTTAGAGAAGGTCTTCACTAACCGGGAGTACCCCCTTGGGTTCTTCATTCGGCCCGTTGCGGCCAAGGTGATCGAGGAAGTCTCCTTGCGAGGGGAGCTTATGCCCCAGAAATCCACCTACTTTTATCCGAAACCGCTCACCGGGATGGTGATGGCGACCCTGTAACGGGCCAGTGCGGCGCTACGGGGCAGTTTCGGTCAGGGTATCGATCGCCCCCTGCATATCTTCCGGAATCGGGGAGGAGAATGCCATTTCCTCTCCGGTGACCGGATGGGTGAAACCCAGCCGCGCGGCATGCAGCATGATCCTCGGGAATTGCGTCTCTTCCTTCCCGCCTCTTTTCCGGTAGACCGGATCTCCGGCCAAAGGATACCCCAGATGCTGAAAATGTACCCTGATCTGGTGTGTCCGTCCCGTCAATAATGTAATGTCCACGAGAGAATATCCCTCCCTATAGGTCTTCATGATCCTGTACCGTGTCAGGGAAGGTTTACCCGAAGCCGTCACCGCGAATTTCTTCCTGTCTCCGCTTGATCGTCCGATGGGGGCGTCGATCGTCCCCCTTTTTGAGGGGGGGACACCGATGACGAGGGCGATGTAGCTTTTTGAAACCTGTCGGTCCTTGAACTGTCCCATCAGGTGATCGAGGACCTCTGGTGTTTTCCCCACCACCATCAATCCGGAGGTGTCCTGATCCAGCCTGTGGACCAGTCCAGCCCTAGGAGGACCTTCCTCGTTGTCCGGAGGGGTTTCTTTCAGGAGGTGGCCGAGAAGGCCGTTCAGGAGTGTTCCCGAGCGGTGGCCGGGGGCGGGATGGACCACGAGCTTGGGTGGTTTGTTGATGACGAGGAGAGTCTCGTCCTCGTAGACGATGTTGAGGTCCATCTGTTCGGGGTTGTCAGCGCTCGGGGCCGGGGGCGGAATGAGGACAGTGATAAGGTCTCCCCCCCGGATCTTGTATGAGGCAGCCTCTTCTGCCCCATTGACCGTGACGAGACCTTCGTCGATGATTCTCTGTATCCGGGAACGCGAAAAAGGGAGACACTTCTGGGCAAGATATTGATCGAGCCTTTTTTTTGATTCTCCCGGATCGACCTGGAACATGCGGCAGCCCCGATCCAGTGATTCCGGATCATCACCCTCGGAAGCGGATAACCCTTTGGATTTTTGCCGGATTATCTCAATGCCGACTGACGGATCGATCCTTTTCAACTTTCTCCCGCGCTTTATCCAGGAAGGATTTGATCGTTGTGTTACCAGGATCCTGCTTCTGTGCGATCTTCCATTCATTGATGGCGCGGTCGTAGTCCTCCTGGTCCATGTAGATCGTTCCCAGGTCGATTCGTGCCTGTAGATTCATCGGATTCATGTCCAGGGCTTCTTCAAGGACGCTGATTGCCCCGTCCCTGTCTCCGACCATGTTGAGGGTCCATCCCAATTCCCTCATCGTTTCGTCACTGGGTTCGATTTCGATTGCCTCCTCGAGTTCCATGATCGCTTCGTCCCATTTCCCTTGCTCCGAATAGAGCAAGCCCAGGAGCTGGTGAACCCGAGGGTGGAGTGGGTCGATGTCGGTCAGAGCAAGGAAGTAGCGCTCGGCTTCTTCGAATCGGGCATGCTCGAAGTAGATTTTTCCGATCGTTTCATAGGCGTCTGTGTTGAGCGGGTCCTCCTGAATCAGGTCGTTGAGAAGGAGCACGGCACGCTTCGGGTCCGAAAGTCCATGGGCCGCGAAGGCGAGATGTAGCAGGATGTCCCTTTTTTCGATAATGTTCTGACACCCTTCGATCAGGGTGTTGCCCAGTGTCTCAGCCTCCTCGAACTTCTTGAAGTAGATGAGGAGATGCAGGGCATATATCCCGAGCTTCCGGTCGTTGGCATTCGATTCCCGCCATTCGGAGACCCGTTTAAGGGCTTCGTCCAGACGTCCCCCCTGGATCAGCGCATCGGTCATAAGGTAGCGGAAGGGGAGAACTTCCGGCTCGTCCTTGATGGCGGACTCAGAAAGATGGAAGGCCTTGAGCCATTCATTGTTTTCGAGAGCCAACTGGATACGGGTGATACGGCTTTTTGAGGTGGGTTCCATGCCGATCTCCTCCTAAGCTCTTTTTATCATGATGGACGGTGAAACATCAGTGTTCAACGGTTGCCCTTTTTTGTTTTTGCTCCTCCCCCCACTGGAGAAAGAGCAGAAGGCCGACTCCCACCACGATCCCGGAGTCGGCAATATTGAAGGCGGGCCAATGATAGTCTCTGACATAGAAGTCGAGAAAGTCGATGACACGCCCATGAAGGATCCTGTCGAGAAGATTTCCCGACGCTCCCCCGAGGATGAGGGCGAGCGGGTAGAATTCAGGAGATCCCGTCACTTTCTTTTTATGGCTGTAGTAAAGAATCGCGAACAGGGCCAGCGCGGTAAAGAGGATGAACCCTCCCTGATGGGATTCGTTTTGGGTCTGTGAAAAGAGGCCGAACACGATCCCGGTGTTCCTCACGGACACGATCCGGAAAAAATGGGGAATGACGTCGGTGTCGGTTCCGATCGGAATTTTTGAAAGGACATAATACTTGCTTGCCTGGTCGAGAGCGAACAGGCCCGCCCCCGTCAATCCGTAAAAGAGCCATGAATTTTTGATCGGCCATCCCCTTTTGATTGGAGGCAGGCGTCCGATGGGGACCTGCAACCTCGACAAAAATTATATCATAAATCGGGTCCGTATGGCCCGGCGACTCACTCGATCCCCTGGAGTACCCTGTGGCACCGGGTGCATACGGGACGGTTTTCAGGATTTTTTCCCGTTGTGATTTTTCTTAGCCAGCAGCGCTCGCACTTGTCTCCTGGGGCGTGGAGGAGTGCGATGGTCGTACCGGGTGCCGGGCCTTCCGCACGGGCGAGGACCTGGCCATGATCCAGGAGGTCCCCTGGTTTCTCCCAGGAAAATTTCGACACGATGAAAAATGTCTCAAAAAAATCGTCGGGCCACTGGTCCGAATTGAACCCTCCTGGATCCCCCGTAATTCTCATATGGAGCTCGAGTGTGCTTCCTACACGCTTTTCCTTCTTGAGGTCGTCGGTGAGTTTTCCCAGTATGGCGCGCAGGCCGAGAAGAGTATCGATCTTCTCCTCCAGGTTTTGGTCGATCCTCCTGGGGTCTACTGCCGGGAAGGATTTCACGAGAATCCCCACCGATGTTTCGAGGAGAGAGGTTGCCGCGTTCTGCTTCGCATGATGGAGGATCTCGGTCGTGGTGAAGGGGAGGAGGGGGTGGATGATGGCCGAGAGCTCCTCCTGAATCCGGGCGATTGTTCCCTGAGTGTTTCGTCGAAGGGCGCCTCCCGCCTCCTCCGCATACAATCGGTCCTTGATCATGTCGAAATACTGGGCGGAAAGGGAAATCGAGCAGAAATGGTTCAGTGTCTGGATGATCTGGGCAAATCTGTGGTGGTCGTAGGCTTCCAGGATCGTCGCCTTCGTCCGTTCCCAGACCGAGAGTATCCACCGATCGAGAATCTCCGGCGAATCCGGGAGAGCCTCTTTTTCCGGATAGTCGTAGAGGTTGCTCAGCATATACCGGAAGGTGTTGCGGATTTTCCGGTAGCCGTCCACCAGGTTATTCATGATCTCAAGCGAGAGGCGGGTGTCTTCCTGGTAGTCCGATGCCGCTACCCAGAGCCTCAGGACATCCGCTCCGTACTTGTCGATGATCTCGGACGGAGCGATGACATTTCCCAGGGTTTTGGCCATCTTCTTTCCCTGGCCGTCGACCACGAATCCGTGGGTCAGAACCGAACGGTACGGGGGCGATCCTTCGAGCGCCATGGAGGTCAGCAGAGAGGAGTGGAACCATCCGCGATGCTGGTCCGATCCTTCGAGATAGAGGTCTGCCGGCCACGCCAGATCCGTCCTTTTTTTGAGAACGGCCTCATGGCTGACTCCCGAGTCGAACCAGACATCGAGAATGTCCTCCTCGAGTGACAGGTCTGTTCCATTGCAAGCCGGACACCGGACACCCTCAAGAAGGGAGCTTCGGTTATCAGGGTCGAACCAGAAATCGACGCCCTCCCCTTCGGTCCGGTCGGCGATTTTCCGGATGAAAGAGCTTTCCAGTGTGCACTTCCCGCATTGGTTGCAGGAGAAGGCGGGAATCGGAACCCCCCAGGCGCGTTGTCTCGAAAGGCACCAGTCCGGCCTGGTTTCGATCATTCCTCGGATTCTGTTTTCCCCTTTCTCCGGTATCCAGGAGATATCGCCAATGGCCTGGAGCGTTTTTTCGCGCAAATCTCCGGTTTCAAGCGAAAGAAACCACTGGGACGTCGCGCGGTAGAAAACGGGATTCTTGCATCTCCAGCAATGGGGATAGGAGTGTTCGAGGACTTCCTGGTGGAGCAGTGTCCGGGTCCTTTCGAGAAGGGCGATTACTTGGGGGGCGGCATCGAGGATTTTTAGCCCCACCCAGTCGGCGTCGATGAAGGCGATGGCAGTTCCGAAGCGGCCCTTCCCGGTGACGGGGGTTTCACTGGCGAGATTGTTCGCGCGGCCCACATCGAAGTCTTCTTCCCCATGGCCGGGAGCGATATGGACCAGACCGGTTCCCTGGTCTGTCTGGACAAAATTTCCGGCAACGAGCGGAACTGTCTTGCCGGGGATAAAAGGATGTATCAGGCGCGGAAATTCGGCCATGAGCTCTGCGCCGGATTTCGACTCCCGGATCTTCGAGACACCCAGGATCTCCTTCCAGGGGGAGATGTTCTGTTTTTGCAGTCGGGTCAGGATTTCCTCCGCGATGATGAGGCGGGATCCCTTTTCGAGGTTCAGCGTGTCGTGGGTAAGAGCAAGGATCGTGTAACGGATTTCCGGATTGACGGCAACGGCCTGGTTTGCCGGAAGGGTCCAGGGGGTTGTCGTCCATATGGGATAGTATGTCTTCTCTCCCCCTTCCTCTCTCGCGAACAGAACGGTCACGGAGGGGGATTTGTGGGGGGCGTATTCGACCTCGGCATCGGCCAGGGCCGTTTCGCAGATTCCGCACCAGAGGACCGGTTTTTCCCCCTTGTAGACGCGTCCTTGACTGTTCATGCGTTCGAGGGAGCGGAGGATCTCCGCTTCGTAGGCGAAGGCCATCGTCAGATAGGGGTGATCAAAATCCCCGATAATACCCATCCGGATGAATTCTTTTTTTTGAATTTCAGAATAGAGTGTGGCCGACTCCCTGCATTTTTTCCGGATTTCCAGGGCGGAGAGATCGCTTCTTTTTTTCCCCATGTCTTTGAGAACCTTGTGTTCGATCGGCAACCCATGGCAATCCCAACCCGGAACATACGAGATCCTGAACCCTTTTTTGAGGGCGACCCGGTTGATGATGTCCTTCAAAATCTTGTTCATCGCATGGCCCATATGGAGATGGCCGTTGGCATAGGGAGGACCGTCGTGCAGGACGAAGAGGGGCCTGGATTCCGTTTCCTTTTTCACCTTTTCATAGAGATTCTCCCCTGTCCATACGGAGAGGTAGTCCGGTTCTTTTTTCGGAAGGTCGGCCTTCATGGGGAAGTCGGTTTTGGGCAGGTTCAGCGTATTCTTGAATTCCACAAAGGCTCCTTGTCTGGGAGGGAAATGTGAATCTCTTGATAATCAATCAGGTTTGCTCTAGAATCAGGTTTTCCCAATCGGGCGATTAGCTCAGCGGTAGAGCACTGCCTTCACACGGCAGGGGTCACAGGTTCGAAACCTGTATCGCCCACCATCCTCCTTCCAGCGCTCATTCTGATATCCTAGCACAATTCGGGATCACCCGCTCGGACCTTCATGAAACAATGCGGTAGACCTCTGCCCAGGAGAGGGGGTATCTTCCCTTATCCCTGAACTCGCCCAGTCTTTTTGCCGATGATCC
>JAJYPO010000240.1 GCA_021795275.1 Nitrospirota bacterium | reverse complement strand
TCTTCTCGCCCCCTTTTCATCTCCCATGAAGCGGATGGAGTAGAGATGGATGATGGTCCCGATCCCGGCGATCAGCACCATCATCACGGCGGCCAGTCTGTCGACGGAGAGCCCGATCGAGAGGAAGTCCCAGGGGGAGGAGAGGAGGGGATGGGAGATGGGGGGGATCCCCGGAGCGGCCACGTGAAAGAGGACGATCAATGCGGCGACAAAAGAGACGAGGTGGGCCAGTGTGCCAAGCCTGTAGACCCCCGGCCGGATCCGTTCATGGGCCGAGATGAAGGCGGCAAGGGAGGCCACGAGGGGAGCCACGATAACGAGCAGGGCGATCGGGAAAAATTCCATGGTCAGCCCCCCTCCCAAAGGCCTTTAGGTGAGACGACTTTGGCAAATCCTGTGAAGTTAAGAAAAGGTCTTTCCTTCATCGGATCTTCCGGTTTGACGGTTTCCAGGCGTCCGCCGGATGGATGACGGATCGGTCGCTGCCGCGAGAGGAGCCGGGATCTTCGGATCTTTGGGTTACGGGTCAGGGAGTGTGTGTTAGATATCACACCCGGGAGGGTGGTGACAAGAAAAATGTCGTCTCCCCTGGCGGAATGGACCCCCAGGGGAGGTGGGGCCGCCTTTCCCCGGGGCCGGACCCCTGTTAGGATAAAGAGAGTTCCCGAAGGGAGTCCGTTGGTGCCCATCAACGGATCCTCAGGCCTTTCGGAGTCTTCGGGGAGGCAAGTGACAGGAGGAATGTCTTGGCAAAAATCGCCAACAGGTTGCCTTCAAATGTTCCGGGGGAATTTTTTGTCGATTCCGGATGTATCGACTGTGGCGTCTGCCAGCGGATGGCTCCCGGGACCTTCGATGACGCCGGGGAAATGGCCCGTGTTTTCCGCCAGCCGGAGGACCAGGCCGCCGTCGATCGTGCCCTTCGGGCCCTCGTCTCCTGTCCCGTTTCCGCGATCGGAACCTTGAACAAGCTGGAGCCCGGGTCGGTCGAGACCCTGTTCCCGGAGCGGATCGACGGCCCCGTCCTCGAGTGCGGCTTCACCTCCCCCAAAAGCTTCGGCGCCATGAGCTACCTGATCGAAAGACCCGGAGGGAACATCCTGGTCGATTCCCCGCGTTTCGCCAAACCCGTCGTCGATCGTCTCGAGGCCCTGGGGGGCGTGGCCCTCCTCTTCCTGACCCATTCGGACGATGTGGCCGACCATGAAAAATTCCATCGCCATTTCGGATGCGAGCGGATTCTCCATGAGGCCGATTCCGGCATCGGGACCCGGGGGATCGAACGGCTCCTTACGGGCCAGGAGGCCGTCCGGCTTGATCCCGATCTTCTTCTCATTCCCGTTCCCGGCCACACCCCGGGCTCGACCTGCCTTCTCTTCCGGGACCGGTACCTGTTTACGGGGGACCACCTCTCCTACAGCCCCACAACCCAGGGTCTCCGGGCATCGCGGCGCACCTGCTGGTACTCCTGGAAGGAGCAGCTCCGGTCCATGGAGCGCCTGGCGGCCTACCGCTTCGAATGGGTCCTTCCCGGCCATGGATGGCGGATCCATTATCCGGCCCGAAGGATGGAGGAGGAGATGGTCCGCTGTCTTCGGTCAATGGCTCTGGCCTGAATTCTCTTCCTCCCTGATTGCCTGGAGAAGGAGCCGTATCCCGTCCCGGGCCCCGAGAGGAAGGGAGATGTCATCTGCCCGGTCCGTTTGCCATTGCCGGGGATTGATGCGGATGAGAGGGGCCCTCTGGGCCTCTCCGAAATGACGGACCGTGGGTATGGCCATTCCTGCTCCTGTTTCGATGACCACCGGACGGGAGACCTTCCGTTTCCAATTCCAGAATCGTGTTTCCTGGGCGCGTGTCCGGGTGTCGTTCCATCCGTCATCGCCGAACATGAGGATGTTGGGCCGGGCCAGAGCCCCGCAGCGGGGACAGCGGGGAAGGGGGGAGAGCAGCCTCCCCGAGTTTTGGTCGATGTCGGGGTGGAAATCCTCGGCGCTCCAGAGGAGGGTCCGGCAATTCTCGAGGCACTGAAGGGTGTGGATGGATCCGTGACACTCGACGATCCTGTCTTCACCAAATCCGGCCTTCTGGAACTGTCCGTCCACATTGCTTGTGAAGACGAAGGAGCCGTGCCGGTAGAGGGCGGACAGTTCCAGAAGAGCTCCGAAGCCTTCGTGGGGGAGGGTATTCCGGTAGAGAACAAGCCGGTGTCCATAGAATCCCCAAGCCAGGAGGGGATCGTCGCGGAAGGCCCCGGGATTTGCGATTTCCTCGAACCGGATCCCGGAGCGGCCGAGAGAGGGATAGGCCTGCCAGAACCCTTCCGTTCCCCGGAAGTCGGGAAGTCCGGAGTCGACCCCCATTCCGGCCCCGGCTGAAAGGATCAGACCATCGGCCTTAAGGAGGGTTCGGGCAAGCCGGCCTCGATCGAGGGGGTCCGTCATCGACGACATTCATCATCCTTCGACAGGTTGGGAAAGGATCCTCTCCGGCCTTGCCGTGTGGGGGCTCTCTGGATCCTTTCAGGAAGACCCCTTGAGACTTCAAGGGAGACCGACCGGGGCCAGGCCTTTTTCGGGTGTGAACCCTCAGGTCGATTATAGGGCATGTGCAAAGGCAAGGAGAAGGACGAATGCCGAAAGAGAACTGGCAACCCATCTCCCTCCGCAGGGGGTGGGAGGCGGCGGCTCCGTCCTGCAGGGAGGGCTTCGCACTTCACCTGAAAGAGGTGGCGCACCCTCTGGCGGATCTTTTTCCCTCTCCGCTTCCTTCTCCGGTCCTGGATCTGGCCTGCGGTCCGGGGACGGCCATGGCGGCTTTCGCCTCCTGCCGGGATCCCGGGACCGGACGGGGGGAGATCTCCAACCGCACCCCTCTCTTCCTCCTTTCGAGAAGGAGTGGGTGATCCTTTTCTTTTTTGGTCCTCCCCCTTGTTCCGGCTCCCCTCTGGGTTTAAGGTAGAGGAACCATGCCCACCCGTCCACTTCTTCCGCCTCTCCCGGGGAGCCGGGCCGCATCCTGGTCCCTTCTCCTGCTCCTCTCCGTTGGACTCTCCCTCCTTTTTTCACTGGCCCGTCTTCCGGCCTCCCTTCTCATGGGGCCCATGGTGGCCGCGATCATCCTGTCCACCCGC
>JAJYPO010000049.1 GCA_021795275.1 Nitrospirota bacterium | reverse complement strand
GATCTATTTGAGCGGCCCGACCCGGCTCTGGTAGGAGAGATGGATCCGCAGCTGCCGTTCAGGAGCGTCTTTTACCAGAAATCCACGGACGGCTTCGACCGTCCGTTCCGTATCCTTCTGATAGGGATCTCCCTTCCGGATCCGGGACTCGGGGATCCCGTGGGCGGAAAACAGGATGTCCACCGGCTGGTCGTTTGGGGGAAGCGCCCCGATCGCCTTGCGGACGGTTTCTCCCAGGGCGGCGATGTAGGGAGGGTAGTCCGGCCAGGCCGCGACGACATGGAGGCGGTCGGGTGGAAGGGAGAGGGAGCGGGCCATGAGCTCCTGGAACTCCCGGAAGGACGAGCGGGTGGTCGTCGTGGAGCGCTGGGGATAGAGGGGCAGGAGGAGTAGCCTTTCCGGGCGAAAGGCCAGAATGGCCTCCCGGATTTCGGAAAGGCGGGGAGGGGCGTAGCGCATGGCGAGAAAGACACGGAAGTCCCGGTCCGACCCGAAGCCGTTCAGCCGCTCCTCCAGGAGCCGGCGCTGGTCCTCGGTGATGGCCCGCAGCGGAGAGCCTCCCCCGATCGCCTTATAGTAGATCCGGCTTTTCGGAGCGCGTCTTTTCGCGATCAGGCGGGGAAGAAAGCGTCCGACGACGGGAGGAAGGTCCATGATGTCGGGATCGGAGAAAAGGTTCGAGAGAAACGGCTCGACGTCATCCAGCGTTTCAGGTCCACCGAGATTGAAAAGAAGAACGGCGACGCGTTCCTTCCCCTGCATTCCTCCTCCTTGTCTGCGTGTGAGATGCGCGCGTGTGCCCCCGCCCTCACTCCTTTACCGATCCTCGCACGGGATTTTTTCCCTCGTCAAGGCGCGGCCTCTCCCCGGAAGAATTATGTCTATGACACGCGGTTCATGGAGGACAAAAGCCCCAGCCCAACGAGAAATACGACGAGATTGGCAAACCATGCCGCGAGAAGGGGTGGCACGACCCCTCCCCGGCCCAGGGCAAGCCCCATGGAATAAAGGGTCCAGTAGGCCAGGGAGAGAAGAAGCGCCACACCGAAACCACGGGCGATCCCGACCTGCCGTCCCTCCCGGATCCCGAAGGGAATGGCGAAAAGAACCATCAGGAAGGAGGCCGCCGGAAAGGCGATGATCCCGTCGCGAATGACGGTGAAATTGGTATGGGGGAGCCCGTTCGCTCGCAGGAGCTCGATCGTCCGCCCCAGCTCGGAGTAGGTCAGGTGGGAGAGGTGTGTTTTTCTGATGAAGAAGTCCGCGGGTCGCCGGTCGAGCGGAAAACCGAGGGTCGGGAAGGGGGTGGCGGTGAGTGTCCCGTCGCGGTGGAAGAGCGTCCGGATCCCCCGGTGAAAGACCCACCCTCCGTTCTCGTACCGGAGGCTTGCGGCGGTGATCGACCAGTGAAGTTCGTTCTCTCCGTTCCGGTGGTAGATGGCGACACCCTCCAGGAGCCGGCCGCCATTCCGGATTCGGGAAATCCGGAAGATCTCCCGCGCCCCGTGTCTGAACCAGACATTTTTCCGGACGGTGCTCGACCAGTTCTGTCCCTGGTTGATCCGTTCCTCCAGGATGAGGTCGGTCATCTGGTAGGCATGGGGAACGATCCAGAGGTTCATCAGAAGCTCGATGCCGGAAAGCAGGAGGCCGAACAGGATGATGGGGAAGGTGGCTCTCCGGAGGCTGATCCCTGCGGCTTTGATGGCCGTGATCTCGTGGTTCTTGGAGGCGATTCCCAGGGCGAGGATCGTCGCGAGCAGCGCCGACATGGGGATCACCCGGAACCCCACCTCGATCGACCGCCAGGCGAAAAATTCTCCCATCAGGGACCAGGGGGCGTGGTGGGAGAGAAAATTCTTGATCTTCTCCACGGAGTCGATGACGAGATAGATCGCCTCGAGGGAGACGAGGGAGAGGAGATAGATTTTGAGGTACTCTCCCAGAAGGTGGCGGGTGAGAATCCTCATGGACGCCGCCTCCTTAAAAAGGAAGGGAGGGAGAGTCGCGGGAGATGGGCCCGGATGTCCACTTCCCGGAAGACCAGGACGAGGAGGGTGACCATCAGAATGGCCAGGACGACGTCGGGGGCCGCCGCCGCCGCGGCGGGAGAGAGAAGTCGTCTGGCGACCATGAGATCGTCGATCGTGTTCATCATGTAAAAAAGAATGATCGTGATGGTGGCGAAGACGAATCCGGCGAGGCGTCCCGACCGCATCGTGTAGATCCCGTACGGGATGCCGAGGAAGGCAAAGAAAAAGCAGGAGAAGGGATAGGTGTAGTTCTTGTAGCGATCCTCAAGGGCCCTGAAGAGGGCGGGGTCGGGGTGGGGGGAGGCCCGGATCTCCGAGCGGATCTCCCCGATGCTCTTGACACGGATATGATCCTCGGATCGTTTTCCCAGAATGGTGAGATCGTAGGATTCGAAGCGGATGTACTGAAGAGCCTGTCCCTGCTGCAGGAAGGTGCCGTTTGTGAGCTTGAGCCTGAGTCCCGGGGGATTCCGCTCGTTTAAAAGGTCTCCCGCCCGGGAGAAGATCACGGTGCTCTCCTGGGCCGTCTTTCCCTTCTCGTAGATGAAGACCCCGTCGAGATGGGACAGAGTCGGCATCCGTTCGACGTAGATGATGAAGCGTCCCATGAAGTCGTTGAAGGCCTGGGGCTTGATGGCCAGGGAGAGTTTTTTCTGGAAGACCCGGACCAAAAGGTCCTGGAGAGAGAGCCCCTGCGTTTCCATGGCCTTGAGGGAGAGATAGAAGTTGCTGCCAAAGCCGATCGCGGCAAAGAGGAGAAGGGGCAGGAGAAGCCGGGAGAGGGAGATCCCCGAGGCCTTGAAGGCGATGATCTCTCCGTCCGAGGCCAGCCGGTGGAATGTGGCGGTGGAGGCGGTCAGGACGGAAACGGGGATGATCATGCTGAGAAACTGGGGAAAGATCATGGCCAGGAGCCGGAAGACCGTCTCGACGGAAAGCCCCTTGTTGACCAGGAGATTCATGATCAGGAGCGCCTGCTGCGTGAGAAGAAGGATCACGAGAACGAAGAGGCTCAGGAAGAACGGGGTCAGGAGCTCGAAAAAAATATACCTGTGTATGATTTTCATGAAGGACCCCGGGTCTCAGGATGTGGGTTCAAGCCGAAAATTCTACCACAAAAACGGGTCTTTCCGGCAGGGCGCCGCTCTTTTTGGCTGAACTGGGCGAAGGGTTTATAGTAAAATAAGAAAAAGACACGCTCACCCTCACGCACAGGAGGACGGCCCAGTGGCCCATCTTTTCGACCCTCGGAATGTCGAGCGGCTTCACGATCCCGAACGCAGGACCTTTCAGGATCCGGCGCGCCTTTTTCCCCTCATCCGCCCCTACGAAAAAGGGGATGCGGCCGAAATCGGGAGCGGGTCGGGATATTTCTTCTTCCCGGTCTGCGAATTCCTCGCGGGGCGAGGCATCTGCCATGCCATCGAGCTTCAGCCGGAAATGATCGCCCGCTTCGAGGAGGAACGCAAGAAAAGGGGAGGGGAGACTTCCGTCCGGATTGTGCCTGGTACCTCCGACAGGATCGATCTGCCGGACCATTCGGTCGCGCTCGTCTGGATGGCGAACGTCTACCACGAGCTTTCGAGTGCCCGGGAGATGCTCCTGGAGGTCTTCCGCATTCTCGCCCCCTCCGGCCAGTTCTTCGTCATCGACTGGAAGAAGGAGGAGACCCCCGTGGGCCCTCCGGTCGCAGAGCGCTCCTCCGAGGTCTCCCTCTACGATTCCCTGATCGATGCCGGCTTCACGAGGATCCGGTCGCACGACCTCTATCCCTACCAGTATGTCGTTGAGGCGCTGAAGGATTGATCCCAGGAGAAGGCCCCGCCCCCGTTCCCCGAAGCGGACGGGAGCTTCTGATGGGCATCCCGTGGCTGGGCCGGGCGATCGACAAGGGACGGATGCTCCTTGGGGACAAACCGGGGGACTATGTCTTTCCCTGTGCGATGGACGAGGAGATTCTCGCTCGTCTCTCGCTCACCCCCGACCAGTTTCTCGCGATCCTCGAAACCTCCCCCGGAGACGGAGAGGTCCTGCAGGCCCTCTCCCACAGGATCTCCTCCCTGGGCCCCGGAGACTGGATGGCGCTCGACGTCTTTCTGGTCCGCCACAGCCGGCTGATCGACGATCAGGACCGGGAGGAGGGACGGCTCTGAACCCGCTCTCGAATGAGACACTATCATAGAAAGACCGAACGATGTCCGACGAATCCCGTACCGATCCCGAAACCTACTATATCCGCACCTTCGGTTGCCAGATGAATGTCCACGACTCGGAGCGCATGGCCGGCCTCATGGCCGAAGCCGGCTACCGGGCCGTCGACGATCCTTCCCGGGCCTCGGTAATCCTGGTCAACACCTGCACCGTCCGGGACAAGGCCGACCAGAAGGCCCTCTCAGACCTTGGAAGGCTCCGGCAGCACAAGAAGGAGAACGCTTCGGTGGTTCTCGCCGTCACCGGGTGCATGGCCGAACGGGAGCAGGACAACCTCCACCGCATCATGCCGGAGATCGACCTGATCGCCGGCCCCTCCCAGGTCCGTAACCTGATCCCCATGCTGGGGGACCTGAAGGAACGCCGGAGTGTTCTCCTGGGGCGGGAATACGGCCTTCCGGAGATGACGACTCCGCCCGCCCTCAGGGGCCCGGGAGTCGGAGCCCTCGTGACGGTGCAGGAGGGATGCGACAAGGCTTGCGCCTACTGCGTCGTTCCCCGGACACGGGGCCCGGAACGGAGCCGGCCGGTCGACGCCATCGCCCGGGAGGTGCGGGAGCTCGTGGCGGAGGGATATCGGGAGGTCACACTCCTGGGGCAGAACGTGAACGGATACGGGAAGAACTCGTCCGGAGGCGACTCCTTCGGCGATCTGCTCCGGGCCGTCGATGCCGTGGAAGGTCTCCGGAGGATCCGGTTCACCACCTCCCATCCCTCGGACATGGATGAGGCCATGATCTCCGCGATGCGGGAGTGCCCGAAGGTCATGCCCCACCTCCACCTGCCGCTCCAGTCGGGATCCGATGCCCTCCTCTCGCGCATGGACCGGGGATATTCCCTCGCCCGATACAGGGAATGGATCGGGCGGCTCCGGGAGGCCGTTCCCGATGTCGCGCTGACGACCGACCTGATCGTCGGATTCTGTGGGGAGACGGAGGAGGACTTCGAGGCGACCCTTCGGGCTGTAGAGGAATTCCGGTTCGACGGGGCCTTCTGCTTCATCTACTCTCCCCGTCCGGGAACACCGGCCCACAACTGGGCCGATACTCCCCCACGGGAGATCTCGGTCTCCCGCTTCCGGAGGCTCGAGGAGCGGCTCGATTCCCTGATCCTCGAGAAGAACCAGAGCAAGATCGGAGAACTTCAGGAGATTCTGGTGGAACGGGTCGACCAGGATCTCGGGCGCGTGTCGGGCCGCTCTCCCCATTTTCGTCACGTCAGGGCGACCCGGGAGGATTCCCGGCCGCTTCCGGAGCCGGGAGAGGTCGTCAGGGTCGCGCTCCGGTCCTGCACGAAGGCGGGACTCGAAGGGGTCATTGTCTGACCTGAAACGGGGGGGGAGACAGACTCTCTGAATCTCCCCATGCATCAACAAATTAAATGCGACTCGATTTAATAAAATGCGACGATGAGGCTGTTGCGCGACCCATAAGCTATTATGTCTAAAGTCTAGTGTGTAATGATAACAATATGCGTGATTTTCTTTCGAAAAATGTCATGATATCACTTGTTGTCAACAATATGAATGACACTTTCCAGGGAGGAGTCGCGCAACAGCCTCTTAAAACGAAAAATATGGGCTATTCCGGTGGAAAGAAGGAGGCAACAGGAATCGAGAGCCCCGGAAGAAAAGGGGAGGTCAGGGAACCGGACTTCCCGAGCACGAGCGGATCCAGGTACTTGCCTTCCCGGATCCGAAAGACGGCCACGGTATCCTCTTCCGGGTCGACGATCCAGTATTCGGGAACGCCGAACCGCTCGTAGAGCGAATGCTTCTCCCGGCGGTCCCGCCGCTCCGTTCCCGGAGAGAGAACCTCCACGATCAGGTCTGGGGCTCCCTGAATGTTCTGTGCGGTGACGATGGCGGAGCGGGCGTTCGAGACGAACACCAGGTCAGGCTCCACGTACTGGAGAGGAGTGCGGGAAAAGATCACGTCGATGGGAGAGATGAAAACTTCCCCCAAAGAGCGGCCGGCAAGAAAACTTCCGAGAACAAGATAAAGCCTCCCGATTGTTCTTTGATGCCGGATATTGGGTGCAGGGGTCATATACAGCTCTCCGTCGATCACCTCGTAGCGCAGAGGGCCCCCTTCAGGAAGCGCCAGATAGTCTTCGTAGGTCCATTCCTTGAGTTTGACGGTCGTCATGGCGGTTTCTCCTGTTGAGTGTTCCCCGATTCTGGCACTTCTTTCCCCATTTGTCCAATTAGGAGGCTGTTGGGAGGAGCGCATTCCTCCCCGGCGTAAACGCCGAGGTTTCCAATGCGCGACAAGGATCAAGCCGCTCATCCTATGTCTTTAGTCAGGGGCTTGCGCGGCATATTTGGTCAGGGTAACGTGCTTCCAGCGTCGGGAGAGCCGTCGATCTGAAGAAGGCCGGCTCCGGGGGGAACCTCCCGAAGCCGCTTCCAGGCGGAGATCAAAACGAGCCGGTCGCCCGCCAACAGGGGGAGCCGGGGTCCCAGCTCCACGGAGAGATTTCCGCGGAGGGCCGTGAGGGGAACGGTCCCTTCCGAGGCGGCGGTTTTCCGGATATCGTTGATGGAGAGCCCCAGATAGGGAGAATCTTCCGATATCAGAACCGTCTGCGAAAAGACGGTCCTGCGGACGAGATCTTCCTGGAGATGGGCCAGAAGACCCGATGTTTCCCGATCCTCGAGATATTCCATCCATTCCCGCAGGTGGGTTTCGAGCCTTTCGGCTTCCCGGATCCGTTCGATCAGGGCGGTCATTTCTGGATGGTGGGATTCGGTAAATGGCCAACAGTCCTGAAGGCCGTTCTCTGCAGCGAACTCTCCCAGGCGGGAGAGAAGATGGGCCTTTCTCCGGGTCACCCTTCTGACCTTGAACCACACCCTGAACCATTCGATCCGCGGAAAGACAACGCCCCGAACCTGGCCCAGGGTTTCCTCCACCATGCTCCAGGCACTTCGAAGGGGAGGGGAGACGGGATTCCTGCCGGTTCCGGAGCGAAGAATCTTCACGCGACCTCCTTCCTTCGTTTCGTTCGGTCGGGCCGGGGCCTATCGGACCGGACGGTCGAACAGCCCGTGCTGGATACGCTCTTCATGGGTAAAGGCGATGGGATAATTTCCGTCAAAACAGGCCTTGCAGAAGGATCCCGTCGTTTGGGGCTCGCCCTCCCGGAAGGTCCGGCTGCAGGCGACCTCCTCCTCCATCGCTTCTATGGGGAGGTAGCCCAATGAGTCGGCCTTGATGTAGCGGCGGATTTCGTCCAGGGAATGGGTGGAGGCGATCAGCTCCCCGCGATTGGGAGTATCAATCCCGTAGAAACAGGGGAAATGGATCGGGGCGGAGGTAATTCGCATGTGGATTTCGCGGGCTCCCGCCTCCCGAAGCATGGAGACAATTTTGCGGCTGGTTGTCCCCCGGACGATGGAGTCGTCGATCACCACCACCCGCTTTCCGGCCAGGAGTTCGGGAACGGCGTTGAGCTTGATCTTGACCCCGAAATGGCGGATGGACTGGCGGGGCTCTATGAAGGTCCTCCCGACGTAGTGGTTGCGGATCAACCCCATATCGATCGGAATCCCCGATTGTTCCGAGTACCCAAGAGCCGGAGCCAGCCCCGAATCGGGGACCGGAACGACGAGATCGGCCTCGACGGGAGCCTCCATGGCAAGACGTCGTCCCAGGCGTTTTCTCGCCTGATAGACCGGAATGCCGAAGACCCGGCTGTCGGGCCGGGCGAAGTAGATGAGCTCGAAGATGCAGGCGGCACTCGGGATTTTCGGAAAGAGTCGGAAGTGGTCCATCCCTGCCTCGGTGATGACCACCATTTCCCCCGGTTCCACATCCCGGACGTATTTGGCCCCGATCAGGTCGAAGGCGCAGGTTTCGGAGGCCAGGACATAGGATTCTCCAAGCTTCCCGATGGAGAGGGGGCGGAAGCCATGCGGGTCGCGAATGCCGATCAGGGCATGGGGAAGGAGTGCGAGCAGGGAGTAGGAGCCCTTGACGGAAGCCAGCGCCGCCTCCATGCGGGAGACGAGGTTTTCCCCACGGCTCCGGGCGATCATGTGGACCAGAACCTCCGTGTCCACATCGGTCGTGAAAAGGGCCCCTTCCCCCTCCAGCGCTTTCCGGAGTTCGAGGGCGTTCGTCAGATTGCCGTTGTGCGCAAGGGCCATCGAGACGTCGCTGATGTAGGCGGAAAGGGGCTGGAGGTTCCGCTGGGAGTCGGAGCCCGCCGTCGAATAGCGGTTGTGGCCGATTGCGGAGCGTCCTTTGAGCTCGCTGACAACCGATTCATGGAAAAATTCCGAGACAAGACCTTCCCCTTTCCGGATGATCATGCGCTCCCCGTCCATGGTGGCGATCCCGCACCCTTCCTGACCGCGGTGCTGGAGGGCATAAAGGCCGAGATAGGTGAGGTTGCCGGCTTCGGGGTGGTTGAAGATCCCGAAAACGGCGCATTTTTCCTTCAATTCATCGAAGGGTCCGTCGGACCGGGGGGAATCATGGGGCTCCATCAGGGAAGATCCTCCATCTGGCCGGCGAGTGACACGGCGTAACGTCTCTTGAGTTGTTCGGGGTCGTCGGAGAGTTCCTTGGCACGTCCCTCGCGATCCCGGTAGCGGATGCTCCAGAGATGGGGAGCGGTCGATCCGATCGTCCGGAAGGGAATCCCGAATTCGAGCGCCGTCTGTTCGAGTGTCCGGAGGTGTTCCGGCTCGAAGGCCAGCAGGAGCCTTCCGGGCGCCTCGGAGAAAAAGGTCTCCAGAGGGTTCTCAAGCCGGGGGAGGGAGAGAGCCACTCCCAGGGAGGCATCTCCCGAAACGAGCTGGAGGAGTGTCCGGAGAAGTCCGCCTCGACCGATGGCGCGGGAGGCGCTTATTCTTCCGTCGGCCAGGAGCACGCTCATGAAGGGCTGGAGGCGCCCGAGTGTCTCCCAGTCCACCATGGGAACGGGTCCGGGCTCCGGATCCTTCAGGATCCAGTCGAGATAGGATCCGCCCAGGGAGAGATCCATCGAGGATCCGGCCAGGGCCAGGGAGAGGCCCGGAGAGGCGGTTTTTCCCGGCACAACCCGCCTCCGGGAGGAAAGCAGCCCGCAGGTGGCGAGAATGGGAGTCGGAGGGATGGACAGACCGTCGGTCTCGTTGTAGAAGCTGACATTCCCGGAGACGACGGGAATCCCGAGGCGCCGGGAGGCCTCGGCGATGCCGCCCACGGCCTGAACGAAGTCCGACATGGTGTCGGGCCGTTCGGGGTTCCCGAAGTTCAGGCAGTCGGTCATGCCGACGGGCCAGGATCCGACTGCCGCAAGGTCGGTCACGCATTTCGCCACGAGAAGCATGGCGCCCCGGCCGGGATCCCGCGTCAGTGGATGGGAGAATCCCGCCATGGAGATCGCCACGGCCCGCTCTTCCTCTCGGAGATCCACCACCGCAACGTCATGGCCTGGAGGAAGAAGCGTTCTCGTCCCTACTTCAAAGTCGAACTGCCGGGAAATCCAGTCGGCCGCTCCTCCGTTTGGGTGGTCGAGAAGGCGGTGAAAAAGCTCTGCGATCGAATGGCGACCGGCCTCCGATGGGGCGTGGTGCGATGGGCGGGAAAGGGAGGGGGGCCGATCCCGGGCCGGCCTGTCGTAGCATGGGGCCTCTTCCGTCAGGAAAGGAACCGGAATTTCGGCAAAGACCTCCTCTCCCTTGCGAACGCGGAAGACCGGTTCGGAAATGATCCGTCCCACGACCGCCGCCGAGACCTGGCTGTCCGAGGCTATGTCGAGAATCCGCTCCACACGGGACTCCTCCACTAGGAGAAGCATCCGCTCCTGGGATTCGGAGAGAAGGATCTCCCAGGGCTCCATGGAGGGATCGCGGAGGGGAACACGGGCCGCGTCGATTTCGATGCCGAGGGATGCCTTCGAGGCCATCTCGACGGAGGAGCTGGTAAGGCCTGCGGCGCCCATGTCCTGGATGGCTCCGGCCAGTCCTTCGCGAATGATCTTCAGAGTGGCCTCCATCACCTTTTTCCCGACGAAGGGATCGGCGACCTGGACCTGTGGGCGCAGATCGGCATCTCCGCCGGAAAAACTGCGGGAGGCCATCGCCGCGCCCGATACCCCGTCCCGACCGGTCTTGTTGCCGAGGTAGACGGCGAGAAGGGGCTTCGGGGGGGGGATGGCGCTCATGATGCCGTCCTCCTCGACCAGCCCCAGTGCGAAGGCGTTCACGAGAATATTCTTCGCGTACCGTTCGTCGAACCAGACCTCACCACCGACCGTCGGAACTCCGATGGCGTTCCCGTAGGCTGCGATGCCGGCAACGACGCGCCTGAAAAGCGTCATCTGTCGGGGCTGTCGAAGGGAGCCGAAGACCAGGCTGTTGGTCAGGGCGACGGGGCGGGCGCCCATCGCGAATATGTCCCTAAGGATCCCGCCGACGCCTGTGGCCGCCCCCTGGAAGGGCTCGATGTAGCTCGGGTGGTTGTGGCTTTCCATCTTGAAGGCGATCCCCGTGCGGGAGGTCACCCGAACGACTCCGGCGTTTTCTCCGGGGCCCATGAGAACGCGGGGCCCTTTCGAGGAAAATTTCCGGAGGTGGATCCGGCTGGATTTGTAGCTGCAGTGTTCGCTCCAGAGAGCCGAAAAAACGGCCTCTTCGGTCAGGTTCGGATCGCGTCCGAGAAGGGTCCGGATGCGCTCCATCTCGGGAGCCGGGATTCTGAATCGGGAGGGGGGAACGGCGGTCATGGGTTCTCTTTGATAAGGGTCAGGGCGCGATTTCGACTGTCCGGAGACTCTGTCGATCGAGGTGAAGGGCCAGGGAGCGGAAAAAGGCGAGACCGTCCGGACGCCCGAACAGGGAGCGGACCCGTCTTTCCGGATGGGGCATCAGACCGACGACATTGCCGGTTCCGTTGGCCACCCCTGCGATCTCCCTTTCGGAGCCGTTTGGATTCTTCAGATAGCGCAGAAGGACCTGCCCCTTCTTTTCGATCTCCTGGAGCTGGTCGGGATCGATGAAAAAGCGACCCTCCTGATGGGCGATGGGAAGGGTCACCGGGGTCCCGGGAACAAAAAGGGCCGTGAAAGGCGTCCGGCAGTTTTCCAGGACGAGAGACTCC
The DNA here is from genome assembly GCA_021795275.1 of Nitrospirota bacterium. The sequence goes on along the minus strand of JAJYPO010000049.1, from coordinate 2,337 downwards.
TCCTGACAGAGAAAAGTGCGGCCGCTGTTCGGAAGAAGGGTCCCGGGAAGAATCCCGGCTTCGACGAGAATCTGAAACCCGTTGCAGATCCCCAGAACGGGAAGGCCGTTTTCGGCGAAGGATCCGACCATGTCCATGACCGGAGAGCGTGCCGCGATGATCCCTGTGCGAAGATAGTCCCCGTATGAAAATCCTCCGGGAAGAACGATCGCCGCAAGGTCTTCCCCCTGTCGCTCCTTGTGTGATATCCACACCGGCTCAAGTTCCGTGATCAGGGAGATGGCCTCCCAGGTATCGAGATCGCAGTTCGTTCCCGGGAAGCGGACGATTCCAACACGATGGCGAGACGGCATCAGCGGTCCTGTTTTAGGATTTGACGGCTCCCCGGAAACAAGGGAGCTAAGGCGTGGACCCCGCGCCGAGGTTCCGCGGAGGATTCCGGAAAGGGCAAAGACATCTCCAAGAAGAACATGGATAGCATTTTTTAAAGATAACAGATCACTCCCACGCAGATCAAACGTGAAGGGAATTTCCAGCTCTTTTAAAAGCGGCCATTTTAGAGTGAGACGCGGGGATCTCCGCCAGGATCCGTCTGCCATTCGGATTCGCGGATAAGGAAAAGATCAATTTTAAAAAACCATGTTAATAAATCCTAAAAACTACTTTAGTAGGATTTTATTGGTAGAAATTTTTGGTATATTTCAAACAGAAGTAATTAATCTTAGATTCTATTTTTAGTGATAATTTAAAAATAAAACGATGAAATAATGAAAGAAACAAATCGAAGTTGAAGGATCGTCAAAAATTACGTGTTCGTCTCGGAATGAGGGGTGTTCCATGAAGGACGTGGAAGAATATCCCCGATTTCTCCTGGATCTGATCAACAATGTATACGAGATGCCGGGGAGACAGGAACTTTTAAATCTTATCTACAGGACTTTGAAAGAACCTTTCGGGCTCTCTCCGTCGTTGGCACTGATCCCGTTTGACGGGAAGAGCGGCCTCTATCAGATGGAGGGTCATGCGATTCTCCCGGGACCGGCCCGGTGGATCGAGGAATGGTTACTCTATTATTCGAAGATCGATCCGGTTGCCGCGCTTCTTTTCAGAAACTCCTCGCAAAAAGCCATGCGATACAGCGACGTCCTCTCCAGGGACGCCCATTTTTCATCCCGCTTCTACAAGGAGTTCCTCTCGCAGATTCCGGCCTCCTGGGTCCTGACTCTTCCGCTCACCTGCTATGGGGACAAGCTCGGGGCAATCTGGCTTACCCGGGAGTCGCGGGAAAGGGACTTCAGCGATCGGGAATGCGACCTCGGCACCATGGTCGCCCACCATTCCGCCATCGCCCTCATGATCCAGGAGTGGCGGATCCACCCACCCCTCGATCAGAATCCTGGAATCCTTGTGGTCAGTGAACGGGGCCACACGATCTACCGGAACGACGAAATGGAGAGAATTTTCCCCAACGGCGCTCCCGAGTGGATTGGCGAGGATAATCGCAAACAACCTCTCCAGCTTCTTCACACCGAACGGGGGAGCTACAGGACCCGATGCTTTCCCGTGAATTCCATTCAGACTCCTTCCCGAGGCGCGGCGACCTCTGACGAAAGAGGAAGAGTGGTGATTTTCGAACCTTATCCCCCCAAAATTCTTCTCTGCCAGAAAATGAAGGAACTGGACCTTTCCCGCCGCCAGTCGGAAATCGTCCTGGAAATCATGCGGGGAAGGACCAACAAGGAGATTTCCGAAAAACTCCTCGTGTCTATCCAGACCGTCAAGGATCACATCCACGACATCTTCAGGCAACTTAAGATCCGGAACCGTTCCGAGCTCATCCTGAAGGTGATGGGGGATCTCCCCTTTTCGGAAAATCCATGACCTCCCGTCGGGTGGCCGGATTTTTTGACCAGCGACAGAATTTTTTGGTTTTCCTACTAAAGTTTTAAAATCAGCTACTTTCAGTTGATTTTAGATGGTATCTTTTTATAATAGTATACGGTTTCGGATCCGACGCGCCGGACGCGATCGGCTAGATCTTGAGGAAGACCTGTTCGAAAGGTTGTTCCAGGGAACCCCCTGGAGCAAAAAACACTTTAAGGCCTGCGGGCCGAATCCGAGGGTTGGGTCGATGTCCTTTCGATTACGAAAGACCGTTCTGTTTGGCAAATTCTTTTCGCTGATCCTGACATTTGGCCTTCTGTCCCTCTCCTCCTGCGGGAACGGGAACATGCTCGGCAACGGCTCCGGCAATCCCGGAACGGCCCTGGGGGCCCTTCAGGTCGCCAACGCCGACATCGCGAGCGGGAACTATTCCGGAGCGATCGCCGTCCTCGC
>JAJYPO010000239.1 GCA_021795275.1 Nitrospirota bacterium | reverse complement strand
GATCGTGAATGTGGGGGGGTATCTGATGAACCGGACCTCGATTCTTTTTTCCCATGCGCCCCTGACGATGCACGTCGTCTTCCTCACGGGCTTCGTCACGGCCCTCTTCGGTTCCTCGACCATGCTGACCCAGAGCGACGTGAAACGGAAGCTTGGATTCTCGACGATGGGCCAGATGGGATACATGACCATGGAGTGCGGCCTCGGAGCCTTTTCCCTGGCCGTCTTCCATCTGATCGCCCACGGGATTTTCAAGGCGACCCTCTTCCTCGAGTCGGGAATGGGGATCCATATCGCCCGGCAGGAACCCGGGCTTCCGAAGAGGACCGCCACCGAACCCCGGACGCCGGAGGCATTCCGCCTCTCCCGGATCCTTCCAGTCGCCTTCGTGACCCTCGTCCTTCCCCTGGTCATCCTGCTGGGAGCCCACCAGCTGGCGGGAATCCACCTGTCCCGGGAGGAGGGAACAGTCGTCTTCCTGTTCTTCAGCTGGGTCACCGTCTCACAGGTAGCGATCAGCCTCACCCGGGCCCGCCTCTTCGATTCATTTGCCGCTGCGATTCCCTGGACCGCCTTCCTGGTGGTCTTTGTGTTCGGCTACATCAAGGCGGCCCATCTCTTCAACCTCTTTCTCTATCCTGATCCGGGGGCCCGCGCCCTTTTCTTCGCATCCGGAGGGGTCGGCTGGGTGCTGTTCACTCCCATCGTCCTCCTCATCACCGCCCTGATCGTCGCCGGCTGGGGCGTCGCCCTCCTCCGGGGACTACGGGGTGCGCTGGTCCTCCCGACCTGGGTCCTTTCCCGCCAGGAGGGGCTTTACCTGTTTTTCCTGAATCGCGGGACGCTGGAGTTTTTCGTTCTCCACCGCCTGCTCGATCCTCTCGACCGTCTGGTCGGCCGGCTCGGGGGACTCCTTCCGGGACGAGGGGAAGCGTGATGTTTTTTGCACTCCCGCTTCCACTCCTGGCCATTCTCGTTCTGCCCCTTCTCTTTCCGGCGTCGCGCGCCCTGGCTGCGAAGAAGGGGAAAGGGACCGTCTGGGGTCTTATTCCGCTCATTTTCTTCGCCCTTGCCCTGCTCTTTGCCCTTATTTTTCAGGGGGGTTGCGGCCCGTGCCGGGATCTTCCGCGTGAAGGACTCCTCCTCTCCCTGGCCCTGACGGCAGTCTTACTGGCCTACCTTCCGGTCATCCCCGAGGAAGAGCGACGCTCTCCCGCCCCGTTTCTCCTTCCTGCCCTCCTCTCCCTGGCGACGGGAGTCTTTCTCCAGGAGGGGACGGGCCGGATCGAGGCCGGAGGGGCCCTTCTGGCCCTGGCGCTCCTTCTGTCCGCCCTCCTTCTGGGGGGGGCCTATCCAGGAGCCTACCTGAGATTCTTTCCCTTCAGACTGGGAGGCGCCGTCCTCGCGCTGGGGGCTCTCTCCGTCGCCCCCTCCCGGATTCCTCCGGCCCTTCTTCTCCCGACGGCCCTCCTGGGAATCGCATTCCTCCTCCCGGCGCCCTTTCCCCGCCGCACGGAAAAGGTCCTTTCGCCCGGATTTCTGAGGGCGGACCAGATCCTCTTTGTCTGTCTTCCCCCTCTCCTGACCTTCCATGTTTTAAGGGGTTTCGCGGCGGATAGTCATCCGTTCTCCCCCGCAGCACTCGTCTTCGGGATCCTGGTAGGGTTGTCCGGACTTCTCTATGCGAAGATCGCCCTGTTCGTCGAGGAGATGGCGGACGGGCTGACGGCGGCCGGAACGGGATTCCTTCTGGCGGGTCTCCTGACATTCCGGCCGGAAGGACGGGAGGGCGCCCTCTCCCTGGCGACGATTCTTCCTCTGGCGACGGCTCTTTCCGGCCTATCCCTCTCATTCCTCTCCCAGCGGTTCAGGACCCGGACCTTCCAGGGGCTGGCGGGCCAGGGAACGGCGGTTGAACCTTTGCGCCTGGCATTCCTGTTCGGGGCCTTTCAGGGAATGAGTCTCCCGATCGTTGGGGGATTCCTGGGCGAGTGGAGCCTTCTGCAGGCGCTTTCGGAGGACGTCTTCGCCCTGTCCCTGCTGTCGGCGGGGGGGATTTTTCTCGCCTTTGTTCTGGTTCTGGGACGGACCCGGACCCTGTTTTCCGGAGACCCGGTCCGGCGTCTCTCGCCGTCGGACCAGGTTCTGGCCTCCGAGATCCGCCCCGCCGAGGGGTGGGCCCTGGGGCTGGCCTCGATCTCCCTCCTGGGGGCGGACCTCCTGGTCACCTTCGGTCTTTCGGGAGGAGGATAGGAAATGGATCGGACGAATTCCCGAAAATGGGATCTGTCAGGGGTGACCGACGGACAGCGCATCGGCCTGCGCTCCCATGTGGAGCTGGCGGGAGAATCCCTCTCCTTCGTCTACCGGATGACGAATTTCATCCATCACAACCCCCTCCACGAACTGGAGGAACTCCCCTTTTTCGAGGCCGTCCGCAAGGCGGCCCAACTGTTCGGGAGCCGGGAGGTCTTTTCTGTTGCGGACTGGAAAGATCTGCTCGACCGCGGACGCTTGGGAACAGAGGATCTCGAGGCCGTTCTTATCGAGAGGAATCCGGGGCTGGGAAAGAAAACAGGGCTCTGCGTCGGGGGGGAGACCCGAAAACTGGTCGACCTTGTCCTGCTGCACTTCATTCATGAGTGGGACCCTCCGACCCCGGCCGATCCCCTGATCATGGAGGGTCGGCCGGCTTTCTTTCGACTGCGCAAGGATCTCTCTCCCGAAGTCCGAAGAGTTCATGCTCTCCGAATCGGCGTAGAAAAAACGGCCGACCCCGAGGATGTCGCCCTGAAAAAACTCTGGGGGTCCTGCCGTCAGGTCGTTCGAGAGAAGCTTCCGGGCGCTTCCTGGTCGGACCCTTCTCTGGAATTCATTCCCCGGCCGGGACCTTCCCTGACGCTCCTGGAGTGGATCGACGACTTCGAGGAGGGGCGGTGGGGGCCCAGGATCGACCATCTTCTCATCAAGTGGCTGTCGGCTTTTCTCGACGAAGGGGTGTCGGCCTGGAATCTTCCCCACCGGGAAAGGGGGTTCTACCGATCCTGGCGCTCCATGGCAGTCCATGACCGGGAGATCCTCTACTGGGGACTCACCGAGGCCTACGAAGACCTTTCCTCTCTTCCCGAGAATCCGGAGGACACACTGATCGCGGCCATC
>JAJYPO010000238.1 GCA_021795275.1 Nitrospirota bacterium | reverse complement strand
CTGGACGTAGCCGTTTTCCCTTCCGATGAATCGCACAAGAACCTTCCGGTACCGTGAAGGGACCTTGACCACCCTGTTGTGTTCGCAATGGATGACATAGGGATGTTCCGAGTCCAGGGATATCGTATAGGGCAGTTCGTAGGGAAGAGCCTTCTTGTTGTAAAAAGGGTTGATGGCCCGGACGATGATTCCGTTTGGACTCGCATCGGGCGTGAGTCCAGCCGAATGGAGCGTCGGATGAGTATGGCTGAATGAGCATCCGGACAGCACCATCATTCCCGCGACGACTCCGGAAAGAACGGAATTTCGGGCAAATCTCTTGAATCCCATGCGGTGCCTCCTCCTTGCAGGATTGTGTCTCAGTTGTCCCCCGAAACCGCCGGACGTCTTTCCGATGCGAACCGCGCATAAACGACAGGAACCAGAACGAGGGTGAAAACCATGGAGGACAGAAGTCCTCCGATGACGACCATCGCCATCGACTCCCGGATTTCCCCTCCGGCTCCCCAGCCGACCGCCATGGGGGCCATCCCGAACACCATGGCCAGAGTCGTCATGGCCACGGGACGAAGGCGAACCCTCGCCGATTCGAGTGCCGCCTCCCGGACAGTCCGGCCTCTTGCCCCCAGCGTGTTGGCATAGTCTACCAGCAAAATGGCATTCTTTGTCACCAACCCGAAGAGGATGATCAGTCCTATGGCCCCCATCATATTGACAGAGATCCGCGAAATCCAGAGTAAAAGAATGGCCCCGACCAGGCTGAAGGGAATCGACAGCATGATCACGAAAGGCAGTACAAGGCTCCGGAACTGGATCGAAAGCAGACCGTAAACAACGAGAACCGCAACAACGATGGCCATGACGATCTGGGACCGGGCATCGTTCAGAACATCGGAGTTTCCGGCATAACGGATGCTATAAGAAGGAGGGAGGCGTGTTTTCGCCCATGTGTCGACCTTGTGCATGACCTCGCCCAGGGAAATTGTTCCATAAATGTTCGCCGAGAGCGTGACGGAGGGCTGACCGTCGTCCCGACTCTCCCGTTGGTCGGCCTTCTCTTCCGCTATCTTCGCCACGGCGGAGAGAGGGGTCACACGCCCCCCACCCACCGGAAAAGGAAGCTTCGAGATGGCCGAAACCGAGGCGGCATCGGAAGGCTCCATCGACACCACAATCTCCCGGGAACCGTCCGGGGTCTCCAGCGATCCCGCTCCATGCTCCGCCGTCGCCTGGGAGATCCATTGGGCAAGCCGCCCCGGGGAGACTCCCCATTGGGGGGGGTCTGTGGTCCTGGGCGTGACGGCAATGATATTCAGGAACCCCGCGCTGGAAGAATTGACGTCCCGCAATCCGGGAAGGGCCTTCAGATAGCTTCGGAGCTCCTCCGAGAGATCCTTCAGGGTCGCAGGGTCCTTCCCCGTAAGAAAGCACTGGAAGGGCGCGCTGGCTCCGGTCCCCCCCAGCGGGCTGATGGCGTCCACGGAGGCGCGGAGGCCCGGGACGGTGGCCAGAATGCGGCGGGTCTTCTCCATGTATTCCGTATCGGCCCCGCTTCGTCGCGATCGGGGCACAAGGTTGACATAGAGGTATCCCTCCGACGGAGAGGCGCCCTTCCTGCCCCCCGACTGCTGAAAGACGGAGAGGACCCCCCGCATCGCGCCGACCTTGCCAGAAATCTCGCGGACAACCTCATCGGTCCGGAGGAGGCTCGGGGAGCCTTCGAGACGAAGATGGACGGCAAAGGCGGACTGGTCCACGGCGGGGATCAGGTTCGACCCCAGACGGGTCGCCAGAAGCAGGGATCCCCCCAGGAGGAGGAGGCTTCCCGCCGTAACGAGGACCGGATGGGCCATGGCCCTCACCAGGAGGGATCCGTAGATGTCCGCGAACCATCGGCCTCCCCGGGCGGCGGCGGGAAAGAGGTGCGCAGGAGGCTGTGCTCCAGGCGTCATGGAGCCGTAGAGGGTGAGGGCGGGGGTGACGGTCAGGGAGATGATCAGGGAGGCCAGGACGGCGAAGGTCACCGTCCATCCGAACTGCGTGAAAAATTCGCCCAGGACCCCGTGCATCATCGCCATCGGGGCAAAGACTGCCACGATGGAAAAAGTGGTCGCCAGAACGGCCCGTCCGATCTCTCCCACGCCGAACCTTGCCGCCTCGGGAGGAGACTCCCCCAACGTCCGGTGCCGGTGAATGTTCTCGAGAATGACGATCGCATCGTCGATCAGGATGCCGACAACGAGGGAAAGTCCCAGCATCGTGAGGGTGTTGAGGGTGAAATGAAACAGCCGGAGAAGCGGAAAGGAGACGAGGACAGAGGCGGGAATCGCCAGGGCTGCAACCACTGTCTCCTTTAGATTCCCAAGGAAGAGCAGGATGACCAGAACGGCGAGAAGGGCGCCCAGAGTCAGGGTTTCGAGAAGTTCCCTGTTGTTCTGTGCGACGGGAATCGAACGATCCATCCGGATCACCGCCTTAAAATCGGGAGGGGTCCCCCCGGCCGTCCCCCGGAAGGTGTCGATAAAAAGCCGGATTTTCCGGGAGACCGTCACGAGGTTGGCCCCCTCGGACGGGTAGACCTTGATGGCGATCGCGGGCTTTCCCTCGAACCGGAAGAGGACGTCTGTCCGGGCGTCGCCTTCAGAAATCCTGGCCAGGTTCCCGAGGGAATCGGGAGGCCCGGAGGGCAGCATCACCGGAAAAGAAGGAAGCCCGGAAAGAGTCAGGGGGCTCCCCCTGACTTCGATGGCAAGGGAGCGTCCCCCTGTCGAAAGGGCTCCCGCCGGATATTCCCGGGAGCGTTCCCTGATCTGAAGGGCAACGGCCTCCGCGGTCAGGCCCGTCGAGGCCATCTTTGCGGCCGGAAGAGTGACGCGAACCACTCGTTTGGCGGGTGCGAGAATCGTGATCTTGCGGACTCCCTCCACCTTCTCGATCCCGGGAACGATCCTCGCCCTGACAAATGGCCAGACCTTTCCCAAGCCGGAGCCCCTTTCCCGTTCGCCGTCCAGCGGAACGAGGATCCAGAGAAGGGGAAGGCGGGTGGGATTTTCGCGGGCGATCCGCACGGGAGAAAGGCCAGAAGGAAGCGTGCCGGAAAGACGGTCGACGGCCTTCCGGACTTTTCTCTCCGGAGAGGCGTCAAGGGTCTCGTCGCCAAAAACCGCGGTC
>JAJYPO010000237.1 GCA_021795275.1 Nitrospirota bacterium | reverse complement strand
TGGTGGATTGTGATTCGGGCTCCCATTTTTTCGAAGGCCTTGAGGTGCATGTCGATGGGCCGGGCTCCGATCAGGCACCCTCCGGGAAGAGAGACCCGGGCACGCCGTTTTCTGGCCAGAAGGGGTCCAAGGCAGAGGACGGAGGCCCGCATCGTCCGGACGAGATCATAAGGAGCCTCGTAGTCCGGCGTCTGCCTGTCCGAAATGGAAATGGTGCCGGTCCATTCGGAGGGGGAGGTGGCCGGGGGATCAAGGTGTTCGGTGTGGGCGCCGAGCTGCCGGAGGAGGGAAAGGGTCGTCCGGATGTCCCGGAGACAGGGGACATTGCGGAGCGTGAATTCCCCTCCGAGAAGGGAGGAGAAAAGAATCGGAAGAGCGGCATTCTTGGAGCCCGAGATCCTGACCGTTCCCCTCAGGGGATGGCCACCGACTATTCTGAAAGCATCCAAGCCCGTTCCCTCATTTTTTCCAGATGATGACCCTGTCCCGGCCCGACACGTCCCTCATGACGGCGGGAGGACCCGAAAATGGTGTTCCCGGAGAGGGCCAGGCCTCTCCTCCCTCCCGGAAGGAGCGAGCTTGCCCCTCTCCGATTTCGAAGGCCAGAAGACCCCCCTCCTTCAGAAGGCCGGGGGCTGTGGAGAGGATCTTCCGGTAGCAGGCGAGCCCGTCAGATCCTCCGTCGAGCGCTGCTGCGGGCTCGTGGTCCCGGACTTCCGGTTCGAGCATCGGGAGGATGCCTGTGGGAATGTAGGGAGGGTTTGAGAGGACCAGGTCGAAAGCGGGCCTGTCCGCAAGCATCTCCCCCCAGCTTCCCTGAATCACTGAAAGTCTCTCTTCGAGCCCGAACAGTCTCCTGTTTTCAAGGAGGATCCCGAGGGCCGCAGGCTCCCGTTCGACGGCCACACCAAAGGTGGAGGGACATTCGAGCAGAAGGGTCAGGACGATGATCCCGGAGCCTGCCCCGAGATCGAGAATCCGGGCCGGATCCTCCGCCCGGCGTCCGGCCAGGTGGTCGAGGGCACAGAGAACGAGGTGCTCGGTCTCGGGCCTGGGGATCAGGACACCCGGACCCACCCGGAAGCTCCGGCCAAAAAATGGGACCGATCCCACAATGAAGTGGAAGGGTTCCCTTTTTGCCCGGCGTTCGATCCAACTCCGGAAGATCGTCCGGTGCTCCATCGGCAGGGGATCCGGTCCCCGGGTCCAGGGAGCGGTGGGGGAGCCCAGGAGGGCCCCCATCAGGGCCCGGGACTCAAGGGCCGGATTGTCGAGTCCTTCCAGGCGTTCCTGTCCCCAGAGAAGCCATTCCGAGACGCTTTCCGGATGCTCCCTTCGGGGGGCCATCAGGCGAAGTTCTTGATTTCCTCGGCCCGGTCGTGGGCCCGAAGGGCATCCACCAGAGGTTCAAGCTCCCCTTCCATGACCCGGTCGAGCTGATAGAGCGTGAGGCCGATCCGGTGGTCGGTCATCCGGTTCTGAGGGAAATTGTAGGTCCGGATGCGCTCGGACCGGTCTCCGGATCCGACGAGGCTCTTTCTGTGGGAGGCGATCTCCTGGTTCTGACGGGCCACCTCCTGCTCAAGGATGCGGGACCTGAGAACCGCCATGGCCTTGGCCCTGTTCTTGAGCTGGGAACGCTCGTCCTGGCAGCTGACCACAATCCCGGTCGGGATATGGGTGATGCGGACCGCCGAGTAGGTGGTGTTGACGCTCTGTCCTCCCGCGCCCGAAGAACAAAAGGTATCGATCCTGAGATCCTTCGGATCGATCGCGACCTCGACTTCGAGGGCCTCCGGCAGGATTGCGACCGTGACGGTGGAGGTATGGATCCGCCCCCCGGCTTCCGTCACCGGAACCCTCTGGACCCGGTGGACACCGCTTTCATACTTGAGGCGGCTGTAGGCGTTTTTTCCCTGGACATAGATGATGAACTCCCGGGCCCCCCCGATGTCTGTCTCGGTCGACTCCATAACCTCGGCCCGGTATCCCATCCGCTCGATAAAGCGGAGGTACATCCTTCCGAGCTCTGCGGCGAAAAGCGCCGCCTCCTCCCCTCCCGCTCCCGCCCTGATCTCGATGAAGAGGTTCCGGTCGTCGCGCTGGTCTTTGGGAAGGATGGCATCGACAAGCCGTCCCTCGAGGGAAGAAAGTTCTTCCCTCAATCGGCGGTCTTCTCCCGAGACGAGGTCGGCCATGGCGGGATCTCCCCTGATCTCTCCCAGGTCTTCCTGCTCCTTCCTGAGTTTTTTCCACAGGTCGAAAAGCTCGACCACGTGCCCCAGTTCAGCCTGGTCCTGCGCCAGCTTCCGGTACTGGTCCGGGTGTTTTGAGATCTCGGGGCTGGCCATTTTTCCGGAAAGCTCGTCGTAGCGGTCCCGCAGCGACTGGAGCCGGGGAAGAATCTTTTCGAGGATTTCCGGAGTGACGTCCATGGTGGCCATCGGCGTCAGGCCTTTTTCCTGTCCTCTTTCCGGTATTTCTTCATGAAGCGTTCCACGCGCCCTTCGGTATCGATGATCTTCTGTGTGCCGGTAAAGAAGGGATGACAGGCGTTGCAGATGTCAAGATGCAGGTCGCCGACAGAATTCCTGGTTTCGAAGGTGTTGCCGCAGGCACAGACAACCCTGGCCGGCATGTAGTCCGGATGAATGCCTTTTTTCATTTCGTTCTCCCGAATGCGGGGAAGGATCGATCCCTCACCCTTTCATCATTTTTTCAAGGAAGTCCTTGTTGCTCCGGCTTCCCTTCATGTTGCTCAGAAGGTACTCCATGTCCTCCTGGGCATTGTTGGAGTTCATCGCCTTGCGGAGTATCCATATTTTATTGATGTCATCCTTGTCCAGCAAGAGCTCTTCCTTGCGTGTCCCGGATGTGGTGGCATTGATCGCCGGAAACATTCGGCGATCGGCGAGGTTCCTGTCGAGATGGAGCTCCATGTTGCCGGTTCCCTTGAACTCCTCGAAAATGACGTCGTCCATGCGGCTGCCGGTATCGATGAGAGCCGTGGCGATGATGGTGAGGCTCCCACCCTCCTCGATGTTTCTGGCCGATCCGAAGAAGCGCTTCGGTCTCTGGAGCGCGTTCGAGTCGAGTCCTCCGGAGAGAACCTTTCCCGACGGCGGGGTGACGATAGTGAAGGCCCGGGCGAGACGGGTGATGCTGTCGAGCAGGATGACC
>JAJYPO010000236.1 GCA_021795275.1 Nitrospirota bacterium | reverse complement strand
CGGGAAGCGGAAAAGATCGTGCCAAACTCCCGGGAGATCTGGTCCACCGGGTCGGCCAGGTCGATCTCCCTGAGGAAGACATTCCATTCCACGTTCCCCGAAAGTGCCGCGTTCGAAAGGTTCGACAATCCGACAAAGGCGATTCGTCGGCCGTTCTCCCGTTCGAAAATGTAGGCCTTGGGATGATATCCCCGAAAAACTTCTCCGGCAGGGGACGAGAGGAAGCACCGGATCTCGATCTCCCCCACGTGCTCCTTCTCCTTCAAGGACAAAAAAAGATCGAGAGCCTCGGGGTCGGTCACACCAAGATAGTCCGTCGTCAGGATCCGAATCCTGGCGCCTCGGGAGAGGGCCTCGCGAAGGGCCGGCAGAAGGGAGGCGGCCGCCCCCTCCCTGATGAAGGCCACAGCCAGATCAGCCCGGCGACATCGTGCCAATTCGACGAGGAGGGAAGAACGGAGGGGGACATCTGTTCCATTGGCCAGGCGCCTGATCGGAGAGGGAACGGCCAGGACCCGATCCGTCTCGAAACCTCCCCGGATGCGGAGCTTCTCCCTGCGGATCTCTTCGACCTGGTTCGCCGACAGGGAAAAGACGGATCTCACCCGATCAAGGATCTCCAGAAGATCGGCCATTTCAAGGAGAACTCCGTCGGAGACTCCCCCCTCCGCGACATGGAGTATCTGTTCGGCAAGCTCCGACGCCTCTTCCACGACCTTGGCCGCAAGAAAGGAAGCGAGCTCCCGGGAATCCAGCGCTTTTCGAGCCTTCCGTGACAAACTATCCGGGATCCCGTCCCGAACCAGCTTCTCCCGGATCAGGGGATCGCTTCCGACAAACCCTTCCTGCCTTTCTGCCATAATGCTCCCCTTGGGTGATTGACGGCTCAATCTTCCGGATTTTCCTCTCCCCCCTCCTCCCCGATCTCGGCCAGGAGCTCCTTCACGCCCTTTTCGGTGAGGCGGTCGGGGGTGTGGAGGGCGTCGTTTCTGACGATCCGGGCATGGTGCCAGTGGCCGGCCCGGATGCCGTCGATGATCTCCGCCCCCTGGAGACGGTTGATGAGCTCCTTGAGATCCTTGAACTCCGGGGATTCGTCAAAGCTCTTCTGATAGAGGGAGCGAACCTTCTGCTCGAAACAGAACCCCGCCAGCTGGGCCGAAAGCCTCAGGTTCACCGAAAAGAGCGACCGGGCGAGACGGGCGTCGGAGAGATCGAGAAGATGGGCCATGTTGCGGATCCGGAGATCCTGCATGAAGGAGTCGCGGTCGAAGGCCTCCCGGATCCGCTCGTCGGGGCAGACCCCGTAGACCCGCTCGAAGAGAACCCAGACGGCCATGTTGACCTGGGCGACGGTCTCGAGACCCGGCACATGGCGACGGATCGCCTCGAGGTTGTCGAGGTAGTTCAGGTAGGTCTGGGTATCCCGGAGCCCCCGGCGAACCTCGAGGATCCGGGCCATGGGGGGGCTATAGATGGCGAAGTGCTCCGGAAGGACAAAGCGCAGGAGAACGGAGACCACCTCGATGTTCTTGAAGATCTCGTAGAGGGTGGCAACAAGGAGCTCGCGCTTTCGCGGGATGTGCCAGAAGTCGAGGCGGGATCCCGCGCGGTCGAGACCGGCCTTCACCGCCTCGGGGTCGGGAACGGCCCAGTGGCGATCGTAGAGCCAGTGCTCGCTCTCCCGGATCGCCTGCACATCCTCCCAGGTCAGGCGGTTTTTCTGGCGGACAGACGCCACCGTCTTCTCGATCTCCTCCAGACGGTACCGCTTGCCGTACTTTTTGAACGTGATCTCGGGATAGTCCCGATAGCACTGGAGAAGATAATGCTCCCCCATCGACACTCTCCCGACAGGAAGACGGTGAACTTTTCGGAGCCCCTTCCGTCCCCGAAGGACGGGGCCCTTTCGGGGTAGGACCATCTAGGGGGTTCTGCCGGTTACCTCCCGGAGATTCCCTGGCGCCGGAAATCTCCCCGGGCGACAAAATGGACGGCCCGCTCGGGAAGGGGAAAGGAATAAATCTTGCCCCGGCTTCCGGCTCCCTCGATGCGGTAGGCCCGGGCGATGTCGTCGCCCAGGGCCTTCCGGAAGGCGCGGTTGAGCTTGGAAAGGGTCTCCTCGAAAAACCCCTTGTCCATCCCCTTCGTCAGTCGCCTGAAGGTGCGTTCGGTATCTCCGAGGGGCCCCTTGATGCGCTGGTAGATCTCAAGGTAGGCCGCTCCATAGTCCCGGTTGGCCGGACGCTCCTTGGGACAGGTCAGGGGCTGTTTCCGGTGGTAGGTCGATTCGAAGAGCCACACCAGAAAGGCCAGAAGAGCCGGAGCCAAGGGAAAGACCCTGTCGTGGGCCCGGACCTTCCGGTTCGAGAGGTCGATGGACATCTCGGGGGGGCGCACGGCGCTCTGGGCGGCCCGGACGGCATCGGTGAAGCTTCCCGGGCCGGAGAGGAGTGCGGGGGGAAGCGCCTGGCGCAGGCGCACCACCGGGATCTCGGCCAGGGTCACCTGGGCGTCGGCGGCATCCACCGTCTCTCCGGTCGACAGTTTGATGACCACCTGGCCCCGTTTTTTTGTGGGGTAGAAGAAGTCGGGGAGGTATTCGAACGGGGGGGCGACGAGGACGTGGGAGACGCGGTCCTGTTCCCGGCCGAAGAGGGAGAGGGCATAGCCGGCATAGAACCCCATGGTCTTGCGTCCTCCGGAGAGGGAGACATGGAGATGGGTGTCGGGGTCGCGGCTGAGGTCCCGGATGGTTCCGAGGATGCCGTCGGCGGCATCCTCGTTCTCCTCTGCCGTCCGGATGTCGGGAAGGGGCCCCCCGTTTCGCCCCTGGAGACAGACCAGGGTGACGTCCTTGGGGGAGAGGGGTATCTTGTAGTCCCGACACAGGCGAAAGATCTGGCCCGACTTGGGGTCAAGCAGGGTCTTTCTGGCATGCCGGGCCCCGTCGGCCGTGCTCATGATCACCAGACGGTCCGGGACGAAGGGGTCCTCCCGCAGGGAGAGGGCATAGAGGGTCTCGGTCACCACCTGGGGGGAGGTTCCGGTCATGCACACAAGGATGCGGGTCGGCTGGTGGCTCACTCGGCTCCTTATCTTGGTCGGGCCCCCCGGTCCGCCATGGCGCCGGGACGCTGAAGGGAGCGGCGGAAGAAGGGGTCCCTTCAGGGAGCTCCGGCAGGAC
>JAJYPO010000235.1 GCA_021795275.1 Nitrospirota bacterium | reverse complement strand
CCCCCTGGACCTGCGGCCGGGAATGCGATTTCCCCCCCTGAAGGCCCGTCCTCTTCACAGGGCCATTCAAGACGCCCTCCGGACGATCGTCCGGATGCCGGCCCATTACATGACCTATCCCGGAGGTTCGGACCCTCTTTTCAGGGCCGTTTCTAAACGAAACTCGATCCCTCCGGAAGGAATCCTTCTGGACGAGGCCTATTTCCAAAGCTTTGGAGAAATGATCATTCCTCTTTCGCTCTGGCGGGCCCTCTCCCGCTTCGATGCCTGGATCGAACCCGCCCTGGTGAACGAATGGATCCATCTCATGGAGGGCTACGCCAAAGGCCAGGGCCGTGCCCTTGATCCCGGTAAGGCGGCCAGGGCGATGGTCTGGACCACCCCGGCGCGGGATGTGGCCCTGATCCGGAAAATCGCCCGTCCCATTCTTGAAAGAAAACAGCTCTTTTGTATCTGGAGCGGAAAGAGGCTGTCGGAGAAGTCCTTTGAAGTGGACCACTGTTTTCCGTGGGCGGCCTGGCCCTGCGACGACCTTTGGAATCTTCTGCCCGCCGACAGGGTGGTGAACCTTCGTAAAAGTGACCGGCTTCCCTCCCTGAGAACATTGAATGCCGCCTCGGAGCGACTCAGCGGATGGTGGATCAAGGCCTACCTCTCGAATGAAAACAGACAGATAGGCGAGCGTTTCCTTGTGGAGGCCCGGGGTACCCTGCCCCTTTCAAGCCCTGATCCCCCCTCCTCTCCGGATCTTGGGGAAATCCTCGAGGGAATGCTGGTCAAAAGAATGACCCTCCATTCCGACCAGGGAATCGAAGAGTGGGAGAGTCCCGGATCTTGGGACCCCGTGCAGGACCCCTGATCTAATGGGGCGGATAGCGGCCCCATCCGCTTCCCTCCGTTCCCTCCCGACTCCAGTGGGGGTAGTCGAAGAGATCGTCGGCCATTTTCCGGAGAGCCTCCCGGAGCTCGAGCGGTTCGAGCCATCTTCGGGGGATGGCCTCCTCCCCCATCCCGGCTCCGAGGAGGTTTCCGGCGATCGATCCTGTCGAATCGGAATCCCCCCCATGATTCACGGCCACAAGGAGAGACTCCTCGAGGGTTTTCCCCCGCAGGCAGGCAAAGAGGGCGATGGCCAGGGCTTCCTCTGCCACCCAACCCTCTCCGATTTCCCCTATGGACTCGACCGCCGGAAGGGAACTTTTCGCCAGGGATTCCGCCCTGACGAGCAGATCGGCCACGAACTCCCCTCCGGGCGAGTCCCGCAGGAGTCCTTCGGCCACCGGAAGAGCCTCCGGGAGGCTTCGGCCAAGGAGAAGAAGATGGATGAGGACTGCATGGGCCCCGCTTGCGGCGGTGCTGGCCGGATGGCCGTGGGTCAGCTCCGAGACACGTCCGGCCAGCCAGTAGGTATGCTGGATTGCCCCCGTGCAGTCCCCGCCGAAGGCATTTGCCAGCGCCACCGGGGCCACCCGCATGACCCCCCCGCACCCCTTGGACCGGTTTGTCGCCCGGTGCCTGGGAGAATGGGGATCGGGCGGGGTCCTGAGAGCGGAAAGACAGGTCTTGCCCGGCAGACGCACCGCATTCATCTCCGGAATCCGGAAGAGCCAGCTCGACTCCGGTTCAAGAGGAACCTCTTCGGCCGGGGGAGGCTCTCCCTGTGTGAGCAGCCAGCGGAGGTAGGACCGCCGGAGGATCCTGTAGGGATCCCCGATCCCCTGGTTCCGGCTTCGGGAGAGGGCCCGGAGGACTCCTTCGCCTGTAAACAGGGTCATCTGGGTATCGTCGGTGACCGCCCCGATCCGCCCGTAGGCGGGGCTCAAGTCGGTCACTCCCCTGCTTCCAAAATTCCGTCGAATCTCCGGCCAGGTCATTATTTCGACCGGTGCCCCCAGGGCATCTCCCACCCCTCCGGCCAGGAGAGATCCCCGATATCGGGACCGGAGCCGCTCTTCCGATCCGTTTCCATTCATGGCCCACACTCCTTCCTTTCCTGAGCGTCGTCTCCGGCTCGGACGACACCTGTGGAAATGAGCCGGTCATTTAAAAATCCCTTCCGGGAGAGACACTTCTCCCTTTACAGAAGGCCATTTCGGAGACTCTCCCTCCCCCTTCGGGAAACCTCCCGGAAGACCTTCGGCAGGATTTGATGACCCGGTTTTCTGTCCTTTGTCAATTGAAATGTACCCCCGAAAGGGAGACTTTGCACGGGTCCCAGGGTTCCATGAGACAAAAGGGTCAGGGGACTCCTTCAAAGGCCGGAGTCTTGTCCTGAAACTTCCGGAGGTATTGAGGGCTCAGGCAGGCTCGGGTTCGAGGGGTCGGATCAGCTCCGGGCCGTCGTTTTTAGGTGAGTTGACGGCCCGGCTCACCCGGTGCCAGATGAGGCCGGAAGGCTCCTGACCGGCCAGATGCTCAAGCCAGGAAGGGCCCGGACAAACTGCGGGATCAAGCCACGCCTCCTGCTCCTCCGGGACGAGGAAGACCGGCATGCGGTCATGGATCGGACGCACGGCCATAACGGCCGGGCGGACCAGAATGGTAAAGGTCTCAAGAAGGTCTCCTGTGGCAGGATCCCTCCAGGAATCCCACAATCCGGCCAGGGCGAGAGGATCGCCCGATTTCTGCCGGAAGTAAAAGGGGATTTTTCCTCTGGGGGTCGCCTGCCATTCATAGTAACCATCGGCCGGAACCAGACAGCGTCGTTTGTTGAGGGAATCCCGGAAGGCGGGCCGGGTCCGGACCGTTTCGATACGGGCGTTGATGGTGGCATACCCTCCCTTCTCCCGGGCCCAGTGGGGGATGAGCCCCCAGACCGGGGTCCAGATCTCCCGCTCCCGACCTTCCAGCGGGATCCTGACAGCCAGGGCCTTCTGGGAGGGGGCCAGATTGTACCGGGGGCGAAGGTCGAGGACGGGGACGAGCCGGGCCCGAAAAAGGTCCGCATACTCCCGGGCAGGCCGGGTCTGGGTCAATCTGCCGCACATGCGGGTCCTCCAATTCTGATTCCAGATGAAACCGCCAAAACCAACAATCGTCCCTGAAGAGAAACCCCCTATTCCTGACCTGTCCTCAGACAGGGAGAGGGCAGAGAGCCGTTTCAGGGGCTGGGGAAGGTCCGTTTGTCTCGTCAGAAGGAGACGTCCGCCCATCCTTTTCCCTCTCCCGCAAAGGAAGGCTCTCGAATCC
>JAJYPO010000234.1 GCA_021795275.1 Nitrospirota bacterium | reverse complement strand
CTGCCAGCAGACGGTCGAGCAGTTCGGTCGACCATCCGTCCTCCGCAACCATGACGGCGGCGCTTCCTCCAAGTTCGAGAAGGACTTTTTTCCGCGGAACGCGATCCCGGATGCTCCACCCGACGGAAGCCGATCCCGTGAAGGAAATGACGGGCAGGGCGGGATGCTGAATGAGACGCTCGGTATCGGGCAGATCGCATGGCAGTACCGACAGCGCCTCGGGAGGAAGGCCGGCTTCGAGAAGGAGCGCTCCCAGGGCGAGGGCCACCGTCATTCCCAGGGGGGCCGGCTTTACGATCATCGCGCTTCCCGTGGCGATGGCAGGTGCGACCTTGTGGGCGAGGAGGTTCAGGGGAAAGTTGTACGGTGTGATCGCAAGCACTGGTCCGTTCGAGACGCGATCCACGAGCCCCAGCATGCCGGTCCCCTGGGGAACGATCTCCCCCGGAAGGGACGCAGAACCGTCGGATTCCGTAGAGGAGGCCGCGACACGAAACGTGGTGATGGCCCGGTCGACCTCGAAAAGGGCGGCTGAAATGGGTTTCCCGACCTCGGCGGAGATCAGTCCGGCCAGGAGGTTCCGTCGATCCGCCAGAAGGGTGGCCGTCCCCTCCAGAATCTCCCGCAGACGGTGGCGTGGCAGGGAGGAAAGGATCTTCTGGCCAGACAGAACGGAGCCGGTCGCCCTCAGGACCTCTTCGGTTCCGGGCCTGGCGACGGTCCATGAGGGCCGTTCACCCGGGAACCCCGGCAGATTTGTGGTGAAGGAATCCAGACGGTGCGGTGGAATCCGGGAGCTGTTGTCCTGCCACTCTCCGGCGACCAGAAAAGGAATGGGGGAACGGTGGAGGATGTCGTCGAGCATGGCGGGTCCTTTCCGTTTGTCCAGGTGCGAGCCTCGCTTCCCTGTCCGCAGGTGTCAGAATTGCCGGATGTACAGGATAGCATATCCCCCCTGTGATCTTGAACGCTGAAGGATGAAAATGGAGCGGAGAATGATCGCGGGTGAAGGACGGGGATCCCGGCCGCTCCCGGGAAGGAGCGGTCGGGGTCCTATCACGATTTAGGGAGGATTCAGAAACTCGCGCCCTTGTCCCTGATCCGGAGTCCAACTTTCCCACCAGATAGGAGCGCTGACCGGTAAGGAGAAAAAAGGCGGTGAAGACACCCACAATTATGTCCGGATTTGAGGAGGAGCGGGAATGGCCCGTTTGTTTGATCCGTGGACGGTTCGTGGGGTGACCTCGAAAAACAGAATCTGCGTCTCTCCCATGTGCCAGTATGCGACCTCAGATGGAGTGGCGGGAGCCTGGCACATGGTCCATCTCGGGAGCCGGGCTGTCGGTGGGGCCGGAATCGTGATGGTGGAGGCCTCTGCGGTCTCTCCGGAGGGCCGGATCACTCCGATGGATCTCGGACTCTGGAACGATGTCCAGGGGGAGGCACTCTCTCCGATCGTCCGCTTCGTGAGGGAGCAGGGCTCCGTTCCGGCCATCCAGATCGCACATGCCGGAAGGAAGGCCTCGACGGCGCCCCCCTTCGAGGGGGGAAGCGGGGTGGGGGCGGAGGAGGGAGGGTGGGTCACCCTGGGACCCAGTCCGGTCGCATTCGGGGGGTTGCCTCCGCCCAGAGCTTTGGACGAGGGCGATCTGGAAAGGGTCCGGACGGAATTCCGGGAGGCGACATTGCGGGCGCACTCTTCCGGCTTCCGGATTCTCGAGATCCACATGGCCCACGGCTACCTTCTCCATACCTTTCTCTCTCCTCTCTCCAACCGGAGAGAGGACGGCTATGGGGGGACCCTCGAGAACCGGATGCGGTTCCCGCTCGAGGTCGCGAAGGCGGTCCGTGAGGTCTGGCCGGAGGAGCTACCGCTGTGGGTCAGGATTTCCGCCACGGATTGGGTCGAAGGGGGATGGGATCCTGACCAGTCGGTGGTCTTGGCGAAAGCTTTGGCGCGGGAAGGGGTGGACGTGATCGACTGTTCCTCGGGGGGACTCGTTCCGCATGCCCCCATTCCTGCTGCTCCGGGATACCAGACAGCCATGGCCTCGAGAATACGCCTGGAAGGGAGGATTCCTGTGGTTGCGGTGGGAATGATCACCGACCCCGTCCAGGCCGAACATATCCTTGTTACGGAACAGGCCGATGCGGTCAGCCTGGCGAGGGAAATGCTCCGTGATCCCTATTGGCCGCTTCATGCGGCCCGCAGGCTGGATCAGGAAATTCCCTGGCCCGCCCGCTACGAACGGGCCAGAAAAGGGTAGGTGCTCCGGAAAGGGGATCCATTGCCATTTCATGGTATAGTGACCCCGGCCAGGTGTGGCGGAACATGCTCACGGGAGAAGGGGTACCCACGAAGGGAGGCGGTCGCGTGCAGGTAAAATCCGGTCTTGTCCATAGATTCATTGGAGGGACGCTTGGAAGGACGCTGCTTGCGTCTGTCGTTCTTCCGGCAAGTCTGGCAGGTTCGCCCGGCCCCCAGGGCGGATTCCCCTCCCTGTCCGCACTCACTCTTCCCCCTCATAAAAGTGTGGCGGCAGACTCCGACTTCGGCCGTGACGCCTCTGGGGCCTATTATTTCTTTTCCCCGTCCGGAAGTCTCAAACTCGCCCGCCTGACCGTCGAACATCCCATGGGGGCCAAGGACCTCTGGCGGGAAACGTGGACGACGGTCTCTCTTCCATCCCTGCCCGGCTTCAGGATCCGCGCAGCCGCGATCGGGGGAAATCATCTTTTTCTCGGGGGAGAACGCGGGGGTGGGGGGGCGGTCGTCCGTTCTTTTCAGATCGGCATACGCGAAGAGGGCGGCCATGAGAAAATGGCCCTTACGGGCCAGGTGGACTACTTTCCGGAAGCTGCCGACGTGGCCATCAGGCTTCTTTCACTGGACATGAAGGCGCGCATCCTCTGGCTGGGTTACGACAGCGGAAAGGTCGAGTCGGGCCCCCCTTTCCTTTTCCTCCATGACAGGGTGCTGTGGTCGGATCCGGCCGGCTATCTGCCTCTCCCGTCGGAGACGTCTCTTTCGTCGGGCCCTCCCCCCCTCCTGGTTCCGCGGGCCATCCATTCCTCCGGCCAGCCCTGTTTTTCCTGCCGCTTCTATCTGACCTCACGGATGCCCTCTCCGGAAGGAGAGATCCGGAACGAACCCGTACGAGCCTCCACAATGGTCGACAGTTCGATGGGACTCCTTCCCGCCGGACAGGGAATGGGCA
>JAJYPO010000233.1 GCA_021795275.1 Nitrospirota bacterium | reverse complement strand
GGAAGGTCACACCCGTCTCCAGGAGGAGCTGGACCGCCTGAAGAAAGTGGAGCGTGCGAAGAACATCCAGGACATTGCCGAGGCCAGGGCCCATGGGGACCTCTCTGAAAATGCCGAGTACCATGCCGCCAAGGAAAAGCAGTCCTTCATAGAGGGCAGGATCAAGGAGCTCGAAGCCAAACTCTCTTCGGCTATTGTGGTCTCGTCGGCCCATCAGGATCGGGAGCGGGTGACCTTCGGGGCCACCGTGACGCTCCGGAATGGATCGACGGGAGAGGAAAAGGTCTACACCATCGTGGGACAGGAAGAGGTGGACCTCAAGCGGGGCCGTATCTCGGTGGCCTCTCCGGTCGGGAAGGCCCTGGTCGGAAGAAAGGCGGGCGAAACAGTCCTGATCCGCATTCCGGCCGGAGAAATTGAATACGAGGTTTGCCATATTGTCTACGGCGAATGAGGGCAACAAGGAAGGAATTCTCCCTTGAACATCAAAAAAATCGTGACCCTCATTCTTTTTGCTCTCGTTGTCCTGATCCCGGCTCTTTTTGTGTTTGGAATCTTTTTTTTTGGACCGGAGCTCTCGCATATTCTCGTTGGTGGATGAGGAAGTGTTTCAGAATGGGATGTCCCTTTGGGTATATGTCATAACGAAACACTTTTATAGATCAAAAACGAGAATTCAGGAGTCTAATGCGGCACCCGTGAAAAGAATACCTTTTTATGATAAGCTGATAGGTATTCGCGCTTCATCTGGCATTCTTCTTGCGTATAATTCAGTATGTCGTAGGGATGGGTCTCATCCCGGAGACGAAGGAGGAGTCAGATGGATTGCCAGCGTTGTCACGGGAAAATGGTCGAGGAAGAATTCAGTGACATCAAGGATGATTCGGGGTATTTGAACTTTCGCGGTTGGCGCTGCCTCCTTTGCGGAGAGATCGTGGATTCGGTCATTCTTTCCAACCGGATGAATCGCCCCTCTCCAATTGTGAGCCGCAACAGAAAGATCATGGCGTACCACTAATCTTGAATTTCCAGAGCCGGCAGTGAATCTCGTTCCTGTCGGCTGCACTCATCGGGGGATCTCCCCCGCTGTTCATATCTATCCTTCAGGAGGATTGAAGAAATGATTACGATGAGCGAAAAGGCGGTTGAAAAGGTCAATGAGTATCTCAAAACCGAAAACAAGGAAGGATATGGGCTTCGTGTCTATGTCTCCGGAGGCGGATGTCATGGCTTCCAGTATGGCATGTCCTTCGAGGAGGCTCCCGGGGAGATGGACCAGATTGTCGAGGAATCCGGGGTCAAGCTCTTCATCGATGCCCAGAGCTACCCTCTTCTTTCCGGAGCGACGGTGGACTATGTGGAAAATCTTTACGGCTCCGGCTTTGCCATAAAGAATCCCAATGCCAAATCCTCCTGCGGATGCGGAAGCTCCTTCTCGGTCTGATCGACAATGTAAGACAGGAAAAACCACGGTGGCGAGGCCCTGTCCTAAAATGGGGTCTCGCTTTTTTTGTGGTCACTCCGATTCTGGCCTTTTCTCCCTCTTCCAGGGTGGAGGCGACCACTCCTCCTTCATCTTGTCCATCCCTCCTCTCCCTTGTCGGATATGTGGAGCGTTTCAGCCGTCCCACAGAGCCTTTTCCGGTGGCCCTTTCGGTCAGTCATGCCCTGATCCGGGCCTCCCGCCAGAGTGGACTTCCCCTTTATCTTCTCGTGGCCGTGGCCCAGGAAGAGTCCTCCTTCAATCCTGGGGCGGTCAATATAAGCAGCCAGGATTATGGTCTTTTCCAGATCCATTATCCCTTCTGGCAGAAATTTTTCAGGAGGCGGGAGGGACGGGACTATCGGGGTGTCCGCCGGAAGGATCTGATGGAGGTCGATGTGAACGCCCGCATGGCGGCGGACATTCTCTCTTATGATCTCAAGCTCTCCGGGGGGGATTTTGTGGAGATGCTCGGTCGATATTCCGGCAGGACCGGAGCTGCCCATGAGAGCTACGTCCGGCATATCCTCAGGTACAGTCTCGAGTTCAAGCACTATGAAGGCCGTGGAGCCGAGACCTGTCCGGGTCCCTGAGAGGTTACCGTGCCTGGACCCTGTCCCGGCCGGCGTGTTTCGCTCCATACATCATCCGGTCGGCCAGGGGGATGAGTTCCGATTCCCGGGAAACATCCTCGGGGAAACTTGCGATTCCGATGCTCAGGGTGATCTTTCCGGCCAGAGGATGGACAAGTTTCCTGACGGCGTTCCTGATCCGTTCTGCAATGAGAATGGCCCGTAATTTTCCGAGCCCCGGAAGAATCACGACGAACTCCTCTCCGCCGTATCGTCCGAAACCGTCTCCGGATCTGAGCGTCTTTCCGATCGCTCCCGTCACATCGACAAGAACCGAGTCTCCGACTCCATGGCCGTAGGTGTCGTTGACCTGCTTGAAATGGTCGATATCCATCATCAGGACCGACAGGGGTTCATGATTTGTCCTGGCATTCTGGTAGGCAAAGGCCAGAAAGGAGTCGAGGGAATCCCGGTTCAGGATTTTCGTGAGGGGATCATGCTCGGCCTTTCTCTTCAGCACCAGCCTGTGGGCAAAAAGGGCATGGCTGGTCTGGAGAACCGGCGCGGAAAGCTCCAGGGCATTCTGGAATTCGGTTTCCGGGATGGGGTTGTCCTGAGGGAAGGGAGGCGGAAAGATCATGAGAAAGGGAATGGTGGGAGAGGTTCGCTGGACAAGCTTGAAGATGACGATCCTGCTCGTCCCTGTGAGGGGAGGATTCAGGATTCCTGTTCTTTCGGGATCGAGATCATCGAAATAGCCGTTCCGGTTTGAAAGGACAGCCCTGACCGCCTCGGCCAGGGGGAAGATGGCGTCCTCCTTGAAGAGGTTTTCCGGGTCTGAGGTCCGGATCGTCACCGAACGGTTGCGTGTCCGGGCTTCGCAATAGGCCACCGCCGAGGCGGAAAGGAGGGTCCGGAGGGAGTGGCAGATCAGGGATTCATAGGGGAGTGTCCGCTCCAGGGGGATGAGGTTGGTCAGGCTCTGGGCAAAGGCCCTGTAGCGGTTGAAGATGGCCATGTACTGGTTTTTCGAGGCCACCTGTTCGGCCAGAAGGGAGACGACGGAGAAGGAGATCCGGGGCCAGGGTTTTCCATCCGGGGAGAGAATGTCGGGATGGGAATCCTCGATTGCCAGATGGGTGAAGCTGTCGGAAGGGATGTCGGACAACCGTGG
>JAJYPO010000232.1 GCA_021795275.1 Nitrospirota bacterium | reverse complement strand
TCCAGGGACTCGCGTGAAATGACAGGCCTTGGATTTCCGAAAAGCCAGGCCAGGTCGGGGAAAACCACGTACTCTGGGGCAAGGAATGGGTAGAGGGAAGGGGCAAAACGAAGCCCGGAAAGACCGATCGACAGGCCTTTCTGGCGGATCATCGCCTCTTCCATCAGGCGAACGGGAGGATTCATGGTGTCCTTCAGAGAGAAGTCCTGGGAAGGCGCGGAAAGGGAGAGGTGAATCTCCCGGAGGCTATGTCGCCATTGGGCTTCCAGGGAAGTCCGTTCTCGGAGGATTGTGGGACGGTCTTCAGGGGGAAACGACTGGAGAGTGTGGAGCCTGCGTTCGGCGTTGACGGCCTCTCTGAGCGCTGCCAGAAACCGGGCGCCGTCCTTTTTCCGGAGAGCCTGCCGGGACTGTCCTAGGAATGTCTCCATTCGTCCGGCGGCTCTTCGGTCCTTCCGGGCAAGGGCGGCGATGATGGCCCTTTCATAGCGCCTTGGAACGGCCAGAAGAAGATAAAGCGATGTACGGTGGAGGTAGGGGCGATCCTGGCTCTCCTTGTAGATTCGGACCCAACGGTCGGCGATATGGGGGAGGGAGAGGTCTTCTCCCTGTCTGAACCATTGGGCTTTTTCCTTGTCCGTCAGACGGTAGCCCTTCCGGGACAGAGTCTCAGAAAGCTTTTCGAAGGCTTCGGCCAGTGCGGTCTTTTGTGCATTCTCCAATGTGGCCGCCTTGGCCGAATGTCCAGAAAACCAGAGTGTGTCGGCCGAAGGCGAGGGAGGATGGATCACAAACAGGGGTTTGTGAGGGGGGTCCTGTGAAATGAGAAGGTCAGGGGGAGGAGAGGTAAAGGATGGGGCGAATGTGCAGGAGGAGAGAAGAATTGAAAGCCAAATTACAGGCATGAATGGAGGTTTTGTCGGAATTTCTTCCGGATTGATTTTGTTCAAGGTATTGAAGTCTCAGGCGGGAGAGGGTTCACCGATCCGGTCCTGTTCCTCGGGGCCATCGGTACCGGCGGTGTAGAATCGGAGAGGAGAGAGCTTTGTCAGGTCGCCTAGAAAGGGAGCCATGAAATTCCAGGAGTTTTCGACCTCGTCTTTGCGCGCAAAGAGGGTCGAGTCACCGACGATGGCATCGTGGAGCAGACGCTCGTAGGCTTCGGGAGCCTGGGCGCGGTAAGCCTGCTGATAGGAGAAGTTCATTTCGACCGGATCGATCATGAGGGATCCGCCGGGTTTCTTGATCCCGAAACGGAGGGCGATGCCCTCGTTGGGCTGGATCCGGATGATCAGCTCGTTGGGGACTGTCCCGGGGGTTCCCGCCAGTCGAAAAAGGGCGAAGGGGAAGTCCTTGAAGACGATCCGGACAAGGGTTTCCCTTTTCGACATGCGCTTGCCGGCTGTCAGAAAGAAGGGAACTCCGGCCCATCGCCAGTTCTGGACTTCGACCCTCATCCGCACAAAGGTCGGTGTGTCGGAGAGAGGGGGAATCTTGGGCTCGTTCCGGTAGCCCGGGACAGGAACGCCATCAACCTCACCAACGGTATACTGGCCCCGGACGATCGTCCGGGGGAGATCCTCAACCCGGACCGGTTTCAGAGATCTGAGGACCTTCACCTTTTCGTCCCGGATCGACTCGGCCTCGAAGGCGACCGGAGGCTCCATGGCGGTCAGGGTCATGAGCTGGAAGAGGTGGTTCTGGAGCATGTCCCGAAGGATTCCTGCCTCCTCGAAATACCCCCCCCGCCCTTCAACTCCCACTGCCTCGTGGACGGAGATGTGGACACTCTTGACGAAGACATTGTTCCAGAGGTTTCCGAAGACCGGGTTCGAGAGCCGGAAGACGACAATGTTCTGGACCGTCTCCTTTCCCAGGTAATGGTCGATGCGATAGACCTGGGGTTCGGAAAAGACCTGGAGAACCTCGCGGTTCAGGTCCCGTGCCGAAGCCAGGTCCCGTCCAAAGGGTTTCTCGACAATGATCCGGGTGAAGGGGGAGGGAGTCTCTGCCGCATCTTCGTTGATCTTTGCCAGGCCGAAGCTTCCCAGGTTCCGGATGATCGGCACGAAATAGCTGGGCTGGGTCGCCAGGTAATACAGAACATTGCCACGGGTCGGCTTTCTGAACTCGTCGGAGAGTAGGGTGGTCCGGATGGCCGTATATCCGTTGGGGTCGTCAAAGGTCATGGGGTGGTAAAAGATCTTCTTTTCGAACTCGGAAAAGAGATCGAGATGGTTTGCGCTCCGGGCAAAGGTCTGGACGGAGGCACGGAGTTCCCCTCGAAACTCCTCGTGGGTCTTGGGACTCCGGGCAACCCCAAGAATTCTTGTCTCAGGATGAAGCAACCCGTCGACCATCAAGTCGAAGAGGGCCGGAACGAGTTTCCTGTGGGTCAGATCTCCTGATGCGCCAAAGATGACCATGGTCAGTGGGGGCGTGTCCGTGGTTGGCGGCGAAGGCTGGACTTCACTCATGCCGGCACCCTGAAATGGCGACTGGAGGCTGCTTGTCAAGGGAGATCCTTTCCTTTGTAAAAGATCCGTGGCGGCCTTCTTGTATGGGACCCGGTGGGGGGAACGCCCTGAATCAGGCGGGTCATCCCTTCCGGATGGCGGCAATCTTTTTCTCGGTACTGGACAGAAGACTTTCGAAGGATTTGTTGAAGGTCTCCACCCCCTCCCGGATCAGCTGGTTGAAAGAGGCTTCAAGCGATACTCCGATGTTCTGGATTTTTTCCAGGTTCTCGTGGGGGTTGGGGAGAGTCCGGTCCTTTTTGTACCGGTCGATGGTCCGGAGGGCCTTCCCGTGGTCAGCAAAGGCCCGAAGTGTTTCGGCAGGAACAGTGTTGACCGTGTCGGGCCCGATCAGGTTCTGGACATAGAGGATGTCGGAGTACTTCGGATTCTTGGTTCCCGTCGAAGCCCAGAGAGGGCGCTGGACCCGGGCGCCATGTGCCGCAAGATCTCCGAATGTCTCCCTGTCGAAGAGATTGACGAAGTTTTCATAGACGATCTGGGTATTGGCGATGCCGGCCTGTCCCAGGAGTTCGGCGGCCTTTTTGGCGAGGGTCGGGTCGGTTGAGGCGCCGATGATTTCTTCGAGTTTCCGGTCGACCAGGGTATCAAGCCGGCTGATGAACAGGCTGGCCACACTGTGGACCCGGGCGGGGTTGTGGCCTTTCGAGACATAGTCCCGGAGACCCTCGATATAGGCCATGGCCGCCTTGCGGTAGGCCT
>JAJYPO010000231.1 GCA_021795275.1 Nitrospirota bacterium | reverse complement strand
CACGCCGGTGATTCGTCCATCGAAGCTCTCGCCCAGATGTTTCGAGATGAACCGGACCTTCTTGAAGTCGATGGCCATTCGTTCGGCTTCCGTGGCCTTCCTCTCTCGCTCGGAGCAATGCTGGGCGACGGCCGAAAGGCTCCCGGGGAGGAGCGGCTCCATCCCCGCGGGGGTGGCAAGGTCGAGGAGGCGGTGGACGATAAGATCCGGATACCGCCGGATGGGAGAGGTGAAATGGGTATAGTCGGGAAAGGCCAGTCCAAAATGCCCCAGGGGAGAGGGATCGTAACGGGCCTGCTTGAGGGATCGCAACACGGAGTAGTGCACCGGATGCTCCAGGGGAGAGCCTTTCGTCTCTTCAAGAATCCGGGAAAGGTCCCGGGGGGTGACCACCTCGGGCCTAGTAAAGGGAAGCCCGAGGGAGGCCAGAAAAGAGTATAGGTTTTCGATCTTTTCCGGAGTGGGAGTCTCATGGGCCCGAAAGAGCGCCGTTCCCAGACGCTCGCGCAGCCGTGTCGCCACCAGGGTGTTCGCCAGGAGCATGAACTCCTCGATCAGCTGATGGGACAGGTAGCGGGGAGAGCGGAGGATGTCCACCGGCTCACCCCGGAGATCCAGAACAATTTCCGGTTCCGGAAGATCGAAGTCGAGACTCCCCTTGCCCATGCGCCGCTTGCGGAGAAGGGAGGCGACCCGCCACATCGTGTGCAGGCGGTTTTCAT
Source organism: Nitrospirota bacterium (assembly GCA_021795275.1). The sequence goes on along the minus strand of JAJYPO010000231.1, from coordinate 2,526 downwards.
AAGGGAGGTAGTCCGGGGAAGGCTCGCCGGTCAAGGCCCGATGGACCTCCGAGTAGGTCATGCGCATCCGGCTCCGGATGACGGAGCGGTCGAGAGTCCAGGAAAGGACCTGTCCCTCCCGGTCGATCCGGGCCGTCACCGAGCGTGCCAGACGATCGGTCTCCGGATTGAGGGAGAGGACCCCGTTGGAGAGAACCTCGGGAAACATGGGAAGCACCCGGTCGGGGAAGTAGACGCTGGTCGCCCGGGCGAATCCCTCCCGGTCGAGAGCCGAGCCGGGAAGAACATAGGCGGAGACATCGGCGATATGAATCCCGAGCGTCACCGTCCCGTCGGCCTCCTCCTCGATGGAGATCGCATCATCGAAATCCTTCGCGGTATCCCCGTCGATGGTGACGATTTCCAGAGGGCGGAAGTCTCGCCTTTCCTTGTCGGGGGCGATGGGAACCTCTTGTGCCCGGCGGTGGGCCTGAGCCTCCACCTCCTCAGGGAAGGCGGTGGAAAAGCCAAAGGAGGCAATGACCAGATCGGTGTCGATGGCGGGATCGCCGTCGGCCCCGAGAACGGAAAGGATCCGGCCGGCAGGGATGTTCGGGAGACCTTCCGACGGAGGAGCGGCAGGATCGGAGAGGGGAGCGGGGTAGACCGTCACCTCAAGGATCACCACCGTCCCCTCCTCCGTTCCCGGAGGCGGCGCCTCAACGCGGAACAGGTGTCGGATCTTGGTCTCCTTGGGCCTGACGAACCAGCCTTCCGGTGTCCGGTGGAGAAGTCCGGGAAAGGTCTTTCGTCCATGGGCCACAACCCCCACGATCACCCCTTCCCGGCGTCCCCGGGCATCTTCACCGGCAACATGGCAGACCACCGTGTCCCCGTCGATCGCCCCGGCGAGAGCGTGGGCCGGAACGAACACATCCTTTTTTCCCTCGGGGTCGATGACAAAACCATACCCGTCCTTGTTCGCCTCGAGTCGACCCGTCAGCCGGGGAAGGCGATCGGGAATGGAGAGACGGCTGTCGGGCAGGCGAACGACCTCATGGGACAAGACCAGTCGATCGATGGCTTCCTGGGCATCGGGACGCCGGGCCCGGTCCTTTTTCGAGAGAAGCCGTCGAAGAAGAATCTCAAGGGAGAGGATATGCTCGGGGGAATCCGCCATGGTCTGGAGGATTCGGTCCCGCCAGGCCGAGGGTGAATCCGGAGGCGCCAGGAGGGGGGATTCTGATGTTGCGGAACCGGACCGTCTCCGGCGTCTTCGCTTTCTTTCGGGCACAAAAACCTCTTTTCATATCCATATCATTTCCGGAGGATCTCCGAAAATGCGACAACACCTTGGGTCCCATTCTCACAGGAATCATCGTATCACAGCGCCCTTTGAGTTCCTAGCAAACATTCGTCTGCGAGACAAAATCCCCGCATCTGCCGGCGAAAATTCGCCACACAAAACGACCGGAGACGGCGGAAGGCCGACGCCTCCGTCTCGTCTCCCTTTCGCCGGACGACTGACAGACCCGGACCGAAACTGCCGTTGATGGGATAAAAAAGGAAAAGATGATGACAACACTGAGCGTAGGGAGGGGAAAGAAGGCTGTCCGGCGGGGAGGAGCACTGGAAATGGCAAGAGAAAGACAATAAGGAAGGGGAGACCTCCCGGTCAACGAAAAGTCTCCCCTGTGGATGACGGTGGATCAAACCACCTGATAGATTCTGACGTCCGGTGCGGCATCGAGGAAGGGCTTGAGGGCAACAACCACATCCTTGTTGAAGAGATCGCTGCTCAAATACTTCGTTGCATGCTCGGCAGAGTCGAAGCCATGGAGAACCTGAACATCCTCATCACGAACCAGAAGCTCCTTCGATTTGGCTCCGGGGATCGTCGAGAGAAAGGGCTGCTTGAATTTGGTGTATACGCCGGCGGCCGATGGACGGTTCTTGTCCTGGATTTTCAGCGTGATTTCGAGATAGGTCATCGTTCCTCCTTGGCGAAGGGATACTTCTCCCTCAATGGGGTGAATCGGGTCGCATGAAGGATCTCGGATTGCTGGTCTTCATGCCCTGTTGAACCGATCGTACCAGATTCCTTTTTTATTTAGAAATTGATATAGTTGATAACATATATTCTAAAAATAGATTAATAGCGCAGGACCGCCATGAACCTCACTCATCTCAAATTTGTTGTCGAGACAGCCGAGCTCAAATCATTCAGCCGGGCGGCTGAAAAATGCCGGGTCACCCAGTCAACCCTTTCCAACGGGGTCGCGCTTGTCGAGGAGGCCCTGGGAGGAAAGCTTTTCGAGCGAACCACCCGGACCGTAGCCCTCTCTCCCTTTGGCAAGGCCATGATCCCTCTGATCCGTTCCGTTCTGAGCGCCGAGGCCAATCTCATTCTTCAGGCCAAAAACTATCTGGCCCCGGAAAAGGCCCTCATCCGGATCGGGGTCTCCCCCCTGGTGAACGCGGGATTTACCTCCGTCCTCACCCAGAGCTTCCGGGACAAGCATCCGGATTACGAGATCGTCCTCTACG
>JAJYPO010000230.1 GCA_021795275.1 Nitrospirota bacterium | reverse complement strand
AGGACGGCGTCGGCCTCCCGGGCGATGGTGCTCCCCGGGACGTTCACGAGCGCCAGGGTCGGAACCCCGGCCTCCCGGGCCATGCGCACCGCGGCCAGGGTGTCGGCCGTCTCCCCCGACTGGGTGAGCGCGACCAGAAGGTCCGCCTCCGGATCCAGAAGGGGATCCCGGTAGCGGAACTCCGAGGCGATCTCAACCTCCACGGGAAGGCCCGCCAAGCCTTCGATCCGGTACTTTCCGAGAAGGCCCGCGTGGTAGGAGGTGCCGCACCCCACGATCCGGAGGCGCCGGGCCCCGGAGAGGACCTTGGTCACCTTCGGCGGAAGATGGACCGAAAGCCCGCCGGGGCCCGAGGCGATCTTTCCCGCGAGGAGCTCGGATAAAACCCGTGGCTGCTCGCAGATCTCCTTGACCATGTAGTGGGGATAGTCCCCCTTGCCGTGCTCCTCGGTCCGGCTCCGGCCGATCCGGCAGGCCTCTCTCTTCCGGCCGCTCGAGAGGCAGAGGATCTCGAAGGTGCCGGACGGTCCCGCCGTCAGAAGATCGTCGGGCTCGAGAAAGACGGTGGAGGTCACCTCGGCGGGAAAGGCGGTCACGTCGGAGGCAATGAAGAGGCCGTGGTCGCAGAGACCGATGACCAGAGGCGCGCCCCGGTGGACGGCGACCAGGGGATGGGCCGGGTCCGAATGGAGGATCAGGAAGGAGTAGGAGCCTTCCAGCCGGTGGAGGACCGAGCGGACGGCCTCGGCAAGGGAGAGGCCTCCGGGGGCCATCGCCCGGTTGACGAGGTGGACGATCGTTTCGGTGTCGGTGTCGGAGGCGAAGACCTCGCCCTGGGACTCGAGCTCTTCTCGGAGGATCCGGGAGTTCTCGACGATCCCGTTGTGGACGATCAGGAGGGGACCTGCGGTGTGGGGGTGGGCGTTCCTCTCGGAGGGGATCCCGTGGGTGGCCCAGCGGGTATGGCCGAGACCGGTGGTGCCGGCCAGGGTCCGGTTCGCGATCCGCGCCCGGAGTTCCATCGTCGCCCCCACAGATTTGACCACCGAAGGGCCATCCGCTCCCAGGACGGCGATCCCGGCGGAGTCGTAGCCCCGGTATTCGAGCTTTTCGAGTCCGTCCAGAAGAAAGGGAAGAGCTCGCTTGGTTCCCGTGTATCCGACGATTCCGCACATGGTCAGGTCCTCCTTGTTGGATGTGCCGAAATCCTGATTGCATTTGTCATGCCAATTTAAAATCATCCCGATACCCGCTTCCTGAAAAATCCGCTCAGGGCTTTCTCCGGAGTGGGTTTTCCGGGTGGGCACAAAAGGGATGACGTGGATCAAAGAATGGCCGGGAAAGTGCGGAAAGGATTCTGAAATCGGGTGTCAGAACTTTTTACAGAAAAGAATGAATGTCTCGTAAGGTGTTTCAGAATAAGGATCCCTGGTTTTTATTTTTTGGACCCCTTTCCTGATGATGGCAATCGGAATTTTAACATTAACTATCTTGAATAATTATATTTTTAATATAAAGGGGGAGAGGGTCGGGGGAACGGGAGTGCTAAAGAAGAGGAGAACGGGAATGGGTCCCGGAATGAAGGGGTTCCGCCCCAGATCGGTTGACTCGACCTGTGTTTTCAAGAATAATGCCTCCTTCGTCAAGGGAATCGAAAGAACAGAGAGCATTGGGAGGGGCAAGTTGGTAAAAAATGGACCTCTCCACGACAGCTTTTTCAAGGGGGCTCTGGGAAATCCTGAGGTCATGGCGGCGGCCCTGCGGGGACTTCTTCCGAAGGAATATGCCGAAGGGATGGACTTCGACAGACTCGTCTTTCTTCCGGGAGAATCGGTAGGGGAGGGGTTGGGCTCCTCCCGGATGGACCTGGTCTTTTCCGTTCCATTGGACGGGAAGGAGATCCTCCTGGCTGTTATCGTGGAGCACAAGAGCCGACCCGATCCGCGGATTCACTTTCAGTTGCTCCAGTACGTTCTCTCCTTTTGGAACCGGGCCCTCCGCGACAGTCACGCTCCGCGACCTGTCCTTCCTGTCCTTTTCTATCACGGGAAAGAGCCCTGGAATGTTCCACCCGCGCTGTCCGAACTGCTCGGAACGCCGCGGGAGATCCAAAAAGGCGTGCCGGATTTTTCGCTCGTGTCGATCGATCTCGCTTCCCATTCGGACCAGGAAATCCTGGGCCGGGTGGAGGATCTGGTCGCTACGGCGCTTCTTCTTTCGATGAAACACATCTTCGAGGGACCGGGGGATGTCTTTGCCTCCATTTTCAAGGCCTCCGGGAAACGCGAAGATCTCTATGCTATACTCAAACCAGTTATCGGGTTGATTTTCAATTATGTGGCGGGGTTTCACGGTCTGACGGATCCCGGGATGATGCGTCAGATCCTGACCCCGATTATCCTGGAGGCGAACATGCCCGACATCATGGACATGATCATAGAGGAAGGGATCCAGAAGGGTCGGGAAGAAGGGATCCGGGAGGGTCGGGAGGAAGGGATCCAGAAGGGTCGGGAGGAAGGGATCCGGGAGGGTCGGGAAGGAATGATCCGAACGCTCTTGGTGCATGGAGTCCTGACTCCCGAGCAGATTGCCTCGATGTTCGAAATCGACCTCGAACACGTCCGGAACATCCCTCGGGAGCCGAGGAACTGAGATGGCCTTCGCCTTTTTACCTTCCCCTCGCCCTTCGCGCAATTTCTTTTTAAAATCTTAAACCCTTCCTGTCCAGAATCAGGACGAACAGACTCCCCGTAAGCTCCTCCCCTGACTTCATTCGTTAAGAAGAATCTTTTCGGAGGGCAGAACCCGGCCCTCCGAATCTCCTGGAAGAGTCCTTGTCAGGAGACTTCATCCGGGTCCTTCGGAAGCGATGTGAATTTTCCGGCGAGCTTGTGCTTTTTGATGAAGAGGTAGACCGAAGGCTTGGAGATGTCGAGTTCGTGGGCGACGGCCGCCACGTTTCCGTTGTGGCGCACCAGGCTCTCCAGCACCACCTCCTTTTCGAAGATCTCCCGGATCTCCTTGAGCGTGGGCTTTTGCTGGGCGCTTTTCTCGAGCGGAAGACCCACGTCCTCCTCCCGGATCTCCGGGCCGTCGGCAATGACCGCCGCCCGGTAGATGACGTTGTGAAGCTCCCGGGCGTTTCCGGGCCAGGAATAGCTCTGAAGGGCCGTGGCGGCGGCCGCCCCGATGGATTTTTCCGGGAGCTTGTTCGCCTGGCAGATCTTTTTGAGAAAATATTCCGCAGATCGG
>JAJYPO010000048.1 GCA_021795275.1 Nitrospirota bacterium | reverse complement strand
CCGCAAATGGGGATACGAGGTCGCCAAGGAGGAGTTCGGCGACAAGACTGTGAGTTGGGACGACTGCGGCGGAAATCCTCCGGCCGGCAAGCTCCTGATCAGAGACGAGATCGCCGACGCCTTCCTGCAAAAGATCCTTCTCCGGGCCGAGGAATATGATGTGATCGCCACCCTGAACCTGAACGGGGACTACCTCTCCGACGCCCTCGCGGCCCAGGTCGGCGGAATCGGGATCGCTCCCGGCGCCAACATCAACTACGAAACCGGATTCGCCGGCTTCGAGGCGACCCATGGAACGGCCCCCAAGTATGCCGGCCAGGACAAGGTCAACCCGGGCGCGGTCATTCTCTCCGGAGAGATGATGTTCCGGTACCTCGGATGGAAGGAAGCGGCCGACCTCATCCTGAAGGGCGTGAAGAACGCCATCCAGAAGAAAAAGGTCACATACGACTTCGCCCGCCAGCTTGAAGGGGCCACCGAGGTCAAGTGCTCCCAGTTCGGCACCGAGATCATCGCCAACATGTAAGACCTTATTCAAGCTCGAGAAATTAAAAAAAGGGGGCCCTTTTGGGGCCCCCTTTCTGTTTTCGGAAGTTTTTCCCTGAAGGATCAGCCAGAATGGCCCCACCTTTCCCCTTCTCCAGGAAATGCTAGTATGCAATGGAAGCGGGAAAGTCCAAAAACTCCTCCGGGAGGGTCCCGGAACAGCTCTCGGTCCCGGAGAAGGCGAGGTTCTCGGCCGGACCGTCGACAAGTTCGTTCAAGAGATCTCTGCCAAACGTACCGGAAAGAGACGAGGAGATGTGGACGGAAGCCAGGGAACAAGCCATTCCTGGTTTCTCGGAACACAGCCCTTCGACCACTCCCCGGTACCGCCTTTCGATACACCTCTGGCGGGAGAGGTCCTGGTCGGGAAAAAGAAGAACGAGTCCCTGAGGAACCCGGCTCATGACATCCATAACCCTTTTTGTGCGCATGAGAGATCCCGCGAGATGCGGAAGATGTTCGGCGTCGCGGCACCGGACAAGAAGAAGCAGGAACGGCCTCGGCTTTTTATGGGCGAGCATGGAGTCGATCAGGTCGACGAAGCTCGCCTCTCCGAAAATCCCGCCCTGGATATCGTAGTGCGGAAAGAGTCCGAGAAGCATCCGGGACTCTCCGAGGGCATCTCCAAGACCGCGGATCATCTCCTCGAAGTTGAACCTTACGGGACGCCTCCACCAGTCGAGGCCGGGCAGGGGAACCCCGACCCATCCCAGGATGTGGATGTGCCAGCTGAGAGGGAAAAGAACTTCGTATTGCCAGACCTTCTCTGTGTGGACAACCATCGCGGGCCGGGGACCGTAACCGACAAGATTCCGGAAAAAAATCTGGGTTCCGTAGACGGGAGGCTCAGAATGCATCCGGATATCTCCCTCCTCCCATTCGTACCTGAGGTAGACCGGCCGAGACTGATCGGACAGGACATGACCGTCGGGGAGGATAATCCTGTTCGAGCGGAGGTGCGGATCCTCCCAGTCCATGATCTGGCGGACCCCCGTCGAAAGGGTCTCCTCGTCGAACGTGTCGAGAAGAATTTGGGAGGCGGCCAACTTCAATTTCTTGAGTTTTTTCTGGATGAGATGCTCGACCGAGATCTTCCACTGCGTCGATTGGGAGGACTCGGGTACCGCATAGAGAAAGTAGATTCCTGCCGGCGAGGGAAGCTGCTCGAAGGAAAATCTCCACCAGGCCAGGCGCTTACCCGCGCCGTTCGCTCCGGGAAACTCCATGAAGTCGGAGAGCGGAGCCTCTTCGCCCTGTCCACCCCGAAGGGAGGCAAGGAGTTCTCTCACCGACGAACTCGAAAGGGCTTGAAGGGACAGTCTGGCAAGGTGGGGGAGGTTCCGGGAGAAGATCGCGAGACGCCCCGAGGAATCGGCCACAAAGAACACGAGGGAAGAGGAATCGTCCGTCTCTTCGAGGATCATTTTCCAGGAAGAGACGTCCCGGATGATGGGTGGTTTCGAAAAGATGACCATTCCCGCCTTCCTCCTTCGGGATTCGACAGACAGTGGACTGGACATTGCCTTCGAAAAGACTTTGGAAAAATGGCCCTTCCCTTCCCTCTTACCCTTACTCTTCTTTCGAAGAATACCACTTCCAAACCTGATTTTCCATAACAAATAAAATACAATAAAAATTATTTATCGTTAACAACCCCCAGCTAAAGCAGGCGGGTTCGTATTGCGGACTGGAAGTCCGGATACGCGTCGCCTGAACGACGCGTCCTACTCCCCTTCCATCCGGAAATCATCATTGGGACGCGGCTCAAAGTGATGCTCCAAATAGGTCTTGATCATTTCCTCCGTCATTTGCCCCACCTTGCACAGAAATACCCTCTTGCCCAAAAATGCTGTCCCCAGTATCTCTTCCGTATGTGGGCAAATTCCTCGAACAGCTTGTTCGACGTCCTCCCTTTGAGCCGCCTCATAATCTCACTCGGCGCCAGGGTCGGTGGGCTGCTCACCATAATATGCACGTGATCCTGGCTTACCACTCCCTTGATGATCCGGATCTCAAACGCTTCGCAGGTCTCCCTCACCAAACCCCGGACCCTCTCCGCGACCTCTCCCGTCAACACCTTGTACCGGTATTTTGTCACCCATACGAAATGGTATTCGATCTGAAAGTCAGTAGGACTCCCATATCGATATTCCATCCTGCACCTCCTTTCCGGTGCAGTTATTATGGCAGCTAAAGCGGACCGGATAAAGCCGGTGGATTAAACCGGACGCTCAAGTCTGGGTGCCGTATCGAAGACCGGCAACTTTGCAACGATCCTCGCCTCAAAGCCTGTCTGGCGATCGACATGGTGGTGGCATGGAGACTCTTCTACTTGACGAAGCTGGGACGGGAGATCCCCGACGCTCCTTGCACGGTTTTCTTCGAGGAGGCGGAGTGAAAGGCCCTGTGCATCTTCCACAGCAAGAACCCTCGCCGCCGGAGACGCCCCCTACCCTTCGGGAAGCGATCCGGATGACGGCCAAGATGGGCGGGTTTCTGGGACGCAAGGGAGACGGGGAGCCCGGTACCGAAGTGCTCTGGAAGGGGGGGAAGACACTCGAGAACATCGCCGAATTTTTGGAAATTCTGGAAAAGATGCGACGGGGCCGGTTCCACATCTCAGGTGCCCAAGCGGCGGAGATATGGGTAAAGGTCAGGCATCTACTCTCTTATGGCTTATTCCGGCAGAGAGACCCATGTCTTATGCTCTCAAGCCCCGTCACCTCCAGATACCCTTTCCCGCTCTCGATTCTTCCCTTGTTTTCGAGCATGATTTTGGAGGCCCCCTCCCAGTAGGATACGGCTCCGGTCAACTGTTGCCGCTCGATCTCCGGACGGACCCTGAGACGAATGTCCGGACCGACCCGAAATGCAATCCGGTTGAGATCCAGACACCGGTCTTTTAGCGTTCCCCTAAAGAACACCTTGTCGGTTCGGGTCACGGTCCACGTATCTCCGTCTTTCTTGATCAGGGTTGCCCGGTGGAAGGGCGAGAGCGTTGCCCCCCGGTTCAGCATCTGGTAGACCATGACGCCTTCGGTGTTGGTTTTGTTCCATCCCCAGACCCAGATCCAGCCGATCTGATCCTTGGCCAGGGTGCTCCGCATCCATTCGTGGTCGAACCAGCACTGGCCACGAACGGCTTCGGTATGTGTTTTTCCGTCGGGGAGAACGGTCGTGACCGTTCCGGTGATCGTGACCAGGGGATAGGAGTAATAGTAGGCCCAGTCTGCGGCCCCAGGGCCCGTGAAGAATTTCTTTTGGGCCGCGTGCCAGATCGGGGGGGACTCGGGGGAGAGTTTGAGGTCATAGCTCCTGTTGGCCACCCGGAATCCGAGCGAAAGGGCCTTAGAATCAGGGGGAATGTGTTCGAGACGGTTCCGACCGATCCGGACGGAAAAAGGAGTTTCCTGGGCTAAAACCGAGCGGGAAAACCCCCGTCTTTCCCTTTCGGTCGAAAGAAAGGTCTTCCTGTCGAGATCGGAAAGAGCCCCGTGGAACCCGAAGATCTCTTTCGGGCTCCATGGGCTGTTCGCCGTTTGGGTGGAAGGCTTTCGTCCGATCTTTGTCGTCATCCGGAAGAAGGTCGCCTGGAATCCGAAGTGGCGTTTTTTCTCCGTTTCGAGGTACCCCGTCATATACCACCATTCGACAGGATAGTCCGGATGGGGTCGGAGATGGGTCCAGAGCTTTGATGGTTCGGCGGCGTTCCCTCGTGCGGGAAGACAGACTCCTCCCAGAAGGAGGAGCAGAAGCAGGGGAATCGAAAGCCGCCTCTTCACAGCCGCTCCCCAGCGAGGGTCTTGTCCCGCTTCAGGAGCAGGGCCGGAGCTGCCAGCGACAGGAGGGATGCGGCGAAGAGAAGGGCGCAGAGAAGCAGGATATCCTTTTTAGGAAGCTCCCAGAGGATGGTCCATCCGAAGGCCTCCCTGTTGATGACGAAGACGATGATGGCCCCCACGAGAAGTCCCAGCAACACCCCCAAAAGGATCCCCCACAGGACGATGAGGGTCGTCTCAATAAGGAGCATTCGGATCTTTTCCCGGTACAAAAGTCCCAGATAGCGATAGAGGGCGAACTCCTTGCGCCGCTCGTAGAGAAGAAGGACAAGGGAGTTCGAAACCCCGAAGATCGAGACCACGATCGCGATCGCGAGCAAGGCGTAGGTGACGGAGAAGGATTGATGGAAGACTTCGAGGATCCGGTTTCGGAGACCGTTCTGCGACCGGATCAGGAGATGGGTCTCCGGAGAGAGGGAGCGGTTAAGGCTGGCTTCGAAGGCGTCGACCTGATCCGGTTTCTTGAGAAAAACCGAGAGGTTGGAGGGTGCGGTCTCTCCCTGCTCGGAGGCGAGAAGCCCATAGGGGAGAAGGACGATTCCCTCGATGGTGGAGTAGTCCCGGTAGATCCCGAGGATGGGGCGGGTGACCGGCCCGTTTCTGGACGGATAGGTGACCGGATCTCCGACATCCTTGCCGAAGCGGTTGGCGAAGGGTTCGGAGACCAGCACGCCCTGGCCCTTCATGAAGGCTTGCAAGAGCGGAGCGGAGGGGCCGGATCCGACCAGGGGCAGGGGAATGTTCCTGTAGAATCGGTCGAGGTCCGAGTAGGCAAGGTAGGAGGGCTTCGATCCGATGGTGGCCGACAAGAGGGTGTAGCGGGCCACCCGGTCCACGAGGGGATTTCGGGAGATCGTCCCGGTGATAGCGTTGGAGAGGGTCTCGGAGCAGTAGGAGGAGAGGCAGGTGGCGGGCTTGATATAGACGTCGGCCTTGAGATTCTGGTCGATCCAGAGGTTCAGGGTTTTTTCGAAGGAGGCGATCATGACGACGATGCCGATCACCATGCCGAGGCTCGCCATCACCCCCGAGATCGCGATCCGGGTCCGGCTGATCGTCGCCGTGAAGGCGGACAGGGAGAGGGAATGAACAGGATCTGTCATGCGGGAAGAGATTCCCCGGAAGAGGGGAGAAAGGGCTCCCAGAAGGGCCGGGATCAGAAAGCTTCCCGAAAAGACCGCGAAAAGGGCGGCGGCATATCCCCCCCAGGGGAATCGGTGAAAGGCGGGAAGTCGGGTCAGACCAAAGCTCAGAAGTCCGAAAAAAACGAAGAGGGCCCAGAAGGTCTTCTGCCGCCTGCTCTGATCTTCTTCCTCCTGGATGCGGGAGAGCCCCAGGACCGGAGGAATGCGGGTCGCCTCCCGAAGGGGGCCCGCGATGGCGAGAAGGGATACGCCGATGGAGAAGAGGAGGGCCAGGAGGTCCTCGGCCAAAGAGGTTCCGACGGGCAGAAGATGCGGGGGCAGGAACATCGTGGCGATCGTCCTCTGGACGGCCTTGAGGGTGATCCGGGCCAGGAACTGTCCCCACAAAAGACCGAACACCCCGCCGAGAAGGCCGAACCAGGCCGCTTCGAAGGCCAGGAGAACCCGGATCTCCCGGGCGGTGACCCCGAGCAGGCGAAGGGTTGCAATTTCGGCGCGTCGCCGGACGACGAAGAGCAGGAGGGTGTTTCCGATCAGGAAGTAGGCCACCAGAAAGGCCACAAGGGAGAGGGCCATGAGATTGGAGCGATAGGCCGCGAGCATCGAGTCGTACTGGTTTTTCCGGGCCTGCCGGGAGAGGACCAGAAGCTTCTTGTGAAAAAGGGATCGGAGGGTCGAGGCTTCCGCCGCTACGAACGTTGGCCGGGGTTTCTGGCCGGGAGGACCGTCCCACAGAAGATCGATTCGGGTGAGCCGGCCGCTTTTTCCGAAGAGGGCCTGGGCCCAGGAGAGGTCGACCAGGAAGGTGTTCCGGGGAAGCATCCGGGAGCGGATGGTATCGGGGATTTCACCCAGGACCTCGAGGGGAACGGTGGTCGTTCCGTAGGAGACCCGGATCCGTTCCCCCTTGCGAAGACCCCAGCGCGAAAGCGTGCGGGGCGGGAGGTAAATTCCGCCCTGAACGCCAAGAATATCCTGGTCATTTTTTCCGGGAGGCCGGTCGGCGCTCTCGAGAAAGTCGAGTCCTTTCAGGAGGAAGGTCTGTCCGTGATAGACCACAGTGAGTTCAAGGAGGGGCGAGATCCGGAAGGGAGCGGGGCCCAGCGAATGTTCGAGGGCATCGATGGTCGTGTCGGAAAAAAAAGTTCCCGCTGGAGCGACGAGGGAGAGAACGGCCGGGTCGCGGACATGGTTGATGGCGTTCTTGAAGGAGAGGAGCGAGCTTTTGTCGGCTTGCACAATGGCCAGGACGATGGCGGTCCCGAGCGAGATCCCGAACAGGGTCAGGAGGGTGGCAAGAGGCGTTCGCCGGAGGTTTCGGAAAGAATAGGAAAGGAAAAAAAGGGTGGTCGACACGGAAGGTCAGGGTCCGGGCGGGGGAACGAACTGTCCGTCCCGGAGATGGAGAATGCGGTTTCCGTAGCGGGCCGCCTCAATGCTGTGGGTGCTCATGACGATCGTCGGCCGGAATTCCTTGTGGAGAAGGGTCATGAGCTCGAGAATTTTCCGTCCGGTGAGGTGGTCGAGGGCGCCGGTCGGTTCGTCGGCCAATAGAAGCCTCGGGCGGTGGATGAGGGCCCGGGCTACCGCCACGCGCTGCTGCTCCCCCCCCGAGAGCTGTGAAGGAAACTTGGCGTGCTTGTCTCCGAGCCCCACCTCCCGAAGAAGGGAGAGGATGGCTTCCCGGTCGTGTCGTCCAACGAGACGGGCGGGAAGGGCAACGTTTTCGTAGACGCTGAGAAACGGGAAGAGATTGTAGTTCTGGAAGACGAACCCCATCTCGTGTCTGCGGACGAGGGTCTTCTCTTCGTCTCCAAGAGATCCCCAGGAGCGGTCTTCGAGCCAGAGGTTTCCTGAGTCGAAGGGATCGATCCCGGCGAGGATGTTCAGAAGGGTCGATTTGCCGGAGCCGGAGTCTCCCATGATGACCACCCACTCTCCCTCCTCGACGGTGAAGGAGAGGTTCCTGAGGACGCTCTGGGAGGGTCCTCCAGCGTGTCCGTAGGTCTTCTCGAGGTTTTCGCACCGCAGAGAAAGTCCCATCAGGATCCCCGGACGTCCGATTTAAGGAGATCCTGGATGATCGAGAGGTCCTTTTCTCCCTGGCCTTTGGCCACGATCCTTTGGTAGAGGGAGCGAAGATGGGAGAGGGGCTCGGGAAGGACCTTGTCCCTGGAAAGAAGTTCGCGAAGAAGGAGATCCAGATCCTTTTTCATGAGGGACGCCGAGAAGGCCTTCCGGTAATCTTCATTCAGAAGATTGGGGACCTTGATCCGGTAAAAGGGGGTCGCCAGTGGGCTTTCGAGAAGGGCTTCGGAGAGGGTCTTTCCGTCGAGACCCAGGGATTCGCCGATCAGAAGGGTTTCGGCTATGGCTTCCATGTGGGCTCCGAGAAGAAAGTTGATGGCAAGCTTGGCGGCCATGCCGGATCCGGCCTGTCCGAACCAGTGGAGACTCCTGCCCAGCACAGAGAGAGGGGCTTCGATCTGGCTCCGCAAGGATTCGTCGCCTCCGGCCAGAAGAAGGAGTTCGCCTTTTTCGGCCGGAACAACCGATCCCGAAACGGGGATGTCGAAGTAGGAGACGTTCCTCTCCCGGCAAGCCAGCTCCTCCTCCCGGGCCTCGTCGGGTGCGATCGTCGACATGTTGATCACACGTTGACGGGGGGAAAGGGCGGAGAGGATCCCGCCCTCGCCCCACAGGAGGGCCCGGGAGGCGAGTCCGTCCCGGACCATGAGAACGACGAGATCGGCTCCTTCGACAGCTTTTGCGGGTGAAGCGAAAAGAGGGAAGGGGAGGGTGTCGTGGACAGCGTGGCGGGAGCGGTTGTACCCCCGGACGCGATATCCCGCCAAAGCCAGCCTCCGGGCCATGGGAACACCCATGGCGCCCAGGCCGACCCAGGCGATGGTCGCCGCCTTTTCGTTCGTTGAGTCAGACATCGTCACAAGGATTCCTTTTGCCCTGCTTGAAGGGTAAGGGAACAAGAATATTAAAAACCCACATATTCGGTGACTTGAAGGTTTAACCCCCCTTTCGGCTGTCCTGACCTCGGCCTCGGTCCACGATAGCCAGGCGGCCCCGTATCTCCTGAAGAGGGGAGTCCGGAAGGTGATGCCGCTTTACACAGCAATGGATGCCGCCTATGACGCCCACCCCATCCGGACGTTATGCCTGATCTGGGCATGGTGTCGTTGATCGACTCCAATCCCCGAGGGCAGGAGAAGATCCCCATGGATCCGGCCAAGGTGGAGCGTTACAAGAGTCGATCGTCGGTGGAGCGGGTCAACTGCCGGGGGACCCCAACAGTTTGACATTTCCGGGAATATGGAAAAGCCTCCTTAACGTGGACCGCTCAAAGTCACGAAAAGGAGGCTGTATGAATGAGGAAAGTTTAAATCACACGAGGTGGGAATGCAAATACCACATCATCTGGATTCCAAAATGCCGGCGGAAAACGTTATTCGGCCAGATCCGGCAAGAGATGGGGGAAATGTTTCACAGTCTGGCGCGGCATAATGAGAGCCGGATTTTGGAAGGGCATTTGCAGCCCGATCATGTGCATGTATTGATGTCGATTCCGCCCAAATATTCGGTCGCCCAGGTTGTGGGGTATGTGAAAGGAAAGAGTGCGCTGGGTGTGATTGGAGAATATCTGGGGCGAACCTATGAGGAAAGCAAGCAGAGACCAAGATACATCGTGCGCCAATCTTGGATGCCGAATGAACAGGCGAGCGGAAATACAAAAAATGTCTGATCTTTTAATGGCCTGAGGATCAGGGACATATTTTTCTGAACTATGAGATGGATTATCATTCTCTTCGGTCGTTTTTGATCAGCCTGAAATCTTCAAATCCAGTCGCGATTTCTTCCCTTCTTTCCAAAAAATCATTTCCGGATTGCTCCAAAATCTAAAGAAAAAAATAAACAAGTCAATTTTTGCAATGATTTGCAGTTGGCATTCCCTTTGCTTTCAAGGGGTGGGAGGAAACTTTATGCCGCATGCCGAACTGATCAACATCTTTGTCGACAACTTCGGGGAAAATCCCCTCATCACTGAATTTGCAAACAACGTGGCCAACTTCGTCGTCTACGGGCTGGGGGCCTTTCTCTTCGTCCTGGGAATGGCCCGGGCCGGGTTCGCCATGAAGAGCCACGACGCCGACGGCATCCGCCAGGGGGTCATGACGGTGGCGGGAGGGGCCCTGGTCCTCATGTCCAAGGCGATCTGGGACACCCTGACCGTATGGGCCGGGCTCTGCTGCCCTCTTACCGCCACATCCTGAAGGCGCCCCTTCTGGGGCGCTTCGTCGTTCCCTGGGATCTCCTCGTTCCGGCCTTCTGGGTCCTGGCCGGGTTTCTGTTCGGGATCAACCTCGTTTTCCTTCTGTTTTGCCTGATCCTCTCCATGACCGCCCTCTTCTGGATCCGAAAGACGGGAGAAGGGACGATCCGGGGCCGCCTTCTCTATCTTCTCCGCGAGAAAATCCGCCGTGTGGGCTAGGGAAAAGAGAAAAGAAAGCGGCGTCCACAGCTTCTTCGATCTGGACAGGCTCTCGGGGACGACCCTGGTGGGCCGCGGCGGACGGGTAGGCCGCCTTATCGCCCTCTCCGGCGTCAACATGCTTCCGCTGGACGAGGATGAGGCGGCCCAGATTCACAGGGGGCTTGTGGCCCTGGTCGCCCACCTTCCCGAAGGATACGGACTCCAGTTTCGGGTGGAGCTCCGTCACGGGCGCCCGGGCGAGTGGACCGGCGTCGCTCCGGAGGCGCTCCGGCGCCAGGGCTCCTTTCTGACGGAGGGGAGAGAGGGCGCCCTAGGGATTCTCGCCGGAGACAAACGCCGGGATTTCGAAGAGCGCCCGGCCCGCCGTCGGCGCCTTTTCGTGGCGCTCGTGGGTTACCCTCCTCCCGAAAAGGAGCGGCTGCGCCTCTCCTTCATGCCCCGCGGGGGACCCGTACCGGACCGTCGGGATGAAGAGGGGGAAGGACTTTCCAGAAGGATCCGGGCGATCCGGGAGGTCGAGGAGGCCCTTCTGGCGTTGTTGCCGGGAGCCGGGATGGAGGGAGTGCGGCTTTCGGAGGAGGAGATCCTTCGTCATCTGGCGGAGAGGGCCAACCCGGGACTTCTGCTTTCGGAGCCCTTCCGGGCGGATCGCCGGGGAAAGATCCCGCCTCTCTTCCAGACCACCTTCCAGGAGTTCCCGGGAGAAATCCGGGCTTTTCGTCCCGACGGGGCCCCCCTCTGGGGTCGCTTCCACGCCCTTCGGCGGCTTCCGGCCCTTTTCCACAGGGAGACCCTCGCCCCCATCCTGGAAGGACCGGACTTCGACTGCGACCTGACGCTGAACCTCTTCAAGCCAGACCGGGCTCTCGCGAGCCGTTCGGTCCAGTCCAACGCCACCATAAACCGCTTCCTGACCCTGCTTCTTCCGGGAAAGTCCTACCGCCTCGAATCGGTCATCTCGGAACAGGACGACTTTCTCCGGGCCCTTCACGAAGGGCCCGAGGAGGAGAGCCGTCCCCTGGTCGCCAATCTGACCTTCGGGACCTGGCACCCGGAGCGGAAGATTCTCTCCGAGCGGGGGATGGAGACGGTCCGGGCCTTCGGAGAGGCGGAGGGGGCGCTGTGTGCCCTCGAGCCCTTCCGCCAGTGGCCTCTCTTCCGGAGCCAGTTCCCGCTCGACGGGGACGCCAACGACCGATGGGAGGTGATGACCTCCTCCCAGGCGGCCCGTTTTTTTCCGGTCTGGGACCGTTTCCCGGATCAGGAGCGTCCATGGTTCGTCGCGAAAAACCATCGCCAGGAAATCGTGGGGCTCGACTTCTGGAGCCGGGAACTCCCGAACGCCAACGGCCTTGTGATCGGCCGCTCGGGCTCCGGGAAGTCCTTCGGGGTCAAGCTTCTCCTCTCCCAGTACCTCATGGCCGATCCGTCCCACCGGACGATTATCGTCGAGAACGGGGGGGACTTCGAGCGGCTGGCGGGCTTTCTGGGAGGAGACTACGTCCGGATCGACCTCTCGGGGAAGTTCTCCCTCAACCCCTTTCCTCTTCGGGCGGACCTCATGGGGGCAGAGGGGCAGTACGATCCCGACTGGATGGGTTTCCTCGTGGCCCTGATCGAGACCTTCCTCATTACCGCCCATCCCGTGCTTCCCCTCCACCGGAGCATTCTGGCCCACTGTCTGGGAGATCTCTACGACAGACTCCCGGATCCCGACGGACGCCCCTGCCTCATCGACCTGGTCCGGACCCTTTTCGCCTACCGGGGACGGGACTCGGAGGACGAGGAGACCGCGCTTCGGATGGCCAAGACCCTCGAGTCCTGGGCCACCGGACTCTATGCTCCCCTCTTCAACAACCCCGCGGGATTCCAGCCCTCCTCCCGGATCCTGGCCTTCGACCTCTCCGGACTCGACCGGCAGGAGGCCCTCCGGGGAATCGTTTTCGCCTTCATCGCCGGCATCTCCCTCGAGCGGCTGTTCCGGGAGAAGAACCGCCGCCTCTACTTCGTCTACGACGAGGCCCATCGCCTCATGACCCAGTTCAAGGGGACGGGCTTCCTCGAGCACATGTACCGGACCGCCCGGAAGTTCGGAGGAGGGGTGATCGCCATGAGCCAGTCCCCGGAGGACTGGCTCTCCGAGGGGCGGGAGGGAGGCATTCTCGGCAACTCCTCCTGGAAGTGGATCTTTCCATGCTCCGTCCTTCCGGAGACCTATCGGCGCATCGGTCTTTCCGAGCGGGAGATCGCCCTCATCGACTCCCTCGACTTCGTCCGGGGGGAGTACGCCGAGTGCTACCTCACCATGGGAACCCGGCGGGGGGTGCTGCGTCTGGAGCCCTCCCCCCTCGAGTATCTTGTGTCCGCCCGCTCTCCCGAGGAGGACTCCTGGATTTCACGGGCCATTGAAGAGACGGGATCCCTTGAAGACGCTCTTCTGTCGCTGGCTGCCCGGCAGTGGGAGGACCGATGGCCCCCGGAAGAATAGAAAGAGGAGGGAGGTTTCTTGCCGCGGCCACCATTCTCCTTTTTTCCTTTCCCGAGTCCGCCTGGGCGGGGGTTCTTCCGGGGCCGGACACGGTCCTCGAGTCGCGGATCCTCTGGGTCGAGACCCAGATGCGGCTCTCCATGAGCCGATTCCACCGCTTCTTCTCCATAAAAAACGAGGGGGCCGATTTCTACAGCGCTCCCGTCCTTCCGGCGGTTCCGCTTCCGGCGCCACCCGCTCCGGTCACGGGAACGGGGGTTTCGGGCGTCACCCAGTCGGCGGCCGAGGGGATGGGAGAGGCCATGAGCGCCCTTCCCCAGGTCCAGGGCGATCTCGCGAGCGGCGCCAGGGTCCACGAGCTGGCCTACAAGGCGAGTCCCGAAGGGGCCCTCAGACTGGGGGCAGACATGGAAGGGCGCATGTTCCAGACTCTGGTCGACATCCACCAGGATCTCCTCTATCTCCTCAAGGTCCAGTCCTCGCGCTCGGGGCTCAAGGGGGAGATCCTGGACCAGTCCCATGCCGCAAACGTCCGGGACCAGGAGATTCTGAAGATCGATCTGCCCCAGTGGATCATGGTCCGGTGAGGGGAGCGCTCCCGTGACCTGTCCCTCCTCCCAGGGACTTCTGGTCTTCCAGGACTCGGCGACCATCCCCTGCGTCCTCCTTCCCGTCCGCCAGCAGATGGCTTCGCTCACGCGGGTCCTTCTTTTCGTGAGTCTGCCGCTCGCGATCCTCTTCCTCTGGCTCAAGGCCCGGGGAGGGGAGAGGATCTTCGGAGATCTTTTGAAGATTCTTGTTGTCTTCATGGGGCTTTCGGGCTACGACTCCTGGTTCGTCGACGGGGTGACGGTCGTGGGGGCAGTGGCCCAAAGCCTCTACCCCAGCGCCCTGGTCCTCGCATTCTACGAAAAGATCTGGCAGTCTCCCCTGATTCCCGGATCGATCGGGTCTTTCGTGAGCTTCCTCTCCGATCCCATGGGGATCCTCTATCTTGTGCTCCTCGACGGCCTCAAGGTGATCGTCCTGGCCTTCTCCCTCGTCCGCTACGCCCTCCTCGCCTTCCTCTACATCGTGGGACCCCTTCTCTTTGCCGCGGCCATCATCCCGGGACTTTTCTTCCTCGTGGGCCAGTGGGCCCGGAACACCCTCGAAATCAGCCTCTGGCTCCTCTTCCACAACCTCCTGATCGCGATCTTCTCAGCCATCAACCTGAGCCAGGCCCTCTCCGTCGGTCCCGTCTCGACGACGCTCGTGAATCGGGTTCTCGAGATCGGGATCCTCCTGGTGCTCGTGCTGATGATCCTCTTCGTTCCGATCCTGACCCACCTCCTTCTCGACCGCTCCTACGAAGGGATCGGCTCCTTCGTCGGGCCCCAGGCCGAGACTCTCGGGCGGACCCTCTGGCACAACATGGTGTCGAAGCCTCTTTTAAAGGGAGAGCTTCCCTTCGGGATGGGAGAGTTCAAGAGCGGGACGGTGACCAAGGACCTGGGGCAGGGACGCCGGGTCTACCGGAAAAAGCAGTTCCGGATCGGGCCCATGGACTTCACCTCCATGGTCTGGCAGCGGGAGTCCCGGAAAAAGGCGGCCGCCGAAAAGGCGGCG
>JAJYPO010000229.1 GCA_021795275.1 Nitrospirota bacterium | reverse complement strand
AAAGGAGGGTCATGTGGATCCTCTCCGGGGGCTCCGGACGGCACCCCGGGGAATCCCGGTGCAGACCTTCCTGCCAGGCGGAGAGTCTCTCCCGGAAGAAGGGGGAGGGGATAAAGGCCAGAAAAAGCCTCACGGGAGCCTTCCAAAAAGTCCCTCCCCGTAGGCTTCCCACAGGGAGTCGGACAGGATCCTGGCCATCAGTTCCGCTTCATCCAGGGAAACGGAAAGGGGGGGGATCAGGTATAGGGTTGCACCAAGGGGCCGGATCAGGAGACCTTTTTCCCGGGCTTTTTCCCTGATCGCGGAGAGAATGGCAGGGTCGTCCAGAGGTGATCCGTCGGCCTTTTGAAGGTCGACGGCGGCGATGAGTCCAATAAACCGAAGATTCCCGGCGAAGGGGGAGGATTCAAGCTCCTTCCAGGCCTTCCGGATCCTCTCCCTCTTTTCGGGAATGGCGGCGATGAGGGCCTCCGACTCGAGGCAGTCCAGGGTGGCCAGGGCCACCCGGCAGGCGAGGGGGTTGGCGGTATAGCTGTGGCCGTGGTAAAAAGTCCCTGGGTCCTCCCGGACGGCCTCGTAGACGCTCTCCCGGACCAGTGTGGCCGCGAGCGGGAGGTAGCCCCCCGTCAGGGCCTTGC
This sequence comes from Nitrospirota bacterium, assembly GCA_021795275.1. The sequence continues at coordinate 2,628 of JAJYPO010000229.1, read as the reverse complement.
CGACTGCCATGAAATCGGGCGAGACCCCCTCCTGTTCGCAGGCGAAGAGGGTCCCCGTTCGGCCGAATCCTGTGGCCACCTCGTCCGCGATCAGGGGGATGTCGAGGTTTCTTAGGGCCCGGGCCAGTCTTGCCAGATATCCCGAAGGCCAGACGATCATCCCTCCGGCCGCCTGGAGGAGGGGTTCGACCAGGGCCGCCACGAGATCCTCTCGGTGGGTTTCGAGAATGCGAACGGCCATTTCGGCGCACTCGAGATCACACGCGGTCCGGATGAGGCCGGCAGGACAACGGGCGCAGTCGGGAGCGGGGGCGGTAACGGAGGACCGGACCAGGGGGCCGAAGAGATGATGGAACCGGTCGATTCCTCCGGCTCCGACCGTTCCCAGAGTATCTCCGTGATAGCCCCGCTCGAGGGAAAAAAAGATCGCGGGAACTTTTTTCCCTTGCCGCAATCTCCGGCTCCGCTGGAAGAGAAAGGCGAGTTTCATGGCAATCTCCACCGCTGTCGACCCGTTGTCAGAGTAAAAGACCCGGGTCAGTCCTGCGGGGGCGAGTTCCAGAAGACGTTCGGCGAGAGTGATGGCCGCTTCGTGAGTGGCCCCCAGGAAGGTGGAGTGGGCAATTTGTCCGGTCTGGGATGTCAGCGCCCGGTCGAGGGCCGGATGGCGGTGGCCCAGGAGGTTGACCCAGAGGGAGGCGGTTCCATCGAGCATCCGGTGGCCATTTATATCGGTCAGCCAGACTCCCTCCCCCGATGCGATGACGGGGGGATCCTCCCGCTCCCAGAGGGCCAGGTTGGCGAAGGGATGCCAAAGGACTGTCCGGTCCCGCCGGACGAGATCCTCATGACGTTTTCCGGGAGAATCTGTGAAGATGGCCATTCAAACCTTTCTGATCAGTCTCCGTCCCCTCCCGCCGGGAGAGGGAAGAGTTTCATGAGACGGCCGGTGATCGTCCTGTCGGGAGGGGCGGCCCGGGGGGCTGCCCATCTGGGGTTTTTGGCCGCGATGGAGCGGAGGGGAATCCGTCCGAAGGCGATCGTCGGAACAAGTGCCGGAGCCCTGATGGGAGCTCTTTACTCTTCGTGGGATTGTACCACAAGGGCGCCCTGGGAGCGGGTCAGGAAGACGGGGTATGGCCACATGCTCCGTTTTGCCTTTTCGAGACGGGGGATCTTTTCGAGTGACCACCTGACATGCCTGATCTGGGAGGCGCTCGAAAAGAAAACCTTCGAAGAGCTTTCCGTTCCCTTGCTGGTCGCGGCGACGAACTGGACGGAACGCTCCCTCGAACTTCTGGGAACGGGGGATCTGGCGAGTGCCGTTGCGGCCAGTTGCGCCCTCCCGCCACTTTTCACACCGGTCGTGAGAGATGGCTCCGACTATCTCGACGGGGGGGTCCTCTCCATTCTCCCGGCGATGGCCGCCCGGAAGCGTTTTCCGGAGGATCTCCTGATCGCGGTCGACGTCAACGCAAGGTCAGTCAAAGCCTCCCATTCTCCCGGGGGAAGGGTCAAGAAAGGAAGGTCTGTTCCGGAGAACTGGATTTCAATGGCGATCGGTCCCCTCTGGCTTTCGATTGCCCGAGCCTCCCTTTTGGAGAGGACATTTGCCGATTTCACCCTCCCGCTCCCCGGTGGAGATTATCCGCTTTTCTCCCTTTCCTTCATAGAAAAAATCTATGAATTGGGATATGATGAAGGAACGGCATTTTTCAACCGAAAAGACATCCGGGAGGCGCTTTCCGGAAATTTGGAGGGGAGCGCTTCGGGGGGTGTTGCCGGAGGAATGGATCAATCGGAATAAAGGAGCATCCTTGGTAAGGGACCTTTTGCGGAAGCTCTCGGACGAGCGGCTTTTTTTTGCCGTTTTTTTTGTTTTTGTTTTTGATCTTCCCTTTTCTGAGGCGATCAAGGAGGTCTCCCTTGTCCTCTCTTTTCTTCTGATCCTCCTCCGCCTTTCCGAGGATGCCTTCTCCATGGCCGGGAGAATTGTCTTTCTGGGACTTCCGGTTCTCTTTTTTGCCGTGGGATCACTTCTCTCGGCGCTCCACTCCATCAACCGTTTCCAGGCCATGCGGGGATTCTGGGGGGACCTTGAGGCTCTGATGGCCTGGGTGGTCTTTTCCGGGGCCTTTCTTCTCTTTTTCGATCGGGCGAGGACGCTCCGGATCACTCTTCTTGCCCTGGCCGGAGGGATCCTGGCCGGAGGTCTCGTGGGCCTTTACAAGATGGTGGCCCTGGCCGACCCGAACATGGAGCTGATGAACCTGGGGGACAAGAATTCGAGCGCCCAGTTTCTCTCCATGGCCTTCCTTTTCTTCCTGGGAGCGGGAACCCTGGGTCGGGAGGCGGGCCTTTCCTGGAAGGTTGTCCCCCCGCTCCTGATCCTTACCGGGGGATTGCTTGTCCTCTGCCACAGCCGCTCCTTTCTGGTCTCGGTCCCTGTCGCATCGATGGCTCTTCTGATCCTTTGCAAGAAGTGGAGGGCCCTGGCGGGGATGGGGGTCGCCATGCTTCTGGCGGGAGGAGCCTTTGCCCTTTCTCCTCACCTTCGCTGGGAGATGACCACCGTCGTCCATCCCTCCCGGGACGGATCTTTCGTCAGCCGTTACGCCACCTGGCAGG
>JAJYPO010000047.1 GCA_021795275.1 Nitrospirota bacterium | reverse complement strand
ATTCCATCGCCAAAGATCGCGGTCCTCCACGTAGCGGATCAGGTTTGGAACCGGTTCTCCAGGAAAGAAGCGCTGCCAGGCGATCATGGCTCCCGACCGGCTCATGTCGAAAACAATATCGGGATCACCCGGATAAAGCGGCGCAATTTTTTCCATGGCGCTCTTGTGGTGGTCGAGAAGGACCACATGGTGTGCCTTGGCCCGAAGAAGGGAGAGATATCCGGCATCGAAGGAGAGGTCGAGAATGAAAACGTCATGGCCCGCAGGAATGTCCGGAAGGAGATCCCCGTAGTTGTAAGGGGCAAACGAAAGGGGCCGACTGCCTGAAAAACGTCTCCAGGCGGCCCAGGCGGCCCCGAAGCCGTCGGAGCAGTTACGATGGTAGAAGACCGTGACGGGGGTTCCGTCCGACTTCGCGAGATCGATGGTGGCAGAACTCATACAGTCCTATTCTCCCTACCGTTCCCGATCCCCGGCGACACAGAGAGATCAGGAAGGGCGATGGACAGAACGTTCGAGCAAACTTCCGAGGCGTTCCCACTCGGCGGTCCTGTCCGACAGTTTTTTTCTGGCAACGGTGAGTTTCGACGAGGCCCGGCGGGCCTCCGCTCCAGAGCCGGAGGCCGCCCGGGACAAGCGCTCCACCTCCTCCTCGAGTTCCAGAACCTCCTTCTCGACCCAGGAGAGCCGTTTTTCGACCATTCCCGGGTCCTCCCCTCCCGTCTCCCGCACCTCTCCCTCCGAAGGGGAAGCGTTTTTCGCCGAGCCTTGAGGGACGGGCGACGACACATTCAGGACGCCATCCCGCTTGGCGCGGTAAGTCTCGAACCGGTGGTTCATGAAGAGACGGATCGATCCCGGAAGCACCTCGATGATATCGGTGGCGATCTTTTCGATGACATAACGGTCGTGAGTGATGAAGACAAGTGTGCCCCGGTAGGCTTCCAGAGCGCTGACAAGGGCCTCCCGGGAGGGGAGGTCGAGATGGTTGGTCGGCTCGTCGAGCAGAAGAAGATTGGCCGGGGCGAGAAGAAGACGGGCCAGGACCAGACGGCTCTTTTCTCCACCCGACAGGACCCCCACCTTTTTGAAGACCTCCTCCTGACGGAAGAGAAAGGCTCCGAGCAAGCCCCTGATCCGGGTCTGGGACTCCGAATCCGGGGCCACCGATTCCATGCTGGCCAGAACGGTGTGGGAAGGGTCGAGGATTTCGAGCTGGTGCTGGGAATAGTAGGCGGTGGTCACCCCTGTCCCCGTCCGGTAGCTTCCCGCGTCGGGAACGACCGTTCCGGCCATGATCTTGAGCAGGGTGGACTTCCCGGCCCCGTTCGGGCCGATCAGGGCCACCTTCATGCCCCGGCGCAAGACCCAGTCGAAGGGATGGACGATCGTCCGTCCATCGTAGGACTTTTCTATTTCGGAAAATGTGGCGACAATTTCTCCGGAGCGGATCGGTGCAGGAAAGGTGAACCGGACAGTCTTTTCCGTTGCATCCTTTTCCAGACGCTCGATTTTCTCGAGGGCCTTGATCCGGCTCTGGACCTGGGTGGCTTTTGTGGCCTTGGAACGGAAACGGTCGATGAACTCCTGGGTTTTTGCGATCTCCTCTTCCTGCCGGGCGATGGCCGCGTCCAGGGCCAGTGCCCTTCTTTCCTTTTCGGTAAGGTAGGCGTCGTAGTTGCCCGTGAAAACGGTCGCTTTCCCACCGGAAAGCTCGACAACCCCCCCCACGACCCCGTTCATGAAGGATCGGTCATGGGAGATGAGAAGAACCGCTCCCGGAAAGTCCAGAAGGAAGGATTCCAGCCACTCGATCGAAGGAATGTCGAGATGGTTAGTCGGTTCGTCCAGAAGCAGCAGGTCGGGATTTGTGACCAGGGTCCGGGCCAGTGCCACGCGCATCCGCCACCCACCCGAGAGGTCGGAGACGCGGGCGTCCATCCGCGCCTGGTCGAAACCGAGCCCCGCCAGAACCTTTCTCGCTGTCGTCTCCTGCTCGAATCCACCGAGTAGCCCGAAACGAGACTGGACCTCTCCATACCGGTCCAGAACACCGGCATCCCCCGCTTCCAGCTTCTTTTCGAGGAGCCGCATCTCCTCCTCGAGCCGCATGAGTTCCGCGTCTCCGCTCATGACGCACCCGACGGCGGTCATATCCCCCTCGATGAGAACCTCCTGGGGGAGATAGCCGACCCGGTATCCGGGAGGCATGCTCACCGCCCCGTCGTCGGGCTCAAGCACCCCGGCCAGAATTTTCATCAGGGATGACTTTCCCGCACCGTTCGGACCCACGAGCGCCATCCGCTCCCGGAGGGAAATCCGGAGGGAAAGATCGGAAAAAAGCGATTTTGTCGGATAATGCTTGGAGATGCCTGAAAGGGTGATCATGACTTTTCCGGAATGGCCACGACAGATTCGTTCGGCCTCCGCTTCAGGAGATCCCTGAAATCGGGACGGGGCATTTAAAAGGTCCTCATATTGTTCTTGTCGAGTATCCGCCGGGCCTTTCGCGGAATGAGCGGTGCGGCATGGGCTTACGGAGGAGAATTCCTACAACTGATCAAATCATACCGGACTTCCGGACCGAGAACAAGACCCCGGGAGTCTTCAGAGGGAAATCCGGGCAGAAACGCCTTCCCCCCAAGGGTTGGGCTCTCCCCTTCCCTCCCCGACCGCATTTTTGGCGAGAACCGTCTCGGGCGGACGGCGACCTTCCTCCAGGCGGTAACGGGGCAGGTCCGGTTCGACTCTCCGGGCATAGTCGTCGATTCCCCCATCCAGATTCCTGACCTTTACAAAGCCGTTTTGCAGCAGCATATAGCAGGCCAGGAGCGAACGGATACCCGTATGGCAATAGACAATGATATCTCTGTCGGAGGGAATCTTCTCGAGGTTTTCGGGCAGACGGGAGAGAGGGATGTGGATGGCTCCGGGAAAGCGGACGTACCTGTATTCCCATTCCTCGCGGACATCAAGGAGCACAGGGAGATCAATCTCCCCTCCCTTTCCGGAGCGGCCGGAAAGGATCTCCTTCATCTCCCTGCAGGAAAGCCTGACATCCCCGCGACCCAGGAGACGCTCGAACTCCCGGGCCCGATTCTTCTGCTCCTCATCCGATGGAAACGATCCTTTTCTGGAGATCGACAATTTCCGAGATTCCCTTCCATGCCAGATCCAGGAGACGATCCATATCCTTGCGAGAAAAGGAGCGGTGCTCGGCCGTCCCCTGCACTTCCACAAGTTCGCCCCGACCGGTCATCACCACATTCATGTCCACATCCGCCGTCGAGTCTTCGGTATAGCAGAGATCCAGACAGGGCTCACCATCCACCAGACCCACTGACACCGCCGCAAGATAGTCCTTCAGGGGAATCCCGGTCAGGATTCCCGCTTTTTTCAGATTGGAAAAAGCGAGGGCCAACGCCACAAAGGCACCGCCGATCGAAGCGCATCGCGTCCCGCCGTCGGCCTGGATCACGTCGCAGTCGACTGTTGCGGTCCGGACGCCCATTCCTTCAAAATCCACAACCGACCGGAGGCTCCGTCCGATCAGACGCTGGATCTCCTGGGTCCGGCCACTCTGCTTTCCGCGTGCAGCCTCCCGGGGAGAACGCTCGTGGGTCGAACGAGGCAGCATCCCGTATTCGGCCGTCACCCATCCACGCCCCTGATCCTTGAGAAAGGGAGGAACCTTTTCCTCCATGCTCACCGTGGCCAGAACGTGGGTGAACCCCGTCCTGACGAGCGCCGACCCTTCGGCATACCGGTTCGGAGAGGGCTCGATGGCGAGGGGCCTCAGCTGGTCCGGCATTCTTCCGTCATGTCTCACACATACCTCCCTTATTTTTCAACCATCGGGAGCTCACCTGAAATCGTGATCTCCCGGATATTTTCGATCGTCCTTCCCAGAAGATGCTGGCCGACACGCTGAAATCTCTGGCTGCTGTCCGTCACGAGGAAGGAAACTTGGCCCCGGCCGTTTCCGGGTGTTTCCCCGATACCGATCCATTCCGATCTTGCCAGTTCATAGCCGGGATCGATGAAGGTGATTTCCGGAAAGATCCGGGTCAGAAGGGGCAGCAGCGGGGGATAGTGGGTGCATCCCAGAATGACGGTGTCCACCCCTGAATCCCGGCTGTCCAGGAAGACTGAAAGATACTCCCGGGCGATCCGTTCGGGAATGTCGCCATCGATCCATCCTTCCTCGACCATGGGGGCAAAAAGGGGACAGGCAATCCCCAATGCCTCGGCGTCCCGACCCGACAGGCGCCGAAGGATGGATGGATAGGCTCCGCTCTGGATGGTCCCTTCCGTTCCAAGAACCCCGATACGTCCTGTTTTCGTTCTCGAAAGTGCCGCAAGAGCCCCCGACTCCACCATCCCGACGACCCTTACAGGGGCGCAGAACTCGACCAGGTCATCCAAAGCCTGGCTGGACACGGTAAAGCAGGCGGCGACAAGGGTTCTGGGGCGGAAGGACATCAGGGAGGCGGCATCCTCGATCGCAAATTTCCGGATGGTCTCCCGAGACTTCGATCCGTAGGGGAAGCGGGCCATGTCTCCAAGATAGACGAAATCATGACGGGGAAAGAAATCGAGAAAATGCCGAAGAACGGACAGCCCCCCCATCCCGGAATCGAACAGGGCGAATTCGGGAGAAATACTGGAAGCGTCCTTTGTCAGACCGGACAAAAATCACCCCTTCATAGCGGACCATTCAGAATTCAAGACTCATTCATCGCGTCATTATCGCACAAATACATTTTTAACCCAAAAAAAGGGGGACACATGGTCCCCCTTCAATCCTCTCCGGATTTCCGGTCCCTTCAGAAAGGGATCTTTTACGGGCTCATGCCCGGATCGAAGGTGCCATCCCTTCCGTCATTCGACGTTGATTTCGACGGCAAGGGGTTTCGCCTCCGCCAGCTTTTCGATCCGGACTGCCAGAACCCCGTCTTTCATATTGGCGGAGATCTTCTTCGGGTCGGCGTCATCAGGAAGGGTGAAGGAGCGCAAAAACGCCCCATACTCGCGTTCCACTCGATGATAACGAATCCCTTTTTTCTCCACATTGCGGGTTCTTTCTCCGGAAATGGTCAGAACCCCGTTTTCAATGACAACCTTGACCGCTTCCTTCTGGACTTCCGGAAGTTCGGCCTTCACGACATAGGCTCCTTCTTCTTCGGAAATATCGACACTCGGAGCCCATTCGACCGTTTTCTTCGCCTGCCTCTCCTCGATCCGGGCCTCCGGATTCCGAAGTACAAAAGGGGTAAAACGGCGTGCGAGGTCATCAAACTCCTTGACGGGGTCCCACCGCAACAGACTGGTCATGGCTTTCTCCTTTTTAGAGGCCGGGCGGAATGCCGGCGATTGTGTTTGTCCTGGATGTTTCATGGGCTGTGGTTCCTTTCAATTAAAAATATATCGTCAATTTTGGGTCTGTCAAGGACTCCCCGACCAGGCAACCCAGCGCACTCCCGCCTCCCCTACGCGTTCCGTCAGATCGTCGATCGCTCCGGGGGACAAATGACCCAGCTGATAGGGGCCGAAGGAAGTCCGGATCAAATGGAGGACCCGGTAACCATACCAGGCGAGAAAATTCCGGATCTCCCTGTTCTGTCCCTCCGCCAGACGGACATGGATCCATTCCGACCGAAGGGATCTTCGTTCGGGAAAGACCTCGATCCGTCCATACCCGGGCCCCTCTCCCCCCCGCCCCTCGAAGAAAAGGGTCCGCTCGGACTCTCCGAGTGGCGGTGATATCTGGACCCGGTAACTCCGGAGTGTTTGGGAGGACGGGTCAAGAAAATCGCTGAAAAGTTCAGGGAAATTGGTCAGGAGGATCAACCCCGCCGATGCCTGGTCAAGCCGTCCGAGAGGTCTGATCGAGCCGAAAACGGCATTCCCCCACGGGCTGGAGCCGACAAGGTCTCCGATCACGCGCCGGCCCCCCGGATCGGAGCGGGTCACAAGAACTCCCCGGGGTTTGTTGAGCCCCAGGAGCAATGGCGCAGGAGGGAGGAGACGGATCCCGTCGAGACAGAAAGGGGGCAGGACCATCCTCTCCGGAGTGGAACGGGGGGAAGGGATAGCCCTGTCCGGATGGACGGGCCTTCCTCCCAGGGAGAGCCTCCCTGCGGCAATCCACTCGAGAACCTCACCCCGTGAGGCCAGACCGGCCTTCGAGAGCCAGCGATCCGGAGTATGCATCATTTAAGATACTACCATAAAAAGAAAAATCGCATTTCCCTCCATATAAGTGACGGCCGTCACAGTACGAAAACAAACATTTCTTTTTATATCAACATATTAGCGCCACATAATATTTTTATTGACCTCAGACAAGTCTGATTCTATACTTAACCTGTCAATCGTTCCTGCCATCGAATCAGTATCGAGACACACTTTCGCGGGGCCATGCACCCCGCCGGGAGCGCCGGAGTCCGGTCGGACTCGCGGCTCGATGGAGGCCTGGACAGTTTTATTGCGTCCCGCATCATGACGGACGACAGAAGCTGGCCGGCTCGGGAATGGATCAGCCATCCTCATCAGGAGGTTGCGCATTGAACTGGATGATTCATCAATCCGTGGCATGGTGCCTGAGTGCCCATCTTCTTTCTCCAACTGTTCCCTATTCGCACCTCATCACGCAAATCTCCTGCAGCCATCATATCGACCCCGTTCTCGTGGCGGGAATCGTCGCGCAGGAATCGCGCTTCGACCCACGGAAAAGTCGCGTGGAGGATCGTATTCATGATGTCTCGCTGGGACTGATGCAGATAACTACCCGAACCGCTCGATGGATGGGTCTTCGCGGCCCCGTCAAGCAGCTCTACGATCCGGTCGTCAACCTGACCTACGGGGTGCGATACCTGGCCTGGCTGCTCCAGAAACACCCTTACGGGGCCGACGCCGTGGCCGCCTACAATGCCGGGAAAGCCCGATGGCGCCACGGGGGGTATGTCAACAGCCGGGGCTCATACACCGTCGAACACTATGTGGTGCGGGTCGTCAGCTGGGCACGCCGCTTCCGGCTTCAGTCCCAGCGAGAGGACCGGGAAATGGTCGCTCTCGAAAGACATCAGCGAAAAGGGGGGCTAGTGGCTCACAGCAGCCGGATTCTGGCCTGGCTTGACAGGGCTCCCGGCACCCTTTATCCGGATATTGGGCGATTGCCGGACTAGGTGGCGGTTCCGGTAGTTGAAGTAGTGTTCCGCATTGACGATGACGTCGTCGGCCCTGCCTGCGAGCTTTTTGTGCTGAAGCGACTTGTACAGGAGCGTCACGCCAGCCAGGACGACGAGACCGCCGATGGTCAGGGCGATTGCCCCCCTGACCGGATGGCGGATTCCAAGCCCGAGGGAGATCGACACTCCTCCCAGCGCAATCACGATGGTCGACAGAAGAACGAGAACCAGAAGTGTCAAGGGACGACTCCTTTTGATCGGCGTGGCCAGGGACAGGGGATCCGCACAAATTTCCCCCTCCGAATCAATACACGGCTAAAGAATAGACCGAATTTTTCAAAAGGGCAATGTGTTTCCGGCTGTAACAGCAATACCCGCCGATCGCCCCGGAAGCCTCACACGCGCGCTTACAGCGACTCCCATTCCTTTTTCCGGCATTTCCTGGACTTTTACGAATACATTATCCTGTGATATCCTCGGGAAAACCCCGTTCCGCTTCTCCCAGGGGCTGGAACATCCTGTTCCCAGAAAAGCCAAGCCGAGGAGGTATCCATGGACTTGAGGAAGACCTTTCCCAGAAGCCCTGTCGACAGGCTGCACGGCATCGACCATCTCAAGAGAATCATCGACAAGGCCCGGGCCCACAACGCCGGGACCCTCGGGGAATACACCTACAATTGTCCCCTGGACCAGTTTTTCCTGAATCACGTCGGCATTTCCGCGGAGGACTTCGCCCGCCTCGTCCAGACTCATTCCTCGGATGAAACCATTTATGCCGAACTCTGGAAGAGATTTCCGAAAGCCCTCTCCCCCGAGGCGGTCGCGACTTTCAACGATGCCTACGAATCGGCCGGACCCGACACTCCCGAAAAAAAGGTCTGGTTCGACTCCGTCCTCAAAACGCTCGACCCTCTTCGGACAGACATCACCACCTGGGTCCGGCTCCTTGATCTTGAGGAAAAACGCCCTGTCCCCCACCTGAAGTGACCGTAAGGGAGGATCTCTGTCCTCCGAAAAGCGCCGGTCGGCCGGGGTCAATTCAATCTTCATTCTAACTCAAGGGAGCCTGCCCATGACTCACCGTTTCCCGCGTCACGGAATACTTGGTCTGCTTCTCATTTTCTGGCTCTGCCTCCCGGTTACCCTCTATCCCACCCGGACGGTTTCTGCCGCAACATCTCCAGATCCGGCCTTGCCGCTCACACTGACGCTTGTCCCCCATCTCCACCACTTCAAGAACGGGTTGACCCTCGTCACCGTCAACGACCCCTACAGCCCGACACTGACCTTCCAGATCTGGTACAGGGTCGGGTCCAGGAACGAACACAGGGGGCGAACCGGAATCTCTCACTTCAACGAGCACATGATGTTCACGGGAACCAAAAAGTTTCCCCACGGGAAGCTCGACACCCTCATCAATGGCGTGGGCGGTCAGCTCAATGCTTTTACCGACTATGACTTCACGGCCTATTTCGAGAATGTGGCCCCGGACAAGATCGACCTCCCCCTGGCTATCGAATCCGACCGCATGACCCATCTCCTTCTCTCCCCGGACCAGGTGGAGCGGGAGCGAAACATCGTTCTCGAAGAACGTCGGAACGACTATGACGACCCGACACAGAAACTCGTGGAAAAGGTCTATTCCACCGCCTACGCCGTCCATCCCTACCACAATCCGGTCATCGGGTGGGAAAGGGATATCCAGCACACCACCCGCAGGGACATCCTGAACTATTACCGGGCCCATTACATGCCGAACAATGCGACAATCGTCGTTGTCGGACCTGTCGACGAACGGACTCTTGTCAAAAAGATCCGTACCTCCTTCGGAGACATTCCCCGGGGACGCCTCGACAAGGCCCGGATTCCCGCCGAACCGTCCCAGCGCCACCTCCGTATGACCGTCGTCCGCAAACCGGCCATGCTTCCCATCACCATGATGGCTTTTCACGCCCCCAACTTCAGGAGCCGGGATGCCATGGCGCTCTTGGTGCTTGCCCAGGTTCTTTCCGGCGGTCGCACCTCTCTCCTCTATCAGGACATGATCTATCGCCATCCTGTGGCAGTGGATGCCGAGGGCTCCTATGATCCGATGACCGCAGACCCGGGCCTTTTCTATTTCTACGCCCAGGGACTGCCGAAGACTTCTCCCCCGCTTCTCAAAAAACGTCTTGACGCCGTCATCCGGAAGGTCAGGACGACAAGCGTCTCCCCGGACCTTCTCGAATCTGCCAAGAAACAGATCCTGACCCAGTTCGTCATGAACCAGGAGTCGGCATTCGGAATGGGGATGCTTCTCGGCATGATGTCCGCCGACAGGATTCCCATGAGCTATCTCACGAATTACGTCCAAAACATTCAGGCCGTGACGGCCGACGACGTGGTCCGGGTCGCCCGGAGTTATCTCCAGAGCTCCAATGAGACGGTCGGGTATCTGTTTCCGACCGGGCCCGTTCGGCGTCCATCCTTTTCACGCCCTGGCCGCATCGTCCGATAGGCCTTGAACGGATACAAACCCGGGAATCCCCCGGGCGGGATTTCCTACAACAGGAGAATCGCATGGCCTCTCTGAAATCACTCGCAACGACCAGAACGCTGGCGGGAATACTTCTTCCATCCCTCGCTCTTCTTTCCGCATGCGCCCATGCCCCCGCGTCCTCTCCTTCCGCCGGGACGGAAAAGAAAAACCCATCCCTGGGCGCAGGAACCGTTTCGCAATACCCCGTTCCGGCGATGCATACCTCCATTTTTGCGACCACGCTCTCGAATGGGTTCACCGTCTATGTGATCCCCCGTCCTGACCTTCCCCTGATCTCCTTTCGCATCGGCATTCGGGCCGGCTCCGCCGAAGATCCACCCGGAAAAGGCGGGACCGCAGCCCTCACGGCGAGCCTGTTGGGTAAAGGAACAAGGAATCATGACGCTCCCGCAATCTTCCGGATCGTCGACGGGACAGGAGGCTCCCTTGAAGCCTCCGCAGGGCGGGATTTCACGACCGTCTCGGGAGACAGCCTCTCCACGGAGACCCCCACCCTTCTCTCTCTCGCGGCGGAAATGGTGGCCAGCCCAACCTTCCCTCCTCAGGAGTTCGACCGGAAAAAGGCGAGCAGCATGGCCTCCCTCATCGACGCGGAAAGCCATCCCGGGCCCAAAGGAACCAATCTTTTCTACCGTCTTCTCTTCGGCCATGGGCCTTATGGACATCCTCCCACCGGAACCTCCGGATCCCTCGCAGGAGTGTCCCGACGTGACCTGTCGGACTTCGTGGGGGCACACTACCGTCCCGACAGGTCGCTCCTGGTTCTGGCCGGGAACCTGACGCCGAAGGAAGGGTTGGCGCTGGCCCGGAAGTACTTCGGGAGATGGGCCCCCCAAACCGCCGCGCCCCTTTCCCCCCATCACCGGATTATGGACTTCTCTCCAAAACCAGGAGTCTTTCTCGTCGACAAACCGGAACTGAGACAATCCACCGTTTTCTATGGGACCCCCGGCATTGCCCGTCAGGATCCCTCCTTCTACAACGCCCTCGTCTTCAACATGATTCTCGGAGGCACCAACACCTCCACGCTGAACCATGTCATCCGGCAAAAGCAGGGACTGGTCTACTACATCCATACCGGGCTCGACGCCGAACGCCGTCCCGGGCCCTTTCTGGTCAATTTTCAGACCCACGCCCCGAACACGAAGAAAGTCATCACGTCGATGGACAAGGTTCTCGCTGCGGCATCGAATGCGCCTCCCTCTCCCGAAAAGGTGACTGCGGTCAAGAACGAGCTGGTGGGAGGCTTCCCATTCCTGATGAACACCACATCTAAACTGGCCTCCCTCCTGCTTGTCGTCTGGAGCGACAACCTAGGGCTGACCTATTTCACCGATTATCCTGACCAGGTGAACCGCGTCACTCCCGAATCGGCACTGGCTGCCGGTCAGCACCTTCTTCACGACAAGCCCTTCGTCACCGTCATTGTCGGACCACGCAAAACCCTGGAAAAGGTGGGGGTCAAGGGTCAGCCCCCCCCAGGCTCATTCTGATCGAACAGGGGAGGGCTCTTTTTCGGCCCTCTCCCCCCTCACACCATCATTCCCGCACAATACGGGGACGCGGACTGAAGCCGCTCGAAACAAACCCCCTTTCAACCGATGCAATCGGCCTGCAGGCGTTTCGTCCGAGCAGGGCCTCCTGCGCGTCAAAGCGAAAACGGGTTGGGGGGACCAGCTGGAAACAGAGGGAGAAGGACGGATCTGTTAGCGGGAAGAAAAGGAATAGAGATATCGCCAGGAGACGGGCGTTTCCGGGTCCTCGACATTGAAGAGAACCGGATTGGTACGGCCTTTCTTGTCCTGCAGTTCGAAGACGACGAGATGATAGGCGACAAATCGGACCTGGGAGCGGTGGGTGAGAACAAGAGAGCGCCCCTCTGAGACCATCGTCGGCAGAAGCGTGGAAAAATCCTTAATCCCCATTGCAGTATTGACGGTGTCGGACTCGAAGCTCCCAACGCTGGCGGATTTCTCCGAAGAGGGGGCGGAAGGGGCCGGAACGGAACGTACGCCAGCCTTCATGAGAATCTTCAGGTGGCGAAGCTGTCCCTGCAGGTTTCCGATCTGAATCTGCTCATAGGTCACGATGCCCGACGAGACAAGGAACAAAAAGAATGTTCCTCCGATCACCAGCCTCCGTTCATTCACGACCAATCCCCTTCCAGCCAGCTCTGACCGAATTTACTTCTTCTTGTGACGGGACTGTCTCCGAAGCTTCTTGTATTTGTGTTTCCGGATCTTCTTGCGACGCTTTTTGATGACACTCGACATGCGCTCGTTTTCTCCCAGGAAACCCCCCGGCCCGCCGGAAGGAGTCCTCTAACCGCCTTGAACGTTTGTTTGTCGCGGCAGACATATTCGCGACACCGATTTGGAATGAACACAACAAGTGATGATCCTAACGCACTTTCACTTCAAAAATCAACGTCATTCCCGGTCCCTATCCCTGGGCAGGACGAGGATTTCTCCCGGGCGGAGGCGATGCTCCCGTTCACGTGCCTGACGCTCCAGGGCGAAGGGATCTGAACGCAACGAATGAACGCGGGCCTCGAGAACACGGACACGTCCCTGAATCCGTGCGAGAGCCTGGCCCGCTTCCCGCTCCTTGAAGACATAGGAACCGAGCGGGAGAACTCCCGTTGTTCCTGACAGGAGAGCTCCCCCGGTCCAGATCCAGAGGCCGGCTCCGACAATCCAGTAGAACCAGAGCTGACCTTTTCCCTTTTCCTGAACTCCCTTGCGCGGGGGGACTCCCATGGGCGCCTCCTACTTCCGGCGGACCAGGGTTAGCCCGGCATAACGGCCCGTGTCTCCCAGAGCCTCCTCGATCCGTAGAAGCCGGTTGTACTTGGCCGTCCTTTCACCCCGGGCAAGCGACCCGGTCTTGATCTGTCCGGCCCCCGTCGCAACAGCAAGATCGGCGATGAAGGTGTCCTCGCTCTCTCCCGAACGATGGGAAATCATGGCTCCCATGCGGTTCAGAAGCGCCATACGGGTTGTCTCGATCGTTTCGCTCACGGTCCCGATCTGATTGAGCTTGACCAGGACGGCCGTCCCCGCTCCGTTTCTGATCCCTTCGGCAAGGATGTCGGGGTTGGTGACGAAGAGATCATCTCCCACCAGCTGAACCCGGGAACCGATCCGGGAGGTCATGGAGATCCAGCCCTCCCAGTCGTCTTCCGCCAGTCCGTCCTCGATCGAAACGACCGGATAGGTCGAGATCAGGTGGGCGTAATAATCGACAAGTTCGCCCGGTTCCATCCTCCTTTTTCCACCCTCCAGAAAATAGGATCCCTCCCTGTAGAATTCCGAAGAAGCCGCATCGAGCGCCAGGGAAACGTCGTCTCCCGGACGGTATCCCGCCTTCTCGATGGCCATCAGGAGAAGATCGAAGGCCTCGTCATGGGAGGAGAGGGATGGGGCAAATCCTCCTTCGTCCCCCACGAGCGTCGTCAGACCCCGCGACTTCAGGACCCCTTTCAGGGAGGCAAAGACCTCGGCCCCCATCCGCAGGGCCTCCGAAAAGCTATCCGCTCCGTGGGGCACGATCATGAACTCCTGAAAGTCCAGATTGTTGTCCGCATGGGCGCCTCCGTTGATCACGTTCATGAAGGGGGTGGGAAGCGTCCGGACAAGGCCTCCCCCCAGCCATCGGTAGAGCTCGAGATCCCTTTCTTCCGCCGCGGCCCGGGCGACTGCCATGGAAACCCCCAGCATGGCGTTGGCCCCCAGAACCGACTTGTTTTCGCTCCCGTCGAGGGAGATCAGGGTTTCGTCGATCAGCACCTGGTCCTCGGCCGGAAGCCCCTCGAGCGTGTCCCGGATGACTCCCGCAATGTTGTCGATCGCCTTTCGGACGCCTTTGCCACAAAACCTTTCGGGATCGTGATCCCGAAGTTCGAGCGCCTCCTTGGCGCCGGTAGACGCTCCCGATGGAACGATCGCCTGGCCGGAGGCCCCCGAGGCGAGGGTCACCTCCACTTCGACGGTGGGATTCCCCCGGGAATCGAGCACCTCCCGGCCATGGATACGGTCGATCTCACTCATGAAATTCTCCCTTCGCGAATCGTTCTTGGTAGCGCTCCATCGAGAGCGGGATCTCCCCGGAAAAATTCCGGTCTTCAAAATGGTTGTGGCAATAGGCGCACTCGTGGGCCCTGGCGTCGAAATCTTTATGGGCCGCACGCAGATAGCCGTGAACATGGCATTTGATGCAATTGTCGTTCGGGACGATCCCCCGCGCATAGTCGCGGGCCGGCCGGGGATGGCCCAGAAAATGCTTTTTGAGCTCGATGACCCCCGTCATCTGGGCCGAAATGGCCCCGATAACGCCCTCGCCCGAGTGGCAATCGATGCAACGCCCATGATGGGTGGCCGCTCCCGAATCCCGCCAGGTTTTTCCGAAAAAAGCCATTTCATGGCAGGAAAGACAAAATCCCGGGCGATCCTCCAGCCATCGCCCTCCG
>JAJYPO010000228.1 GCA_021795275.1 Nitrospirota bacterium | reverse complement strand
AAGGATCTGCTGGCAATGAAGAGGGAGGGAGTGGCCGGATTCAGCGGCCTGGAGTTCCTGAAAAGGGTTTTTTGGCGGAGGGGGAGCGTCTATCCCCGGGCAGGGCTCTCTCCGACGACACCGATGAAGCGGTTGGTCATGTCGAGGCCGTCCATCGTCGCCCCCGAGTCCCGGAAACGACAGAGGGTGTCGATGACGGGAGCGGTGATCTCCTCTCCCGGGACGAGCAGGGGGACGCCGGGAGGATAGACGGTGACGATGTCCTTTGCAATCCTTCCGACCGAATCTTCCAGGGGAAGGGTTTCGTGGGGAGCGAAAAAGGCCTCCCTTGGAGTCATCCGGAGCAGATTGTCGAAAAAGACCATCGAGGGGATCGGAGACCGGCTCTCCTGGCGATGGGTCTCCCGGGAAAGTGCGACCAGGGCGTTGACCAGCCGCTCCAGGTCACCGCGATGATCCCCGATGCTGACGATGACCAGGACATGGTCGATGTCGGCCATCTCGACCTGGATCCCGAAATCGAGGTTCAGGCGCTGGGAGACCTGATACCCGGAGACGCCCCATCCTCTCACGTCGATGGTCAGCTTCGTTTCGTCGAGGTCGTTCTCTCCTCCCGACAGGGCCTGGATCTCCGTCCGGTTGGCGCATTTCAGCCCCGGGATCTCCCGGATCTTCAGCCGGGCCCATCGTGCCAGCTCCAGCGCCCGGCCCAGAAGCTTCACCCCCTCGGTCGCCATCTGCATGCGGGCCAGGTCGAGGGAGGCCATCAGGATATAGGAAGGGCTCGTCGTCTGGAGATAACGGAGGACGGTGGAGAGGCGCTCCACGTCGATCCGCTCCTTTCGGGCATGGAGCATGGAGGCCTGGGTCATGCCTCCGATGATCTTGTGCGTGGACTGGACGGTCAGGTCGATTCCTGCGGCCATGCCGGAGGCGGGGAGCTCCGGATGAAAGTGGAGATGGGGACCGTGGGCCTCGTCGAGAAGCACGCGCATCCCCCGGGCATGGGCTGCCTCCGCCACCCGGGGGAGATCGATGGTGACCCCGTAGTAATTGGGGGAGGTCAGGTAGAGGGTCCGGATCTCGGGATGGCGATCGATGCTGTCAAGGATATCCCGGGTCCCGTAGTTCAAGGGAAAGGAGGCGCCGTGCTCGGTCCGAAAGGGGATGAAGACGGGCTGGCACCCGGTCATGATCATCCCGGAGACAACCGACTTGTGGACGTTCCGGGTCACGAGGACCGGCTCCCCCGGGTTCAGTGTGGCCACAACCATGGCCTGATTGCCTCCCGAAGTCCCGTTCACGAGGAAATAGGAGCGGTCGGCCCCGTAGATTTCCGCCGCCAGTTCCTGGGACTCCTTGATGACGCCCCGGGGCTTCTGGAGAGAGTCCACCTCGTCGAGACAGGTCAAGTCGATCGAGAAGACACGGGGTCCCACGAATTTGCGAAAACGCGTCGAAATCCCTTTTCCGCTTTTGTGGCCGGGGGTGTGAAAGGAGACCTTCCGGCTTTCGGCAAGGGAGACCATCGCGTCGAAAAGAGGCGTTTTGGTCTGGTCCATCGGGGGGGGCTGATCCGTCTAGTGATAGGTGAAGATTGGGTGGTTGTCCTCGATGATGAGCGTCGATTTGTCCAGCTCAGTCCGGAGATGGCGCGGGATGCCGAAAAGTCCCTGGTGGGCGAGGCCGTCATAGAACCGGAGATTGGTCAGCCCCCGTTCGCCGAGGATTCTGTCGACAGCCGTGCGGTCCATCGCGAGGGGGTCGACGCCTTTCGATGCCAGCGTGAATCCCCAGGGAAGCCCGAAGGAGGGAATGTTGGTCGAGAATCCGCGAACGGTGGGGAAGGCGGTCTTCATGGTCTGGTAGACCGCGGAGAAGGCCAGGATGAAGGGGAGCGCGGCCGCCCCGGCCTGGACGGAGATCGTTCCTCCGGGGGACAGGTGGTCGCTTGCGATCTTGTAGAACTCCCGGGTATAGAGAAGATAGGCGGGTCCCTCTTCCACAGGTTCGGAGAGATCCGTGATGATGACGTCGAAAATATCCTTCGATTCCTCCAGATATTTCCGCGCATCGGTCGCGAGGACGGTCGACCGGGGATCGTCGAAGGCTCCCTGGTGCCATTCGGGAAGATGCTCCTTCGACAGGGAGATGACCTGGTCGTCGATGTCCACCATCACCGCGCGTTCGACCGTCGGATGGCGCAAAGCCTCTCGGAGAGTGGCGCCTTCCCCTCCGCCCACAATCAGGACAGAGCGGGGAGCGGGGTGGGCGATCATGGCCGGGTGGACGAGAGCCTCGTGATAGATGAATTCATCGACCTGGGTCGACTGCATCTTCTCGTCGAGTGCCAGAGCTTTCCCGTAGACATTGGTCCGAAGGATGTCGACCTTCTGGAAGTTCGTCTGGCGCGAGACAATGATTCCGTCGATGCCGTGCATGTGCCCCAGCGACGGAGCCGCGTACTCAATATACCACTTGGAGGTTCTCGCTCCGTTCATCGGATTCGATTCCTTTCCCCTGCATGTCGGCGGTTTCGGAGGGACGTGCCTCCTCCTCGATCTTGTGGGCGATCTTCTCGTTGGATATTCCGATTATCCCCCGCTTGATCTCGTGGATGCTGGGGTTCTGGGACTGAAAAACCTGGGCCAGGTGGATGGCGGCCACTTCCGGCTTGAGCGTATCCCCGCAGGTGAAGACGTCGACGGCCGCGTACCGGTACTCGGGCCAGGTATGGATCGCCAGATGGGACTCGGCGATGACGACGACCCCGCTGACGCCAAAAGGGCTGAAGTGGTGAAACTTGTCGTCGACGATGGTGGCATGGGCTTTTTTGGCGGCGTCAATCATGGCGTTCCGGACGAATTCCGGATCCGAAAGGGAATCGGACTGACAGTCCTTCAGTTCGACAAGAAGATGTGTTCCCAATGCGTGCACTCGTTACCCCCTGGTTGTGTCGTTAGGTCAACCCGAAGCCTTTAGGCCAGACCTGCCAAAGACTCGATTCGGTCAATATTTTGAAGACGAGTTTCAGAAGCTCCGGACGGCATGTTGGAAATCCGGAACCCGGTATGTCGAAGACGCTGTTCACGACGTGGCTCCTTTGATACAGGGACGGCCCGCCGATGGTCCGGGGAGACACGGTCTCCTCCGGGCAAGGACCGACGGGCGAATTGCGGGACGATTCCGTCCCCCAGAATCATTGTCTGGGCAAAACGGCGTCCGGTCAACAATCGGTCAGAATATACACTGATTTTTTTCAATTGCAAGAAATTTTTTTTGCCTTTT